>JAFGHX010000293.1 GCA_016929905.1 Kiritimatiellia bacterium
CTGTTCGAGGCGGCCAACGGGGGCACGATCTTCCTGGACGAAGTGGGCTCGACGCCGCTGAGCATTCAAGGCAAGCTGCTGCGCGTGTTGCAGGAGAAAGAGGTGCGCCGCGTGGGGAGCAACGAGAACATACCCGTGGACTCCCGTGTGCTCGCGGCGACGAACAGCGACTTGCGCACGCTGATCGACCAGGGCACGTTCCGGGAGGACCTGTACTACCGGCTCAGCGTGATCCCCATCGAGATCAAACCGCTGCGGGAGCGCCGGGAAGACATCCTGCCGATCGCCTATCAGGTTCTGCAGCAGGAGGTGGGACCGGACCGCGAGTTGCCGGTGATTGAGCCGGACGTGCGCGAGGTCCTGGAGAACTACGGCTGGCCGGGCAACGTGCGGGAGCTTCAGAACGCGTTGAAGCATGCGCTGATGTTCGCGCAGGAGAACAAGATTGCGCTGGACGCGCTGCCGCCGAAGATCGTGAATTCGGCTCGAGCGAGCGGCGGCGGCACGCTGGGCGTTTCCGGGGCCGGCGAAGGCTACCGCGGGAAGTCGTTGAAGACGTTTCTGCGTGCGAAGGAGAACGAGTATCTCAAGCAGGTTCTTTCCTACGTGGACGGCGACAAGGAGAAGGCCGCCAAGGCTCTGAAGATCAGCCTGGCCACGCTCTACCGCAAGCTGGGCACCGAGGAGGGGATGTAGTTCGGGCGCGGATCATGCCCACTGGCGGTGTTCGCCGCCAAGCGCGACGGCGAGTGCCCCGAGTTCGCCGATGCGGGCGCCCAGCGTGCTGACGGCCAGCTTGCAGGCCTTTAGCGGCCACTCCCACACGAACCGTTTCAGTTCCTCGCGCAGCGGATCCATCAGGAAGTCGCCGGCATGCACGGCGATGGTCCCGAGGATGATCACTTCGGGGTTGAGAATCATGATGAGGTTCCCGACTCCCTGGGCCAGCCGCGTGACGTAGGTCTGCCACTCCCGCAGCGCGAAGGCGTCCCCGTCCTTTGCGGCTTCGAGAAAGGCCTTGAAATCGATCTTGTCCGGGTCGCCGCCGGCCTTGGCCACGACGGCGGTCGATATCTTCTCGGCCTTGATGCGGTCGCGCAGGCGGTTGGCGACATTGAGTCCGCCGCAGAACGCCTCGAAGCAGCCCTTCAGCCCGCACCCGCAGGGCGGCCCGTCCAGTTCGAGGATGTGGTGGCCCACTTCGCCGCCGGTGTCGGTTGCGCCCTGGACGAGGCGCCCGTCGGCGATGATGCCGCCGCCCATACCGGTGCTGTGCGTAAGGTAGACGATATTCTTCACGCCGCGGTTGCTGCCGAAGTAGTACTCGGCCAGCACGGCGGCATTGGCGTCGTTGTTGAAGAAGACGGGCCGCTTCAGCCCGTTCTCCAGCCGTTCGACGATCCGGACGTCCTGCCACGCCGGCATGTTCGGCGACTCCAGAATGATTCCGTGCCGGGTGTCCAGCGGGCCGGGCGCTCCGACGCCGACGGCCTTGACCTGGTCGGCGGCCAGGCCCGCCTGCCCGATCACGTCTCCGCACAGGGGCAGCAGGCGCTGAAAATAGGAGTCGACGGGCTTCGTGGCGTCGGTCGGCATGCGGGCCGAGCCGAGAATTTCCCCGTGCCGTGTTCCCACGCAGACCGCCGTCTTCGTCGCTCCAACGTCGATGCCGAGGTAGGCCGTCTTCATAGTGCTAGTCGAGATCGCCGGGTTTGGTGGTGGAGATGGTGAGGTCGTCGAGGAACGTGCCCTGCTTGCCGCCGGCGAGCAGGAACGCGGTGAAAGCGGATTTGCGGTTCGCGAAACCCAGATTCTCGGCCAGAAGCCGGCCGTCGAGGAAGACGGCCCATTTCTGAGCCCCGTAGTCCTGCATGAGCGTGATCCGGACCCAGGCGCCGGGACGGACCCGCTTGGCGGCCGGCTTCTCCCACTTGCGCGAGGTCCCGTCGTAGACGGCAAGCCGGCCGCGCGAATCGAGGAAGAACGCCACCGTCGCATCCTGCCAGACACGGGGCGGCTGTCTGGCGCCATGGGTTTCCAGCCTGACGTACATGTCGGTCCACACCGTCCGTCCGGCGCGGCTGCCAAGCAGCTTCATGACGCCGGCCGATTTGAGCGCCAACGCCTGTTTTCCGGAATGGATGACCTCCGTCTGCACCACGGCCCCTTCGCCCCTGGCCTGCCAACCGCGTTGCCCGCTGATGCTGCCGGCTTTGAGTTCCTCGAATCCTTCGACAAACGGCAGTGCCTGCACGGACGTATCGGTGCTCACGGGGGCGTCCTCGGGACTGGCCTCGTACAGGCGCGGCATGCAGCGCTTTGCAATGGCTTCGGCTTCTTCGTGATGCCGGGCGGCCTGCGCGACGGCCGACTCGGCCTGCGGCAGGTACCCGTGTTCATAGAACAGAATGGCGAGGGCCACTTCCTTCTCGGCCAGCTCGCGGACGGTTCGGAAATTGTCAAGCGTCAGGAACTGGTTGGCGAATTTTCGGAACTGGAGCAGGCTGACCCGGTCCCAGGGCACGACGACATCGCTGAGCTTGACGCCCTCCTCGCTCGCACCGTAGACGTCGCGCGACGTACCGCGCGCCAGCCAGCCGTAGGCCAGGCGGCCGCGATTGAGCTGTTCGATGATGAACGCCTTGAGTTCGGTCAGCCGTTCATACCGCTCCGCGGCCACGGATATCTTCTGCTTGGCCTGTTCGCTCTCGATGTCGGAGAGGTCCACCTTCAGCCGCTGGCCGGCCTCGGCGAAGGCGTTGACTTTCACGAGCCGGGCATTGGCCTCCACGGCGTTCTCAACGCGTTCGACCTCCTCTTCCATCTTCTTCTGCCGTGCCAGTTCGGCTTCTCGGGCCTGTCTCTGCGCCGCGAGTTCCTCGCGCTGTTTTCTGGCCCGTTCCTCGGCGAGCCGCCGTGCCTCTTCTTGTTTCTGCTGTTCTTCGGCGAGCTTCGCCAGGCGTTGCAGCTCGGCCTGTTCGTCGATCTTCTGCTGGCGAAGCAACGCCGCCCGTTCGGCTTCTTTCTGCCCGCGGATCCGTTCTTCTTCTTCCCGCTGCAGTTGCCGCTGGAATGCCTCCGCCTCACGTTGAGCCCGTTCCGCGTCCTTGCGGCGCTGCTCCTCCACCGCGCGGTTGTGGATGCCGATGCCGATCATGGCCGCCACGATCACGACCACCACGGCGGCCATGCCGATCCAGACCCCCTTGGACGTCTTGGCGGGCGCCTGCTGCCTCGGCTCGGTCCGTTCCCTCTTGACGGCATTCGACGCTCGGTGCAGGTCGGACAAGAGCGAGTCGTAGGTGGGGTACCGATGCGTCGGATCGGCTTCGAGCATCCGTTTGATGGTGCGCGCCACCTGGTCGTGAATGTCCGGCCGTCTGGACCGCACGTCGCGCGGCGGATGCAGCAGGCGGGCCTGCACGACGCCGAGCGCGGTCTTCCCGTCGAAGGGCGGTTTCGCCACGAGCGCATGGTACAGGGTGGCACCCAGGCTGTAGATGTCGGATCGGCAGTCGGTCTTTTGCCTGCGTACCTTCTCCGGCGCGATGTAGTAGGGCGTCCCCCATATCTCGCCCTGGTGCGCCTGGCGTTCCTGGATGAAGTTGGCCAGGCCGAAGTCCACCACTTTCGGCATCCGGTTCGGGCCGAACAGAATGTTGGCCGGCTTGATGTCGCCGTGGACGATGCCCTTCTGGTTGGCGGCGCGCAGGCCCTGCGCGACGCCGATCCCGATTTCACAGACCAGTTCCTCGTCCAGCGGTTTGCCGGACGACATGATTTCGTCCAGCCGGCCCCCGTCGAGGAACTCCATGACGATATAGGGCCGGCCCGATTCCTGGCCAAAAGAGTAGATCTGCGCGATATTGGGGTGGTTGGGGGCGGCCGCGGCCCGCGCTTCCCGCAGGAAGCTTTCCACAAACTGCTGGTCTTCGCTCAGCGAGGCGTGCATGACCTTCAGCGCGACGTACCGGCCGAGCGATTGGTCGAAGGCGCGGTACACGGTACCCATGCCGCCCGAACCGAGCTTGTCCAGGAGGAGGAAGGTGCCCAGCCTGGCCGGAACCGGCTGCCGGGTCCCGCATTTCGGGCAGTCCACTTCGGCGAACGGACTCGCCCCGGTTGTGTTCATCACGTGCTGGCATTTCCGGCAGCGCAGCTCGCTTACACTTTCACCCAGGATGTCCGGGTCTTGGCTGGTTGACACGACGCCCTCTGGAGCCGATGCTGCTTGCAGGGACAGACTGCCCAGAACCGAGTTTCGCAGGCGCGAGAATCGCGCAGGAAAGCCCCGCTTCTCCGGTTATGATAGGGCTTTTTTCCTTGCGTTGTCCATCACAAATTTCTATGCTCACCGGCATCATGCATCCGGTTTGCTTTACCCTGTTCGGCAAGGCGATTCACTGGTATGGGATCATGGCGGCGCTCGGCTTCCTGGCCGCGGTCGTGCATTGGACGGTCCTCGGCAGGCATGAGCGGCTGCCGCCTGCGTTCGGCACCGATCTCGGCGTGTGGCTGCTGTTGGCGGGGCTGATCGGTTCGCGTCTCGCTTTCGTGGCGGCGGAGTTCGAGGCGTTCCGGGACAAGCCCTGGACGGTCTTCCGAATCGACCAGGGCGGCGTGGTGTTTTACGGCGGGTTCCTGGGCGGGTGTCTGGGCGCCTTCATCTTCAGCCGCATTCGGCACTACAGGCTCTGGCCCGTCGCCGACTTTGCCATCACCGCCATTCCCCTTGCGCATGCATTCGGGCGGGTCGGCTGTTTCCTGAACGGATGCTGTTACGGCAGCCCCTATGACGGCTGGCTCGCGGTCCGGTACCCGGATCGCTGGGCGCCCGAACCCCTGCGTGTGGCCGGGCAGGCGCGCTCGATGCCGGTGCATCCGGTGCAACTTTACGAGTCGGCTTTCAACGTGTTGCTGTGGCTTGCGCTGCTGCACGCCTATCGACGCCGCCGGAAGGACGGCAGTATCTTCGGGCTGTATCTCGTCGCGTATCCGATCTGGCGTTTTGCGATAGAATTCCTGCGCGGCGATCCCCGGGTGCGCGTGCTGGGCCTTTCGGTGTACCAGTGGGGCAGCATGCTGCTGCTGCTGATCGGGGCGGTTCTGCTGCTGAAACTGCCGAGACGGCGAAGCGCCTGGGTGGAAACGGAGTAAGGCGGGCTTCGCCCGCCTCGACAGCCGATGAAGGCGCCGGACAAGACAGCATGGCATTCCGCGGCGGGCGAGGCATCCGCATCCCCGGGCATCGGCCCGCCGGTCCGTGCCCCGCAACCGCTCACCTTTGTCGTTCCGGAAGCCGACGCCGGGACGCGGCTTGACGTCTGGGTGGCGCGCCACGCGCCCGGCCTGTCGAGAAGCCGCGTGCAGGCCTTGATTCGCGCAGGCGCCATCAGAGTGCGCGGCCGACGTCAGAAGCCCCACTACCCGTTGCCCGGCGGTTCCTCGCTGACGATCGAGATTCCCGCTGCCGTTGGCACGGAACTGGCGCCCGAACCGATCCCGGTTGACATTCTGCACGAAGACGACGACATCGTGGTGGTGAACAAGCCGGCCGGGCTTGTGGTGCATCCGGCGGCCGGCCATCCCGCGGGCACCCTTGTGAACGCGCTGCTGTACCATTGCAGGGTGTTGCCGGGCATAGCGGGTGAGCGCCGGCCCGGGATTGTGCATCGCCTGGACAAGAACACAAGCGGCGTGATGGTCGTGGCCAAGCACGATGCCGCCATGGCCGGGCTGGTCGCTCAGTTCAAAGCGGGTGCCGTGCGCAAGGAGTACCTGGCGTTGGTTTGGGGGCTGCCGAAGCCTGCGGTCGGCCGGCTTGAGACGCTGATCGGCAGGAGCACGCAGGATCGCAAGAAGATGTCGGCCACGCCCAAGACTGGACGTACCGGCGTGACGCGCTATGAGGTCCTGGAACATTTCGCGGCGGGAGTGTCTCTTCTGCGCGTCAGGATCGAGACGGGCCGGACCCATCAGATCCGGGTGCACATGGCGTTCATGGGCCACCCGGTTCTGGGCGACGCCCAGTACGGGACGGGGCGAAGGACGTGCAGCCCGGTCCGCGTGCAGCGGCAGATGTTGCACGCCTTGCGGCTCGGGTTGACGCATCCCGGCAGTGGGAAGCCCCTGCAGTTCTTGGCCCCCGTGCCGGCGGATATGGAAGAGGTGTTGCGTCGGTTGCGCGAGTAGAACAGCCGCGCCGGCTCTTCCGACAGCCGGCGCGGCGCTGTGCCGATGGGGCAGGGAAGGCGAGCCGTCCGCGCTCAGGCGCCGGTGGGCTGGCGCGCGGCCGGGCCCGTCGCGGCCGGCGGGGCCACGCGTTTGTGCAGGAGGGGGCCGATTCCCACGTAGCCCAGCCCGAGCAGCAGCATCACATAGGCGGCGGGGACGGAGACACCGGGCAGCAGGAACAGGACCACGAGCACGACGCACACGGCGAACGCGGCCGCCTTCTTGGTCGGTTTGGGATAACGGACGTTGGATACCTGCAGAACCGTGAACAGCAGCACACCCGTCAGAAATACGGCAGCGCCCGGGCCGCGTCCGATCGAGAAACCGGCGAACCGTTCGGAGTGGTTCAGGAAGACGAGCACGGCGACCCACCCGGCATTGGCCGTGATCGGCAGCCCGGTGTAACCCTTCTGCCCGTGATCCACGTTCTGCACCTTGAACCGGGAAAGGCGGAAGACGCCCGAGAGCACCACGGCCAGGGCAATGGCGGCGCGCCAGATTCGATGTTCCGGGAGGACGGTCTCATACAGCAGGATGGCGGGCGCCAGACCGAAGGCGGTGATGTCCACGAAGGTGTCCATCTCGCCGCCGAATTCGCTGGAGACATGGAACAGGCGCGCCAGATTGCCGTCAAGCCCGTCGAGGATCATGGCCAGCATGATCAATTGCGCGGCGAGCCCGAACCGGCCGTCGAGCGTCATGAGGATGGCGGTGACGCCTGAGAGCAGGGCGAGGACGGTCAGACAGTTGGGTGCCCAGCGCCGCCAACTCAAGGCGTAGCCTCCTTCTTCAACACGGCCACCGCCGTCTCACCCGCACGGACGCAGTCTCCTTCCTGAACCCGGACCTCGACGTCGGCGGCCGGCAGGTAGATGTCGAGCCGGGACCCGAACTTCATCATGCCGATCCGCTCCCCGCCCCCGATGAACTGGCCCGGCTCCAGCCAGTAGACGACGTCGCGGGTGACGGGCCCGGCGATCTGTTTGACGAGGCACGTCGTTTCCGCGCCTTTGATCACGACGGTGTTGTGCGTGTTGTGGTCAGAGGCCTTGTGCTGAAAAGTGAAATAGCGTTTGCCCGGGAACTCGCCCAGGAAGGTCACCTCGCCCGCCATGGGCGCCCGGTTCACATGCACGTTCAACAGGCTGAGGAAGATGCTGATCCGCACGGCGTTCGCATGCAGATGCTCCTCTTCTTGCACACGATCTATGCGCACGACTCGGCCGTCCGCGCCAGAGAGGATCGCGGAGGGGTCGCGCGGCGGTTTCCGTTCGGGATCGCGGAAGAAATAGAGCAGATAGGCGACGGCCAGGATTCCGGCCGCCGTCGACAGAGCGGCGCCCTTCTTCTTTCTCAGCCAGCGCAGGAGGATCGCGAAAAGGCCGAACAGGGCGATCGTTCCGAGCACGAAAGGGATCACTTCAGTTCTGATGCTCATCGGATATGGCCATTCCTGAGAGCGGGCGTTTTGCCCGTGTTCACGATTGGCCGGGCACCCTTTGGCGCCACGGCAGACGGCGCAGAGCGGCCGCGGATATTGGCGCCTACTATCGCGGATGCGGCAGCACATGTCAAGGCTGGAGTCCGGGGGCCGCTCACACGCCCGGCGGCGCCGGAACGGCTGGATCGCCGCGCGAACACGGGCCGCGCCCGCCGACCTGTCGCGCCAAAGTCGCGAGGCGTCTGCGCCTCGGGACGACGGCGGAAGCGCCGCGCGAAGGCGGGTTCTCGACCAAGTTTCAGTCGCGTCCCCGGCGCGGGGCGCGCGCCATATCGGCCAGCACGGCGCGGGCTGCGGCCGCCGGGTCGGCCGCCGCCAGGATGGAACGGCCGACGACCAGGAAATCGGACCCGGCCGCCACGGCGGCGGCAGGGGTGGCCACGCGCTTCTGGTCGCCCGCCTGATCGTCGGGCAACCGGATGCCCGGCGTCACGAGAAGGGGGGTGGCGCCGAAGCGGGTGCGCAGCGCGGGGGCCTCGTGCACCGAGGTCACCAGCCCGTCAATTCCCGCTGTCAGGGCCAGTTCGCCGAGCGCCAGCGCCTGCGCCTCCACCGTGCGGGAGATGCCCAGATCCGCAAGGTCTTCGGGGCCCAGGCTCGTGAGCGTCGTCACCGCTATCAGCTTCGGCGCGGCCGGTCCGGCTTCCGCGGCCGCGCCGGCGGCTGCTTTCAGCATCTCGCGCCCGCCCGCGGCGTGCACCGTCAGCAGGGAAACGCCGAGCGCCGAGGCGGAGCGGACCGCCCGCGCGACGGTTCTGGGAATATCGTGGAACTTGAGGTCCAGGAAGATCTTCTTTCCCTCGTCGGCGAGCAGACGCAAGGGGGTGAAGCCTTCCTTGGTGAACAGCTCCAGCCCGACCTTGTAGGTGGCGACGGCGCGGGGCAGCGCCGCGATGATCGGTTCGATTTCCGTCGACGACGGCACGTCGAGGGCGACGACCAGTTCCGCTTTCTTCATGGACGAGCACTCTACACGAATGGGACCGTCACGGCAATCACATCCGCGAGTCGGACTCGCGGATGGGCCAGGCCGGGCTTCGCACTTGACACGCGATGCGGGAGGCCGCTACGGTCTGCGCCGCGGCGACTGCTGCGTACGGAAGCGCAAGCCCGCACCGTTCACGTTCCTGCGTCCCGTCTGCGGGCCGGCTGGGGAGGTTTCGCGGTGGATCTGGACAGCCTTGTGCATCGGCAGGCGGAGGCGTTGCGCGGTCTGCTCGCGGCGGGCGGCCGGTCGGTCGACCTGCCTCTCTGGCCGCGATCCGCGCAGGCGCTGTCCGCATTGGCCGTTCGCCGGGTTCTGCGCCGGTCCGTCGTCGTGGTGTCGGACAGCGCCGCCGCTCTCGATATCATGCACCGCAATCTGCTGGCGTTCGCCGGGCCCGACGCCGAGCAGGTTCTGCGCTATCCGCCTTGGGAGAGTCTGGCCGGCGCCGCCGCGGATCCCGACCCCGACATCGCCGGGGAACGGCTCTCGACCCTTTCGTTCATGCAGGAATCCACATCGCCCGTCATCATCGTGACGGCGGTCCAGGCGCTGATGCAGGCAGCCGTGGCGCCGCGGCTGCTCTGCGAACGGACGGTGCGCCTGGCGCTCGGCCAGAGGATGGAACGGACCGCCCTGTCCGACACGCTTGCGGCCATGGGCTACGATTTCCGTACGGAGGTGGAAGAGAAGGGGCAGGCGGCGGTCCGCGGCGGGCTGTTGGACGTCTGGCCGCCGGCGGAGAGGTGGCCGTTGCGGCTGGAATTCTTCGGTGACGTGCTGGAGTCGGTGCGGACTTTCGATCCGGTGGAACAAGGCTCCCTGGAACGCCTGCGGGAAGCGCGCCTCACGCCTGCCGGAGAACGGACTCTGCTGGCGGCGGCAGGCGACGCCCATGCGGACCTGTTCGCCCACCTGCCCGACGACACCCTTTTCGTCTGGTCCGGCCGGGAACAGATTCGGGACCGCGCGGGCCTGTACGGCGCGGAGGCGGGCGAGGCCGGCTCACCGGCGTTGCGGTTGTCGTTGGACGGAATCGACGCGCGGGTCAGCAACCGCGGCCTGCAGGAACTGGTGCTGGGCATGGCGCCACGGTCGCCCGGCCCCGCGGGCGCGCCGGATTTTTCGCCCGTCGAGGGCGTCGCTCAGTTGGCGCACGACGGTCCGCAGCCGGACATCATCGAACGCTCACGCTCGGAATTCCTGGCGACGTTGAGCCGCCGCGCGGCAAGCGGCCAACGGATTCTGCTGTTCTTCGACACGCCGGGCAGCCTGGACCGGTTTGAGGAGATGCGCGCGCCGGCCGGTCTTGCCGGCGCGACCGTCAGCTCGTGCCTGGGCACCATTCACGAAGGGTTCCTCAGCGAGCAGTTGGGCGTTGTGGTCGTGAGCGAGGAGGATCTGTTCGGCTATCCGAAGCAATTCAGAGCCCGATATGCCGGCGCGACCGTTGGCCGCGGACCGGCGAAGAGGATTGCCGGCCTGCGCGTGAGCGAATGGGCGGAGATGATGCCCGGCGATCTGGTCGTGCACGTGCAGCACGGGATCGGCAAGTACCTGGGCCTGTACGAGATCGAGCTGCAGGGCCGGAAGCAGGAAGTGCTCGCGCTGGAGTATGCGGAGCAGGCAAAACTCTACGTACCCGTCTCGCAGGCCCACCTGCTCAGCCGCTACGTCGGCACCGGCAAGCACGGACCCGCCCTGCACAAACTGGGCGGCAAGCGGTGGCAGCGGGAGAAGGCGGGCGCCCAGCTCGCGGTTCAGGACCTGGCCTCCTCGTTGTTGGAGGTGCAGGCGTCGCGGGAGGCGCTGCCCGGCCAGGCGTTTTCTTCCGATCATCCCTGGCAGCGCGAATTCGAGGCCGCCTTTCCCTATCAGGAGACGCAAGACCAGCAGCAGGCCCTCGAAGACGTGCGCCGGGACATGGAACGTCCGCGTCCGATGGACCGGCTCATCTGCGGCGACGTCGGCTACGGAAAGACGGAAGTCGCCATGCGCGCGGCGTTCAGGACCGTGATGAACGGCAAACAGGTGGCCGTGCTCGTTCCGACAACCGTGCTGGCTCAGCAGCATTTCGACACGTTCGCCCAGCGCATGGCGGCGTACCCGTTCCGGCTGGAGATGCTCAGCCGGTTCCGCAGCAAGGGCCGGCAGCGCGCGATCCTGCTCGGGATGGCCGAACAGACGGTGGACATTGTCATCGGCACGCACGCGTTGCTGCAACCCGGTGTCCGGTTCAAGGACCTGGGCCTGGTCATCATCGACGAAGAGCAGCGTTTCGGCGTGGAGCACAAGGAGCGGCTCAAACAGTTGCGCCGGCTGGTCGATGTGCTCACCCTCACCGCGACGCCCATACCGCGGACGCTGTACATGACTCTGACGGGCGCAAAAGACGTCAGTACCATTCAGACCCCGCCGCAGGAGCGGCTGCCGGTGGAAACGATTGTCGCCGCCAGCCGGGACGACGTCATCCGGGACGCGATCATGCGCGAACTCAACCGCCGTGGCCAGGTCTACTACCTGCACAACCGCGTCATGACCATCGAGCGGGTCATGCGGCGGCTCGCGCGTGTCGTGCCCGAAGCCCGCATCGAGCTGGCGCACGGCCAGATGCCTTCCTCGCGGCTGGCCGCCGTCATGAAACGGTTCGCCGCCGGCGAATGCGACGTGCTCCTGTGCACCACCATCATCGAGAGCGGGTTGGATATTCCCAATGCGAACACGATCCTGATCGACCGCTCCGACCGCTTCGGCATGGCGGATCTGTACCAGCTGCGCGGGCGCGTGGGCCGCTCGCACCACAAGGGATACGCCTATCTGTTGCTGCCGGAGCATGGCCGGATTGACGAGATTGCCCGCAAGCGGATCGGCGCCATCAAGCAGTACTCGCATTTCGGCGCCAGCTTCAAGCTCGCGTTGCGCGATCTGGAGATCCGGGGCGCCGGAAACCTGCTGGGCGCCGAGCAGAGCGGCCATATCACGGCCGTCGGATTCGGCCTGTACTGCCAACTGCTCAAGCGGACCGTGGCGCGGCAGAAGGGGGAACGTGTGCCGCCTCTGGTCGATGTGGATCTGACGTGCGACTTTCTGGACCTCTCCCCTCAGAACGCGGGCAGCGACAACTCGGCTGTGATACCCGTCGCCTATATGGAAGACGAGAGCATGCGCGTCAAGGCCTACCGCCGTGTGGCCGAAGCCGCGTTTCGCGACGAGCTCGCACGGTTGCGCGACGAATTTCGCGACCGGTTCGGCCCGCTGCCCGGCGCCCTCAACCGCCTGCTGAAGACGGCCGAGATCCGAGTCCTGGCCGCCGAGCGGCGGTTGCGGTCCGTCGAGGTGCAGCAAGGCAAGCTCATGCTCAAGGGGGGGCGCAACGAGTTTGTCATGCCGGGTCCGCGCTTTCCGCGGCTGAAAGGCCGAACGCCGGACGAAAAGCTCGACGAAATCATCGAAATCCTCAGCGGATTGGCTCGGCCGTCGCGGGCCTGAAACGCGGGGCCCCAACATGCCGGGCAATTTCCGAGCAGGCCCTTAAGCCTTTGACTTTTGGGCGGGCCCCGGCTACCCTTCTGCCCATCGCCGGAGGGGGCTCCGGCCGACGCCGCGGCATGTGTTTCTGGGAGCACGAGTCATGAGCGACGCGCCATTCGAGATAGGGGCCGACGGGCTGGACGTCGGGAAGATCGTGGCCGAGATCCGTGAGGAGGTGGCCGAGAAGACCAGACGCGGCGTCTACGCCGACGCCCGCATCGCGCGGGCGGAGCGTAGGAACCTGGTCAACATCAAGGACGACGAGGATTTCATCGATTTTTACCTGGAATGCCTGCGTGACGCGGTTTTTGTGGATATCAACGATTTCGAGATTCACGAACGCAGGCGGGCTGTGGGGAGGCTTCTGAAGGCGCTGAAGGGGCTGATCTGGAAGGTGCTCAAGTTCTACACCTACCGGCTCTGGTCGCAGCAGAACCAGGTGAACGGGCTGTTGCTGACCGCCGTCGAAAGTGTCGACGAGAAGTACGGCCGTAAGATCCGCGAACTGGAAAAGCGGCTGGCGGAAGCCAGCGAGTCGAAGGCCGGCGGGGGAGAAGGCGACGGCCCGAAAGTCGGAGAGTCGAAAGTCTGAACGGCAAAGGGCGAAAGTCGCGGAACGGGATCTTCACCTCTGACGCGCCAGGCAGACGACCTTCGACCGTCTGACTTCTGACTTCCTGACCTTCGGCCGGGCCCCGACGGCCCGCCGGTGTGCCGAGGAGACCCGTTCATGCCGCACCGTGCCGATCGTATTGCCTTTGTCTGCCCTCGGTTTGCCGAGGGCGCGCTTGTCGGCGGGGCGGAAACCCTGCTGAAGAACCTGGCCGTGCACGCGGCGCGGGCGGGCCGCCGCGTGGCGTTTCTGACGACGTGTGCGCGGGATCATTTCACGTGGGCCAACGAGGTGCCGGCCGGCACGCGCGTGGTCGACGGTGTGAACGTTACCTTCTTTCCGGTGGACGAAAACCGCGACCTGGACGTCTTCCTTCGGGCGCAGGCGCGGATAAGCCGCGGTGGCGCCGTGCCCGAGCCCGAGCAGATGGCGTGGCTCGCGAACAGCGTGAACAGCCGCGCGCTTTGCGAGTACCTTCGCGAGCAGGGGGCGGCGTATGATCGCATCGTGACCGGCCCGTACCTGTTCGGGTTGACCTACTTTGCCGCGCAGGTCTGGCCGGCCAAGACCGTTCTGGTCCCTTGCCTGCATGACGAGCCCTTTGCGTATCTGTCCGTGTTTCGACGATTGTTTCGTGAGGTCGCCGGCTGCATGTTCAATGCCGAGCCGGAGCGCAACTTGGCCTGCCGCCTGTATGAACTGGAACCGGCGTGCGGCGCGGTGGTCGGGATGGGGTTGGAGCCGTTCGAGGCCGGCGCGGACCGGTTCGCCGCCCGTCACGGGATACAGGTGCCCTACGTCGTCTACTGCGGCCGCCGCGAACTCCTCAAGGGGACGCCGCTGTTGATCGACTACATGCTGGCGTTCCGGGCGCGGACGGGGCGGGACGTCAAGCTGGTGCTCACCGGGAGCGGGCCGGTCGACGTGCCCGCCGGCATGACGGAGCACGTGCTGGACGCGGGTGTCGTCTCTGAACAGGAGAAGCGGGAAGCCATGGCCGGTGCCGCGGTGTTTTGTCATCCGTCGGTCAACGAGAGTTTCGGTATCGTCATCCTGGAAGCCTGGCTGGCGCGGACGCCATGCCTCGTGCACGCCGCAAGCGAGGTCCTCCGGTTCCAGTGCGAACGGAGCAACGGCGGGCTCTGGTTCCGCCACTACCCGGAATTCGAACGGGAACTGAGCCTGCTGCTGGACAATCTGCCGCTGCGGCATCAACTGGCGGAGGCGGGCCGGGCCTATGTCTTGCGCGAATACGCCTGGCCCGTCATCGAGCAGAAGATGATCGCGGCGCTCGACGGGCTGCCCGTCGCCTGAGAACATGCGGACGATCCACCAGTTTGTCGCCGGGTACAGCAACGGAGACGCGATCAGCAACGAAGCGCGCGAGTTGCGCGTGCTGTTCCGCGGCTGGGGCGTGCGCTCGGAAATCTACAGCGAGCCCAGGCGGATTCTGCCGGCGCTGCGCGGGGACGCCTTCGATGCAGCCGATTGCGCCGCCGCCGTCGGGCCGGACGACTTCGTCCTGCTCCATCTTTCGATTGGCTCGCCGGTGAACGACCTTTTTGCCGCGTTGCCGTGCCGCAAGGCCGTCCGGTACCACAACATCACGCCGCCGTCATACTACAGCGCGTTGCAGCCGTTCATGGCGGAGAGTCTTGCCCGGGGGCGGGAACAGGCGCGGTTGCTGGCGGGCAAGGTCGATGTGGCCATGGCCGTCAGCGCGTTCAATGCGCGAGAACTCGAACAGATGGGCTATCGCGACGTGCGGGTTCTTCCGCTGGTGCTGGATCTGGACCGGCTGCGCGGCGAGACGGACGGCGGCATCCTGCAGCGTTTCGCCGACGGCCGCCCGAACGTGCTGTTCGTCGGGCGGTGCGTGCCGAACAAGCGTCTTGAGGACCTGCTGGCCGCCTTCCACTACTTTCAGCGCTACTACGCATGCGAGGCGCGACTGATCCACGTCGGGTCCTACAGCGGGATGGAGCCGTATTACCTGGCTTTGCGCCGATTCGCCCGGACGCTCGAGCTGCGCAACGTCGTGTTCGCCGGCGCCGTGCCCGAGCGTGAACTGAACGCCTATTACCGCTGCGCCGATCTGTTCCTGTGCATGAGCGAACATGAAGGGTTTTGCATCCCGCTGATGGAGAGCATGGTTCACGATCTGCCCGTTCTGGCGTACGCCGCGGGGGCCGTGCCCGAAACGCTTGACGGAGCGGGCATTCTGTTGCGTCGCAAGGAGTACGACCTGATCGCGGCGCTCATGCACGCCGTGCTGGCCGACGCGAGACTGCGCGGCGCTCTCATCGAACGGCAGCGCCGGCGCGTGGCCGTCTATGAGGGGCGTGACCTGGCGGGTGAGCTGCGCGCGCTTCTGGACGGGTACCTATGACCTTTGACTTTCGGCGCCTCGCCTTCTAGACTTGCGGCCGGCACGGGCAACCGACATGAGAGCCATCCATCAGTTTGTGGCGGGTTTCAGCCGCGGGGACGCGATCAGCAACGAGGCGCTTGGGCTGCGGGGCATCTTTCGCGGATGGGGCGCGGAGTCGCACATCTACAGCGAGGCGACTCGAATCCTGCCTGAACTGCGCAAGGAAGCGCGCGATGCGGCGGGCTACGCGCCGGGCTGCCGCCCGGACGACGTCGTTCTGCTCCACCTTTCCATCGGCTCGCCGGTGAACGACCTCTTCGCGTCGCTGCGCTGCCGCAAGGCGATTTTGTACCACAACGTGACGCCGGCGGCGTATTTCCGCCTCGTTCAGCCCGAGATCGCCCGGAACCTGGCCAAGGGCCGGGAACAGGCCGCGCAACTGTGCGGTGCAGCACAGGTCGTCATGGCCGACAGCGCCTTCAACGCCGGCGAACTGCGCCAGCTGGGCTACGTGGACGTGCGCGTGCTGCCCCTCGTTCTGGATCTGGGCCTTCTGCGGCGAGGGTGCGACACGGAGACGGTCGCACGGCTTCAGGACGACAACGTCAACGTCCTGTTCGTGGGGCGCTGCGTGCCGAACAAGCGGATCGAAGACCTTCTGTGCGCGTTCTACTACTTCCAGCGTTACGTGGAGCCATGCTCGCGCTTGATCCACGCCGGGTCCTACGCCGGTGTCGAGCGGTACCGCTACAGGCTGATGACCTTCGCACGAGAACTGGACCTGCAGAACGTGCTGTTCCCCGGTTCCGTGCCGCAGACGGAACTGAACGGGTACTATCGCAGCGCGCACCTGTTCCTGTGCATGAGCGAACACGAAGGGTTCTGCATTCCGCTGCTCGAGAGCATGGTGCATGACGTGCCCGTGTTGGCGTACGACGCCGGCGCCGTGCGCGAGACGCTGGACGGGGCCGGCATTCTGCTGCGGGACAAGGCGTATGACGCGATCGCCGAGCTGATGGGCCGGTTATCCCGCGACCGAACCTTGCGCTCGGCGGTGATCGAGGGGCAGCGCCGCCGGCTGGCGGCGTACGAGGCGCGCGACCTGGGCCGCGAGCTGCGCGAGCACCTGGCGCCTCTGTTGACGTGACGCTCAGCGAGTGTTCACGGTTCTTTTTCTGCCCGCGAAAGGGCGCGAAAGGAGCGCGAAAAGCAGAGAGTCATGCCGGCACAATGCAGCAACTTTGAACTGTTTGCGCCACGATGGCCTCTGTGAGCCCCGCGTCTTCCAGGGCGCAAACAACTCAAAGTTGCTGCGTTCGCACTTCTTCCCCCTCTGAAGGCGCTCGTTGCGGGAATCGAGGATTGCCACCGCGCTCACCAGGCCCTATTGCCTGTGAGACTGTAGCGTGGTGGCAATCCTTTCGCGCACCTTTCGCGTCTTTTCGGGGCCGGTCTGCGTGGCGGGCGGCTATTCGCGCTTGTCGAGCGCTTCGGTGATGTTCTGGAGTGCCTGCTTGATGGTCTCGAGATTGCGGGCGATCGCCTCGAAGGTGCGCAGGTCGGCGGCATGCTCCTTCTCGAGGTGAACGCGGCGGGCATGCACTTCGCCCAGTTCGGCCTCGTAGCGCCGGATCTTGCCGCGCGCGGTCTCGACCGACCGCTCCAACTCGCGGACCCGCGCATACGGGTCCTTGGCCTCGCGCCGTTCAGGCGGGCGTTCGCCGCCCGGGACCTGAATGGTCTTGCCGCAGTCGGTACAGCGCACGGACAGACCGGCCGCTTTCCGGTCGATCACGAGGCTCTTGGTACAGTACGGGCAGCGGAACACGATGTCGCTGTCCTTGATTTCGCTCACGCTCTGACGAGGTTCCACCATGATAGCGCTCCACGCGTTTGCCGGTTCATGCCGTTACGAACGGAGAGAGGGCCCTCAGCCTTCCTACGATTCCGGGCAACTTCTCGATGACGTAGTCGATTTCCGTCTCGGTGTTGTAACGGCTGAGGCTGAACCGGACGGAGCCGTGCGCGGCGGTGAAGGGGACCCCCATGGCTCGCAACACGTGCGACGGTTCCAGCGAGCCGGACGTGCAGGCCGAGCCGGACGAGGCCGCGATGCCGGCGTCGTTCAGGTCGTACAGGATCGCTTCCCCTTCGATGAACTCGAAACTGACATTCGCCGTATTGGGCAGCCGGTTCTTCGGGTCGCCGTTCACCCGCACATCCGGACAACTGGCGATAATGCCTTGTTCGAGCCGGTCACGAAGCCGCGCGACGCGGTCGATTTCCTCCTTCATGCGGGCTGTGGCCAGCTCGCAGGCGCGGCCGAGCCCGACGATATAGGGCACATTCTCGGTTCCGGCCCGCTTCCCTTCTTCCTGGTGCCCGCCGAGGATGAGCGGCCGGATCTTGGTGCCCTTGCGTATGTAGATCGCGCCTATCCCTTTCGGGGTGTGCAGTTTGTGGCCGGAGAGCGAGAGCAGGTCGACCGGGGTCTGGCTCAGGTCGATGGGGAGCTTGCCGACAACCTGCACGGCATCGGTATGCATGATGCCGCCGGCGGCCTTGACGATGCGCGCGATTTCATCGATGGGGAAGACGACACCCGTTTCGTTGTTGGCCCACATGATGCTGACCAGCGCCGGGCCGCGGTCCAGAGCCTTGCGCAGGTCGGCCAGGTCGATGTGCCCGGACCCGTCGACGCCCAATTCGATGACTTCATGGCCGCGATCCGCCAGGAACCGGCAGGTCGAGAGCACCGCCGGATGCTCCACGCGTGTGGTGATGATGTTCAGGCGCCCGTCGGCGGCATCCAGGACGCCGCGAATCGCCATGTTGTCGCTTTCCGTTCCGCAACTGGTGAACACGATCTCGCCCGGCGCCGCGTTGAGCAAGCGGGCCACCGCCGCACGGGCTTTGTCCACATCGCGTCGGACCTGCCCGCCGAAGGCGTGCATGCTGGAGGGGTTGCCCCAGAATTCCTCCAAGAACGGCCGCATGGCCTCGATGACTTCCGGCGCCACCTTCGTGGTGGCGTTGTTGTCCAGGTAGACGTTCTTCACGGCTCGGCCTCCACGGCCACCAGATCGTCGGCAACGAACTCGCGCAGCTTCGCCTGGACCACGTCCTTCATGGTGAACGGGGCCACCTGACACCTGGCGCACATGCCGCGGAACGCGACGATCACTCTGTTCCCGTCGATGTCGATCAGTTCGATGTCGCCGCCGTCCTTCTTCAGCAGCGGGCGGATCTCGCGCTCGATCGTTTCCTCGACCAGGTGTATCTTTCGCACGTTGGTCAGCGGCCGCTTGCCGTCCCCGGCTTCGGCCGCCTTCTGCTCCATCGCTTCCTGCTTGACCCTTGCGATAATCCGCTCGATTTCTTCGTGGCAGAGCCCGCACCCGCCGCCCGCCTTGCAATAGTCGGTGACCTGCTGCACGGTCGAGAGCTGATTTTCGCGGGCCACCCTCTCGATCTCCTCCTCGGTCACGCCGAAACACTTGCAGATGACTTTGCCTTCGAGGTTCTTGGCAGCCCGCCGGCCGGTGCGGTAGTTCTCAATGGCGAGTTCGAGAGCCTCGCGGCCCATGACCGAGCAGTGCATCTTCTGCTCCGGCAGTCCGCCCAAGTGGTCGGCGATGTCCTTGTTGGTCACCCGGCCGGCCTCCTCCAGGGTCATGCCCTTGATCATCTCGGTGAGCACGGAGGAGGACGCGATCGCGCTGGCGCAGCCGAAGGTCTGAAACTTCGCATCGGCAATCCGGGCGTCCGGGCCCAGTTTGAAGGTGAGGCGCAGGGCGTCGCCGCAGGCCATGGAGCCGACTTGTCCGACGCCGTCCGCATCGGGGACGACCCCCACATTGCGCGGATGGCGGAAGTGGTCCATTACTTTTTCCGTGTAATCCCACATAACAGCCCTCTGCCAAGAGTCGGCCCGTTCGCCGCGACGCTTACACCGGGCATCCGTCCGCCGCCGCGCGACGTGAAGCGCCCGCGCGCGGCGGAACAGGATTTGAGGTTTGTTTTCGGACTGAAAACGATATCATAACACGCAGCGGGGGGGAAGCGAAAATGAAGACTGCCCAGTTCTGGCACGAGAGAGAGCCGGGAACCGTCGAGTGCGACCTGTGCCCGCACCACTGCGTGATCGCCGAAGGCGGGGCCGGGCGGTGTCGGGTGCGCGGCGTGCGCGACGGGAAACTGGCCGCCCTCGGTTACGGGTTGCTGTCCGCCGTTCACCTGGACCCGATAGAGAAGAAGCCCCTCTATCATTTTCTGCCGGGCCGCCCCATTCTCAGCATCGGCGGCTGGGGCTGCAACCTGGCCTGTGCGTTCTGCCAGAACTGGAGCATTTCACAGCAGGGCGTCGCGGACTCGCGCCGGTACACGCCAGAAGAAGTCGCCGAGGCGAGCGGCCGA
Source organism: Kiritimatiellia bacterium (assembly GCA_016929905.1). Taxonomy (GTDB): domain Bacteria; phylum Verrucomicrobiota; class Kiritimatiellia; order JAFGHX01; family JAFGHX01; genus JAFGHX01. The sequence goes on from JAFGHX010000293.1 coordinate 19,652, forward strand.
GGCGGGTCCGTCGGCGTCGCCTACACCTACAACGAACCGCTGATCGCCTACGAATTTGTGAGGGCCTGCGCGCAGCGCGTCCGAGCGGCGGGCGCGGTGAACGTCCTGGTCACCAACGGCCACATCGAGCCTGAGCCCGCTACCCAGCTGTTGGGGTTGATCGACGCGCTGAATATCGACGTCAAGAGCATGGAAGCGGACTTCTATGCGACCCACTGCCGCGGCAGGCTGGAGCCGGTCCTGCGGTTCGCCAAACAGGCCCGAGCCGCAGGCTGTCACGTGGAAATCACGAATTTGGTCATTCCGGGCTTGAACGACAAGGACGGCCAGATCGAAGCGCTGGCACGCTGGGTGAGGGAGACGCTCGGGCCGGACACGCCGCTGCACCTCAGTGCCTACCGGCCGGAATACAAGATGAACATCCGCGCCACGCCGCCGGAGATGCTGTGCGAGGCTCTTGAGCGCTGCACGCAACACCTGTCCTACGTGTACCTCGGCAACGTATGGACGGCCGACGGCCAGAACACCCACTGTCCGCACTGCGGCAGCACGCTCGTGCGGCGGCAGGGCTATTCGACGCGTGTGTCGGGAATCACCGCCGGCGCCTGCTCCCAATGCGGGCGAAAGGCGGATTTGGTGCTGAACGCTTCCGCCGTAAACCGCGAAGGATGACGATGCGGCGTGCGTTCGCTCAGGGCGCGGCGGGCGCGGCCGGCGGCTCCGTCCCGCCTTGCGCCGGGGGAGCGGGTTCGGCCGGCGGCGTTGGCGGCTCGTTCGCCGCCGGCGGCGGCGGCGCTTCGGTTTCGGCCGCCGGGGTATCCGTCCCGGCCTCCGGCTTCTCCGGCGCCAGCGGCTCGGCTTCTTCCGGCAGCGGCTCCTCGCCTTCCTCCGGCGCCAGTGCCGGTTCGCTTCCCTTGATCTCGGCCTGCCGGATCAGGTAGTCCTGCCAGTCGCCAAACACGAGCTGCTCCCGCTTCCATGTTGTCTGCTGCACGACCTGCTGCATCAGGGCCTGGGGCGGCGCCTCCATCGGGGTCCGCTTGGCGACGAATGCGATCAGCGCCTCCCCGGTCCCGGCCCAGAGCACGTCGCTGACCTCCCCGTCGTTCACGTGGAGAAGCCCCTCGATCAGCACGGTGTCGTAGGGGCTGTCTTCCGGGCCCTGGTACAGAACCCACGGCTTGGTGGCGGTCATGCTGAGATCGAACGGCTTCACCGCTTCGGCGAACGACTTGCCCTCGGCCATGGCCTGGGAGACCGCGGCGTGGATCTCCTGCACCTTCTTCTTGAATGCCTCCTGCGCGTAGTATTCCGTGGCGGCCCGCATCACGTCCTCGCGCAGCTCCTCGAATTCGGGAACGCGGCTTTTCTGCTTGTCAAGGATCCCGATGACGTAGGCGGCCTCTTCGCCGGTGAGCGGGTCGCTGAAGTACATGTTCTTGTCGCCCGGCTCCAGTTGAAAGGCGGCCTTGTTGAACGAGAGCGCGAGGTCCAGGTTGGTGAGCGGCTCGGAAACGGCGAAGTAGTCCGTCGTCACCACGGTGATGCTCTTCTGGGCGGCCAACTCTTCCAGCCCGGGCGCCTCGCCGTTCGCGTCGGGGGCCAGCGCGACGACGAACTCCACGGCCGCTTCGATGGCGGCATCCTTGCGGCCCTTACGCACGAGAATCTGCTTGATCTCGTCCTGGACTTCGGCAAGCGGCCGGACGTCTGCCGTCTCATTCGTATAGGTTTCGGCCAGGACGTCTTCGTTCGTGTCCAGCTTGGCGAGAAACTCTTCGATGGCGGCGTCCGCGTTTGTCGCAGTGTCCACCGTGACCGGAGAGGATTCGGGAACGGTTGCCGGCTCGGCGTCCGGATTGAGGACAACGGCCTGCTCTTCGGCGCGTCCGGCGGGATGGGGCGCCTCGGCCTTGTCGCCCGCCGCATGCTCGCCCGGCGCATCGGCGGCCGGGGCTGCGGCAGCCGGCGGCTTCGCGGGAGGCACGGCAGCCGGCTCGGCAGCCGGCGCATCCGGGGATGGCGGCGGCACCTGGCCGGTTTCCGGCACCGGCTGGTCCGCCGGGCCGGGGGCCGGTTCCATCGCCGGCCCGGTCTTGTTCTCGGCCGGGCCGGGCGCAGGTGTTTCAGGGGCTGGTGCGGCGGTCGGCTCGGCATCGGATTCTGCGTCGGGCAACTCGTTGGTGATGGCGAAGTCGTCGAGGTGGTTGTTGTAGTAGGCTTCAATGTCCGCTGCGTCGGGTTCGTATTCCGGCTTGGCGTCGGCGTAGGGGAACGCTACGTAGCGGACTTTGACCTTTTCCGGGATGGTGAACCGCTCGCTGTGCTCCGCGTAGTAGGCCCTGGCCTTCTCCTCGGTCACCACGACGTCCTGCGTGTAGTTCGCCATCTGCATGACGACGTAGTCCACGGTCAGTTCCGACGCGTACTGGCGGACCAGCTCCTGCCGTTCGGAGGGTGGAATCCACACGGCCGTCGCGCCGATCAGGTTACGCAGCTTGAGCATCAGGAGGCGCTGCCGGACGTATTCCTCGTACTCGCTCACGGAGATCCGGCCCAGATTGAGCGCGCGTGCCATGTAATCCAGCACGAGCCGGTACTTGCCCTTGTGGAACCGGCCCGCTTCCTGAAAGCCCGGATCGTTCTGCACGTTGCGCGCGACTTCCTCTTCCGTGGCGATGACGCCCAGCTCCTGCGCGGCGCTGAACGCGGCCAGCCGCTTCCAGGCCTGCTCGCTGACGCGCTGCTGCTCCTCTTCGGTCTCGGGGACATCCGTCAGCCCAAGCTGGGCGCGCAGCATTCTGAACTCCATTCGCGCGTAATCGCGTGCCGTACGATACTCCTCCGTCGAAATGGGCCGGCCTCGCACCGTGCCAGCGGTCTCCGCCGGCCGGTCCTCGTCGTCCGTGCCGCGCGTGCCCCACACGACGAACGCCAGCACGATCATGATCAGGATCGCCGCCCACAGAATGCGGCTCTTGATCAGTCTGTTGAAACGGGTGATGAACATGATCCTGCGCCCCTCTTTTCCTTTTGTAGTGGGTCCCTACGATATATCGGCGGCCCCCGCGGGTCAACAAGGAATTGTCCCGCCCGCCGCCGGGGTTTTGAATATTGACAACGGCGGGCACGGGCCAATATAGTCAGCGGAAACCTCTGGACACGCACGGGGACGCTGGGCAAACACCGGGCACTTGTCGCCGAACACCGAACATCCGGCAAGTCCCGCATTTCAGCGTTTGTTGTTCCGGGTTCGACGGCCGGGTGAGCTCTGGAAAGGGCGAAGGGGGGTCGTGGGCTGGTACGGGGGTTCCCCGGGGGCAGGGCGTATGCCGACCTACGAATACGAATGCCAGAAATGCCGGTGGCATTTCGAGAAGTTTCAGAGCATGACGGCGGAGCCGGTCAAGCGTTGTCCGAAATGCCGGGGGAAAGTCAAGCGCCTGATCGGCACCGGGGCCGGCATCATCTTCAAGGGTTCGGGTTTCTACGAGACCGACTATCGGAGCGAAAGCTACAAGAAAGCGGCAAAGGAAGAGAGCGGCAAGAGCGTGGCCGAAACCGGCAAGAGCAACGAAAAGAAGGACAAGAAGAAAGAGACGACGCCGGATAAGAAAGCGGCCGGTGTGTGCTAGCCCCTCCGTTTCAGGCGTCCGTGTGAGGTATCCGGGCCGGCCGGGCCGGTTCCCCGGCTCCGTCGCGCCGCCCCGGCCCCGATGAGTCGATCAGGCTTTTTGGAACAACACAAACCGCGGAAAGGATTGGGCGAAAATATGGCCAGATCAGGAAGTTTTCTCCGGAAAATCATTCACATAGCCGTCGACGTCTGTCTGGTGGCGGCGATTATTATGATTCTCTGGTCGGTCGGCCCGACGGCTTCGCCGGGGTCGGACCAGGACGCCGAGCGGCTCACGCAGGCCTTCGACACGCTGGAGGCGCGAATCCAGGACGGGCAGCCGTTCCAGACGCCGATCGAGGAGCGCGAGATCAACGCGTACCTGGCGCTGAAGGTGAAACGTTCCCAGGACGCCGCGGCGGGGCAGCGTCTGCGGGTGGACATCGACTCGCTGACGTTCTCGATCCGGGAACGGGATTTCGTGCTGCTCATGGTCACCGAGTGGCTTTGGGGCAGTGCGGGCAAACGGATCAGTTGCGAGATTACCGGTGTGCCCAGGGTGGTCGCCGGGGAATTGCAGATCGATATTACCGGGGCCAGGTTGGGCCATCTGCCCCTGCCGGGGCCAGGCGCAACCTGGCTCGCAGACAAGGTGGCCACGATCTTCTCCCACAGCCAGCGGGAACGCGACATTCTTCGGAGGCTCAGCCTGATCGAATTGAGGGAGAAGCAAGCCACGGTCGGCGTCAATTGACTTTGCGAACGTTGCTCAAATACTGGCGTTGGCTGATACTCGGCCTGGTCGTGGTTCTGTTCATCGGGTTGCGCGCGCGCTGGGTCGGGCATCTCGTCGTGTGGGACGAAGCCATGAACCTGTGTTCGACCCGCGCCTTTGCCGTCCGTGGCCATGACCCCTATTCCAACTGGTTCTGGCGGCATCCGCCGCTGGCTTCGCTGATGTGGCTGTTGGGCGGTCCCCTGCGGGAAGGATTCGCGGAACGCGTGGAATGGTTGCTCGTGTTGACCGGCGTCGCCAACCTCGTGCTGCTTTTCCTGGTGAACGCCCGCGTCTACGGCGCCACCGTAGCCTGCTGGTCCGTCTTCTTTCTGGCCGTCATGCCCGGGGCTGTCTTCTTCGATGTGTGGGTTAAGCGCGACGCGGTCGCGACAGGCTTCGGACTGCTTGCCATCCTGCTGTTTCTGAATCGACGCGCTCTGTTTTGCGGCGTGGCTCTGGGGCTCGCCTTCCTGGCCAAAGAGACGGCGTTGTTCTATTGCCCGGTCATCTTCCTGCTCTGGCTTGTGCGCAGCCGTGCGCAACGCCGGGTTCGCGAGATCGTGGTCGTGGCGGGCGTGGCCGTGCTGCTCTCGGGGTGGTGGTACGCGATTTTCAGTACGACTGTGGGGTACTATGTGGCCTTCGTGCAGGGGTCCCGTGCCATACTGGACGGAGTCTGGGTGCGCCCTTGGCACTATTACTTCCGTTGCCGAATGTTGCCGGATATCGGCGCGTTTGGGCTGTTCGTCAGCGCGTTCGGCGTGGCCGCAATCGCGGGATGGGCCGGGCTTTCGAGGCGCCGGTCGCACGCGCCGCCGACTGAGCCGCGGCCGGACATGCCCGGGGCCCTGTGGCCGTTGTTCTTTGCGCTGCCCTGCTACATCGTGCTGACGGCGTCCAAGGGCAAAGTGCCCTGGATGAACATGTGCGGCTTTCCCGCCTTCGCGACGCTGCAGGCCGCCGGGGTGGTCGGCGTCTACCGCAACTACTGCTGGCTTCTGCGGCAGGCGGACACACGCCGGCAGCTCCGGCCGCTGCTGTGTCGCACCGTGCCTGGCGGCGTCGCCGCCCTGATCATCGCCGGCACGTTGCTGCCCGCATACGCACGCTGCGATTACGAAGCCGTCCTGCGCAGGGCAGATCCGTCCGCTGTGTGGGGGGCGAACGCCTCCCGGGAAGCGGCGGCGGCGCTCAACGGTCTGGTCCGGGAAGGAGAACGCACGCTTATCACATCCTTTTTCTTCTGGCGCGGCTCCCATATTCCGAAGTATCCGGACCCGATTTTTGCCTACTACCTGAAGGATATGCCGCTCGTCATTCGTTCCTACGACACTCCTTATGAGAGCCTGGTAGCGGACATCCGGACGCACCGCCTCGACTGGGCCATGCTCTCGCCCGTGCCGGGGGGCGGCGAGAAGGAAGTCGTTCACCGCTTTATCGATGTGTTCGGACTCCGTCCGTTAGTTCTGACAGGGGCATGTGTGTTTCGCACGAAGAGCATATACGAACAGTCCATGACCGGTGACGACGCCAAATGAAGCGCTTCGGATTCCTGCAAGACGTCGGGCTTTTCGCTCTTGGACACGCCTTTGCGGGGCTTGTCATGGTGTTGTACGTTTTTACGGCGGCACGCCTGCTCGGCCCGGCGGAGTTCGGCCTGTTCCAGTCTGTGATGGGGGCTTTTGGCATTCTGATTGCGGCGGGCTCGCCCTTGAACATTGCGGCCGTTCACAGTGTCGCCAGCGCGCCCGACGCGGGAAAACCCGCCGTGCTGGGCGGGTTGCTCCGGGTCGGGCTCGGGGTGGGGGCCGCACTCGCCTGCTGCGTGTGGCTCTGCCGTCCGCTCCTGGCCGGCCTCACACGCAGCCGTCTGGTTCTGCCTCTGCTGCCGCTGAGCGCTCTCGTGGTGGCGGCCCCCCTTCTCACGACATTCTATGGGGCCATTCAGGGCCGGAACCGCTATGGCCTGTTCATGCTTCTGAAGACGGGCGAGTCTCTGCTCGTGTTGGTCTTCGGCACGCTGCTCATTCTGGGCGAGCGACGTGCCGGCAGCGCGGTAGGCGGATACGCCTGCGCCATGTGGGTGGCGCTTCTCTTCTTTCTGACCCGGCGGAATCTCTACTCGGTTCGGCATGCGACATTCTGCAGGAACCGGGAGGAATTTCGCGCGTTGTTGCGCCCTTTGGCCGTGTTGGCTTTCTTGTTGCTGACCAACAACTATCCTATGATTGTGGCCCGTTCGCGCCTTCCTGCCGACACGGCCGGCCTGTTCGCCGCCCTGTTTGCCTTGCGCAACTTGGTGCTCCCTTTTGCCTTTGCCGTTGCCGTGCCTCTCTATTCCAGAACGGTCTCGGGTTCCGCCGAAGCGCATGTGTTTCGTAAGGCGCTGATTGTCACCAGCGGTGTGGCCGTCGGGTTCATGGCGACCGCCCACCTGTGCCCTCTCCCGTTTTTCAGGCTTGTCCTGGGGCCGCCGTACCTTCCGGCCGCGGGGTATATGGGCTTCTACGGTATCGGCCTTCTGCTCAGCATGCTCTGCATGGTGATCCTGTTTCGCTGGGCGGCCTCATCGCTGGCGCTGTCCGTGTTCATCGTTCCGGTCCTGGTCGTGCTCGGCATGGCGTTCCTGCCACGGCTCAGCATCGAGAAGATTATTTTCACGCAGATCTGCGCGCTGCTCCTTTGCATGTGCGGCGCCAGCGCATGGAAGCTCGTCGAGACGATGCGCCGGCGCTAGGCGAGTGATAGGGCTTGTCCGTCTGAGGGGCCGCAGGCTATGATGAACGAACGCGGGGCCGCATGACGGAAGGCGGGCGGGCAAGGAGCGTTTCGATGACACTCCCGAATTTCTTGCTGGTAGGCGCGCCAAAATCCGGTTCGACCTCCCTGTACGAACATCTGGCTTCGCACCCCGACGTCTACATGTGTCCGATCAAGGAACCGTGCTTCTTCAACGACGGCATGCCGGAAATCGCCCGGACGGTGAGTGAATACGAGGCCCTTTTTGCCGGGCGAAGGAACGAGAGGGCGGTGGGCGAGGCCTCGACTTCGTATCTGGCGGATCCGGCGGCCGCCGAGCGCATCAAGAAGTGCCTGCCCGAGGCGAAGATCGTTGCGCTGCTCAGGAATCCGGCCGACAGGGCCTACTCGACATGGACGAACATGTTCTACACGCTGGGGTTTGAGAAGCTCTCATTCGAAGAGGCGCTTCGCGAAGAGGAAAACCGCATACGGACCCTGGATCTTCCCGCGGACATACCGTTCTACTACGGGCATTTCTTCTATTTTCAGATCGGTTTGTACGCGCGCCACCTGAAGCGCTATCTCGATTTGTTCGGCCGCGCACGCGTCAGCGTGCACATCTTTGAGGAGTTCGTTAAGGCCCCGGCCGCCACGTGCCGGGCCCTCTTTTCCTTCCTGGATGTGGACGATTCCTTCCTGCCGGATTTCCAGAAACACAACCCGGCGGCTGTTTCCCGCAGCTCCGGGCTTCACCGCCGGCTTCTACGCCCGTCGCCGGTGCTCATGAAGGCGTACAACCGCCTGCCGATGTGGGTGAAACTGCCGGTCTACAAGGCGTTCCGGGCGTTGTACTGGGCCAACCTCAAACCGCAACCCCGCCCGCCGGTGGACGCGGGGATCCGGGCCGAATTGTTGGAGCGGTATCGGAGTGACATCGCCGAGCTCGAAGAGCTGCTGGGACGCGACCTTTCCGTTTGGCGCGCGCCGAAAGACACTAGAGGAAACGGTAAAGAAGGCACAGGGCCCGATAGTGCCAGTAGTGCATGAAGACATCGAGGCGTTCCCGCCCTTGCGCATGCCGGCGCGCCGTCAGGTATGTTTCCCAGGCGGCCCCTCGATAGAGGGAGGCATTCTTCGATGAGGAATGCCAACGGAAATTGGCCAGAAATCTCGGGATGTAGACCGGTGGATATCGTCTGCCCAGGCGAAGCCAGTAGTCGTAGTCCATGGAATAGTACAGGTTGGTGTCGAGTCCGCCGGTCTCGGCATAGGCGGCCCGCGAGAAGAACGTCGCGGGTTGCGGAACGAAGTCCCGCCGCAACAGCCGGGCAAAAGAGTATTTCCTGCTTTGCGCCACCTTGTAGCGGGTGATGCATGCGCGGATCTCCCGGTCGTGCTCGTCGATGATGTGACAGTTGCCGAAACACCACTTGAACGGCGCCCTGCCGTATTCCGCGGCCACGGTATCCAGCGCGCCGGGCACGTAGGTGTCGTCGGAGTTCAGCCACCCCAGCACGTCGCCTGTCGCGATTCGGAAGCCTTTGTTGATGGCGTCGCTCTGCCCGTCGTCCTTTTCCGAGAGCCAGGTGAGATGCGATTCGTGCTTGCGGATGATTTGAACGCTGTCGTCCGTTGACAGCCCGTCGACGACGATATACTCCAGTTCGAAATCGCCCTGTTGGGCGAGCACGCTGGTGATCGTCCTCTCGATGAACGTGCCCTGGTTGAATGACGGTGTGATGACGGAGATCTTCATGGATTCAGTCCTCGGCGTCGAGTTGACGGATGTAGACACCGTGCCTCCAGGCACGGCACGGTCGCCCCACGATGAGGTTTGACCAGGTCATTCACCGTCCGGCAACCGTCCGTGCGTACGTGCGGTTGGTCTGCAAGCCATGCCCAGAAGGGTAGGCAGGCAAGGGGGATTGTCAAGCCCTTCATCCGTTCCCCGGGAAAGCCCCAAGGGCGTCTTCGCCTCGCGCCGGGCACGCGCCCGCCGCGGTGGCATGTCAGCCGATGTTCCTCAACAGCGCCTTGAGCCCAGCCCACATGCTGGGAATGAGGCGGGGATTTTTCAGTACGCGCGTGGTTTGCCGCCACATCACGCCGGGCCGGAGATAGAAGCCCCGCAACATCCTCGCCCGGGCCGCTTCGAGGCTCGCCCTCGTGAAGCCATGGGGCACAAAGACCGTTTCCAGCGTGTTCATTTTGCGCCAGTCGCGCTCGAACGTGCCGAACGCGTCGGCGTTGGCGTACAACTCGCTGCCCGGGAACGGCGTCAGTTGCATAACGCTGATGTCGTCGAGCGGCAGCGCCTTGGCGAATTCGCGCGTGGCGCGCAGGGACCCCTCCGATTCGTTTGGGAACCCGACCATGAAGAAGCCCTTTGTGCGCAGGCCGGCTTCGCGGCTCCAACTCACCGCCTGCCGAATCTGCTCCAGATCCAGGTTCTTGCGCATGGCTTCCAGCATTGAGGGGTCGCCGCTTTCGATGCCGTAGGAGATGTGCCAGCAGCCCGCCTTTCGCATGAGCGCGAGCAGGTCGGGTGTTACCCGGTCGGCCCGCCCCAGGCAGGACCAGCTGACATCCACCCGGTCGGCCAGGAGCCGTTCGCAGAACTCGCGAATTCGGCGCGGCACGATTACGAACGTGTCGTCCTCGATCAGGATTTCCCGTACGCCATGCTTGGTCTGCAGGTCCTTGACCATGTTGACGGCGTAGGCGGGCGAATAGCCGCGGCATCGGTTGCCGAAGACGGAGCGGTCACAGAACGTGCAGCGGTTCGGACAGCCACGGGTGAACACAACCGACGCGCACGGCCAGCGCCGGATACGGGCCGGGGACGGGCGAAATGCGCGGGGAAAATCGGGCAGCAGTGACCATGCCGGCAACGGCAGTTCGTCGAGGTCTCCGATGAGGGCACGTGGTGAGTTGAGTCTCACCGCGCCGGCATCGTGAACGGCGGTGCCGTCGATTGCGTTCGGGAGGTCCCCATGGGCCTCGAAGTCCCGGATGACCTCCAGCAGCGTACGTTCGCCCTCCCCAACGACGGCCAGGTCGAACGCGTCGAACTCGCGCAGCGTCTGCTCGGGCAAGGCCGTCGCGTGACAGCCACCCACGAGCACGCGGGTCTGCGGGGCGACGTCTTTGATGCGCCCCGCCAGTTCACCCGCCGCCACAATACCCGCCGTGGTTGACGTGATGCCGACGATGTGCGGCTGCGATCCGAGCACCTGCTCCGCGGTTTCGGTGGGGGACAGGTTCTGCGCCGAGGCTTCCACAACGGTGACCTTTGCGCCTGCCTGTTGCGCCACGGCAGCCAGGCAGACAAGGCCGAAAGACGGCTCCGTGTTCGCGGCGCCCGCAAAACGCCCGTAGCGTTCTTCCAGGCTCAACGGCGCCGATACCAGTGTCAGACGTGTCTTCAGACCTTCGCCTCTCCGCCCTGTGGCCGGCTCGCCCGCAGGATCGCCAACTGCTGGGTCAGCCTCTTGATCTGCCGGCGCTGCGCGGATATCACCAGGGAGAACTGGAGGCAAAGCACCAGCACGACCAACAGGCCGGTGAGAAAGACCGTCGTCGTCGGAGTCAGCGAACCGATCAGTGAGCCGAAGCGTACGAGCCACCGGTACTGTGTGACGCACAGCACGATGCCGAGCCCGATGACGAGCCACAACCAGCAATAGGCGATGTCAAGTTTGCCCCTTTGCACCAGCCTCAGGATCATCACGACCAGGCAGACACTGATGATAAACGACGCCCACATCTGTCTAGGCGTGATCATGGCGTATGCGCCTCCACTCGTGGAAGTTGAGCAACACGATGAACATCGACAGCAGCATCTTCATCACGTAGTACACGCATGAAAGCCCCGAATGCATGGAGCGGCCGTCTTCGCGCGGGAGCATTCTGACGGGAATTTCCATCATACGCAGGCCGGCCAGATGTGACATGAGCAGCACGTCGGCATCGGGATAGTCGCAGGGGAAGAACCCGCTGGCGAAAAACGTGGTCGCCCGTTTGCTGAGCGCCTGGAAACCCGAGGTCGGGTCGCTGAAACGCCTGCGCGTGAACAGAAAGACCGCCGCAGCGAACACCATCTGGCCCACGCGCCGGGCGAAGGACGTGGGGAAATGGGTGTCCGGATTCAGGTAGCGCGAGCCGATGACCAGGTCAGCGCGGCCGTCGGAAACCGGCTGGATTAGCCTGGGCAGTTCGTCGGCCGGGTGCTGACCGTCGCCGTCCATCTGCAACACAATGTCGTAGCGCCGCCCCATCGCGTACTTGTAGCCGGTCTCCAGCGCGGCCCCGTAGCCCAGGTTCACGGTGTGCGGCAGCACCGTGGCGCCGGCGGCCAGCGCTTCCTCCGCCGAGCGATCGGTAGAGTCGTCGTTTATGACGACAACGTCCGCTTCTGAAAGCCGTTCCCGGACCGATCGCACCACCGGGCCGATGCGGCCTTCCTCGTTGCGGCACGGAATGATGACCAGGACGCGTTTTGGGTCGGATTCGCTCATCAACTCCCGGTTCCCCGCCAGTGCCGCCCGTCTTTGGGCGGCAGGCTGAGCATAGTCGAAAGCGCCCCAGGCTGCAAACAGGAAACGCGTGCGTTTCCTGCTGACGGTATCGGCCGCCACCTCCATCGCGTATCTTGCACGGAGAGGGTGCAAGATGCACCGGCCGGGCTTTGACGCCACGCGCTGTTTTCTCCTTGCTTTGGCGCGCGCGCCCACCTATTAATGAAGGGGCGGGATGGAAGAACCAAACAAGGGCCGTGAGATCGTCGTGACGCTTCCTGACTTGCTCATCGTGGCTGCCGCCCCAGCCTCCGCCTCCTGTCTATTGGCTTCGAATGCGCCGGAACAGGTGCGGCAGATGCGGAGATGAACATGTCGGCACAACAGAATCCTGAGGCTGGCGCCCTCCACCCGAATTGGCCGAGGCTCTTTCCTTTCTTCATCGCGCTCCTGGCCGGGTTGGTGTATTCCAACAGCTTCTCGGTGCCTTTCATATTCGACGACGAAACCGCCATTCTCTACAATCGGGCTGTGGACCGGGCTGATATCGTGGGGTTGATCTCGGCACGGTATGTCGTCAGGCTGTCGTTCGCCCTGAACCGCTGGTTCGGAGCCCTGACCACCAGCCGGCCGCACGTTGTCGCCGATTACCACGTGGTCAACCTTCTCATTCATGTGGCGGCGGCCTTGGCATTGTACGCGGTCGTGTGGCGGACCCTGCTGTTGCCCGGGATTGCCGAACGGTATCGGCGTCGTGCCGCGTGGCTCGCGCTTGCCGCCGCCGGCATCTGGACGGTGCACCCGCTGCAGACGCAAAGCGTGACCTACATCGTGCAACGCGGCGAGTCGATGATGGGCCTGTTCTACCTGCTGACGCTCTACGGCGTGATTCGCGGGGCCGGCGCCGAACGGTCGCGCGGTTGGTATCTGAGCGCCGTCTTGTTCTGTGCGGTGGGGATGGGTTGCAAGGAAGTGATGGTAACCGCTCCGGTTGTCGTCTGCCTCTATGACCGCGTGTTCCTGTCGTCGTCGTGGCGCGACCTGTACGGCAACCGGCGCTGGCTTTATGCGGGGTTGGCCGGCACGTGGGGGATTCTGGCGCTATTGATGGCGGCCACGGCCGGTGCGTACGGCAAATCGGTGGGCACAGGATTCAGCGGCGCCTCTTCGCCTCTGTCTTATCTCGCGACGCAGTTCGGCGTCCTGACGCACTACCTGCGGCTCGCCGTTTGGCCGCGTTCGCTGTGCCTGGATTACTTCTGGCCGGAAGCCCGCACGTGGGCGGCGATCCTGCCCTTCGGGGCGTTCATCGGGGTGCTGGCCCTGCTCACGCTGTGGGGCCTGTGGCGCCGGCCGGCGTGGGGCTTCCTCGGCGCCTGGTTCTTCATCGTCCTCGCGCCAACCTCCAGCATCGTTCCGGTCGCCGACCGCGCGATGGAACACCGGATGTATCTGCCGCTGGTTTCGGTCGTGCTGCTCGGCGTGTTCCTGCTGCACGAGGCGGTCAGCCGGCTCTTTGCGCGGCGGCCGCGCGCGGGCGAAGCGGTCGAAACCTGGCTGGTCTGCGCCCTGCTCGCCCTGCTCGGCAACGCGACGCTGGCGCGCAATCAGGACTACCGTTCCAGCGAGGCGATCTGGCGCGACACCGTCGCCAAGCGGCCCGGCAACCCCCGCGCGTGGCAGAATCTCGGCAGCTATGTGGCCAACGATGGACGCTGGGAGGAAGCCGTCCCCTACTTCGAGAAGGCGCTGGAGTTGAAACCCGACTACATCGTGCCTCGCAACAACATGGGCGTCGCCATGATCCAGGCAGGCCGGGTCGAGGAGGGGCTGGCCCATTGCCGGTTGGCCGCCAGGTGCGCGCCCGCAAAATCCCGGACGCTGGCCTTGGCCCATTTCAATATCGCCTATGCCTCGGCCCAGTTGGGGCGTCGCGACGAGGCGAGGCGTCATTACAGCCGCGCAGTGGCCGTGGATCCGCTCTACGCCGAGGCCCACTACAATCTGGCCACGCTCCTCGATGAGCACGGCGAGACAGACGAGGCGCTGCAGCACTACTCGGAAGCCATTCGCAGCAGGCCACGCTATGCCGGCGCCTACAACGATATCGGCATCATCATGCTCAGGCAGGGAAAGGTGGCGGAAGGCATCCGCCACCTGGTCAAGGCCGTCACCCTGAGCCCCGACTACAAGGAGGCGCACTACAACCTGGGCAACGCCATGCTCCGCCGCGGCAAGATCGAGGAAGCCATCTCCTGCTTCAGCGAGGCGCTGCGCATCGACCCGCAGTTCGAGGCCGCGCTCAATTCAATGGGCGCCGCCTTGCTCCAGAAGGGCGACACCGAAGGGGCCATCCGGCATTTTTCGCAGGTGCTGCAGCTCGATCCGAACCACGAAAAAGCCAAAGCCAACCTGCGCAAAGCCATGGACCGGTTGCGGGACGGCCGGGACACGCCCCGCAACTGACAAAAAAAAAGGCAGCCCCGAAGGGCTGCCCTTTTTTTGGATCAGACCACCATTACTGCAACGTGTGCGGAGACCCCACAGCGATGCACTTCGGGTCCGTCCCCAGAGGCATTACGGTGTAGGACGTGGCGAACGAGGTCGTAGGATCGCCCGGGCAGATACACTTCGCCGTGCCGCCCTTAATGTAGTCGTTGATATCCGTCGCGCTAGGCGTGGCCGTGGCCGGCTGGTTCTCGCCCATCGCCCACTGTTCCTTGGCGCCGTCGACCTGCCTGAGGTTGTTGATACAGGCATTTTTCTGGGACGTCGTACGGGCCTTGATGAACGAAGGAATGGCGATAGCGGCCAGCAAGCCGATAATGGCCACCACGATCATGATTTCCACCAACGTGAAACCGAGTTTCTTGCGCATTCTATCTCACCTCCTTTCCTCTCAGATTCGTGGGCCGTTCTTCGGCCCTCGGCTCAGCCTATCGCCCTGCCGTGCAGTGGCGGTGCAGCCAACCTCTCCGCCGCGGCCAACTCTCATGGCTGCGGCGCCGGCAAGCTCACCTCCAGGGCTCTCAGCCGTGCCGTCCCTTTGATTGAGCATTATCTGTGCCAACCAAGCTCTACAAATTCCAAAACTTTTGCACTATGCGAAAAATCCAAATCTTAGTCAAGAAAAAATTTCCACAATCAACCAACAAAATCAAAAATTCTTCTCATATTTGAGAATTTAAGAAAATGAGAAAACTGAAATGCGAACTGGCATAATTTTGTATAAAATGGCTCTTGGTGATTTTTTGCATGGAAAATCATGGAAAAACGGCCGCTCAGTACAGGATATGGTCGGCTGGCATGTTCCGGCATGTCGGGGTTGAGGAGAGCGGGTTGATCGAGTACGAGGTCTGCGGAGTTTGGGTGGGATCTGACGGGCACCGGCATTCCTGAGCCCCCTTCTTGATATAGTCGTTCAGATCGGCCCAGGTCGGTGTGACCGTGCGCTCGGAACCGGTTGCGAAAGCCCATTGTTCTTTTGCGGAATCGATCTGGCGCAAGGCGTTGAGGCACACGCTCTTGTGCGATTCCATACGGGCATTGATGACGGCGGGAACCACGAGGGCAGCCAGCAGTCCGATGATCCCGACGACAATCAGGATTTCAGCCAGCGTGAAGCCGGACCTGGAAGAACGTGGGTTCACGCGGCGTGGCCATGCTCCGCGGTTCAAGAACGGTGATCTCGGCTTGTCTCTCTTGCGCATTTTTGCACCCCCGCTCGTTCCTGCCACAAGTGGACGCGCTTGTCAATCCAAATCCATCCGGGAAAGGAACACGACGGGTCGAGGGGCGGCCACACGACTGGCTGGGACCGCAGGATACGGGCCGCGCGCGCGGTGCATCAGGGCGCACGGCTCTGGGCTTCTCTTTCGCGAGGCAGGCGCCCGATCCAGGTTTCGGATGCGGCGTAGTGCCAGTCCAAGCTCCGGATGTTCGGGCGGTTGCGGTAGGGCTGAAGCAGGATCAGCCGGTCCGCCGGTCGCATCCTTTTGACCCACGGGACGAAGGCGCGGGGGTCTCCCCAATTCCACAGGATTTTTCGGAAGACAGCTAGGTCCTCCGGGGGCATGAGGGTAGGTTCGAAGCCTACCAGGTATCGCCACGGCGCATGGGGGTTAGCGAAGAACGTCCGGTAGAAGACGCCGATCGAGTCGCTGTAAACGATGCCGCCCGGCTCCGGCAGCCATTCGGCGTGCTGCGGGTCTTCGCGCCGAAGGTATTCCCTGTTCAGGTTCTCGGTCCATCGGTCGTTGACGTCGGTAGTCACGGCAAGATACAGGGCGCAGGTCGATGCAGCGGCTAGGGCCAGCCGTTTCCATGAAGTCCGCTTTATCCGCGTTTGCATGATCTTCTCAACTTCCAACGCGATCCATACCGCGGCCGCCGGCATGCCCCAGTCCCCCCAGAAGCGCGATACCCGGTGCCCCATAATCCAGCACAGAGCGACCAGAAGCAGAATGGGGTCGCGTGTTACAGGGCACGTGTCGTGCGGGTGCGCCCGCCCCTGGTCCTGAAGGCGTCGCCAGGCCAAGAGGGCGAGGATGGCCACGGGAACGAAGAAATCGCCATGACCGCCCCGGAATTCCCCCACCAGAAATCGTTGGTACTGTGGCTGGGCGACGGCGCGCAGCATGTGCACGAGCGTCTGCCGCAGAAATCCGTACGGGTGGCCCGTCAGCGCGGCGCCCGCCAGCACGCCCGCGCCCATCGCCGGCCCGATCCAGGCGGCGCCGCGCCAGCGCCGCGCGAGCAGAAAGCAGCCGCCGGGCAACGCCAGTAGGTACCATTGCCCGTGAATCCAGGTTGTCAGCATGGTCAGCAGGAAGATCGCCGCCGCCGTTGCCCATGGCCGCTCTGCGGCCCGGACACGTGGCCAGAGGATAGCGAGCACCACGACGTAGCCCATGCTGACGAGATATGGGCGCCCCAGGAACAGACGCATGGTCCAGGACGGTCGTGCCGTGACGGCGACCACAAGGGCCAGAATCCAGGCTTCCGGGCGCCTGAGCAACAGCAACGGCCCGGCCGAGAACAGGACGAACAGGAAGGCCACCGAGAAGGCGACCAGCGTGTCCGTCCCTTGCCCCGTCAGCCGGAGGACCACACCGAGAATCGCGTGCCAGCCCGGGTGGGAGTCGATCCCCATATCGTCGCGCAGAACGAGGATTTCATTCCAGTCTTTCCCGGAAACGACTTTGGCCGCATGACGTAGGGCGTCGTCGGAAGGCTGAAAGCCGTAGCCCACTATCCGAAAGGCGATAAGCACGACGGCGAAGCCGACCCACACTCGGGCCAGGGGCGGGACCAGTAATCCGATTGCCGCCTCTCCGTCCTCGTTCACCTCCGTCTCCTCACCAAGCGGAAACCGGATTCGCGCAATGATTTTCAGAGCATACCCCGTGGAGCTTTGGCGTGTCAACTTCCCTTCTTTCTTCCGGGTGGGGTTTGTCGTAGACTCCGCTGAAATTCCGCGTGCGCGGAGAACGGGAGAGCACGGTGTCGCATCGGGAACCGGTGGTCAGCGTCGGGTTTGTCAGTCTCGGCTGTGCGAAGAATCTGGTGGATTCGGAGATCATGGCCGGGGCCCTGCTGAAGGCCGGTCTGTGCCTGGCCGCTTCGCCGGAAGAAGCGGACGTGGTGGTGGTCAACACGTGTGCCTTCATTCGAGCGGCCAAGGATGAGTCCATTCAGGCCATTCTGGACGTGTGCGCGATGAAAGAGACGGGCCGGTGCGGGATCGTGATTGTGGCCGGCTGCCTGCCGCAACGCTACGGCCGGGCCCTGCAGGAGGCCTTGCCGGAAGTCGACGCGTTCATCGGGCTTGATGAGCTCGGGCGGCTACCGGGTGTCATCCGGCAGGTGGTCGGCGGGAAGCGCGGCTTGCTGAAGGTATCGGCACGGGCCGGCAAGGTGATCGAACCGCGACTGCCGCGCGTGCTGTTTACCGGCGGGCCCTACGCCTATCTGAAAGTCGCCGACGGCTGTCATCACCGGTGCCGCTTCTGCGCGATCCCCCGCATACGCGGCCCGTACCGTTCACGCAAGCCGGATGCGATCGTGCGGGAAGCCGAACACCTGTTGGCGAACGGCGTGAAGGAATTGAATCTCGTGTCGCAGGACGTACTCGCCTACGGCCGCGGGCTGCGCGCCAAGACGAACCTGCCCGCTCTGCTGCGCGCCTTGGGCAAGGTGGGCGGTCAGTTCTGGATCCGACTCCTGTACGGATACCCTGCCCTGGTCAGCGACGAACTGCTCGACGCGATGGGGGAGGTGCCGCAAGTCTGCGCCTATCTCGATCTGCCCGTTCAGCACAGTCATCCGCGGATCCTGCGCGCCATGGGCCGTACCGCACCCGCTGGCCGCGAAGCCATCTGCCGTCTGCTGGATCGGATTCGCGCAAGGCTGCCCGGGGTCACGTTGCGGACGACCTGCCTCGTCGGCTTCCCGGGTGAGCGGGAGGCGCATTTTCGTGACCTGCTCGCGCTTGTCGAGGCGGCCGAGTTCGAGCATCTCGGCGTTTTCGTTTACTCGCCCGAGGAGGGCACCCCGGCGTTCAGACTGCCCGGCCGGGTACGGGCCGGCGTGGCCGCCGCACGCCGGGACCGGCTCCTGGCCGCCCAGCGCAAGGTTGTGGACCGCATCGCCCAAAAACGCATTGGTCAAACGGCCACGGTTTTGATAGAAAGTCGGAACTCGGGCCGAACGCGTGCGGTGACGGGCCGCTCCCAGCGCGAGGCCCCGGAAGTGGACGGCGTGGTACTCGTGCGGCACGCGCGCACGGCGCCGGCCGTCGGCGAGTTTGTGCAGGTGCGATACGAGGGACAACGTGGGTACGATATCGAGGGGCGGGTCTGCTAGTGTCGAGCAAGTTCCCGAATACGTTCTCGAGCAGGTTTCCGGGCGCGTGCCGTAAAGAACAACCCAACACCCCATGAAACCACCGGGCATACCCAACATACTGACGATCAGCCGCTTGTTCTTCGCGTGGACATTGACGGTCTTCCTCACCTTCAACATCCCGTGGGGCAAAACGCTGGCGCTCGTCGCGTTCATTCTCGCCAGCATCACCGACTGGCTCGACGGCCGGCTGGCCAGGAGCGGGCACGGGATCACGCTGTTTGGCCAACTCATGGACCCGGTGGCCGACAAGGTGCTGGTGTGCGCCGCCTTCGTCAGTTTCGTGTCCATCCACCAGATCGTGCCGGCATGGATCGTGATCATTATCCTCACACGCGAATTCATGGTCACCGGCCTGCGCCTGATGGCCGTGACGAAGGGACGCATGGTCTCGGCCGGGATCTGGGGCAAGCACAAGACCGCCTGGCAAATCGTCGCGATCATCGTGATCATGCTCGGGCTGGCCCTGCGCGAGGACTTGCTGGCCGTCATGCTGGGCGACGTGGCCCGGTCCGAGTCGTTCCTCGCCGCCTACAACAGGTACTTCAGCTACGTCACCTATTGGATCTCGTTCCTCGTCGCCGTCTTGACCGTCATCTCCGGCGCCGTCTATTACTGGCGCGAGCGGCGAATGTTGCTGGGGCTGGAGGACGGCGACGGAGAGCCGAAGACCGAAGCGTCAAAGGTCGAAAGGGAGGAGTCAACGGTCGAAGGGGAGCGGTCAAAGGTCTGAAGGGGAGCGGTCAAAGGTCTGAAGGTCGAAGGTCTAAGGTCGAGAGATCGAAAGCGTGGCGCGCAGGCGTCGGTGTCCGTATTCTACGACCTTCGACCTTTGACCTTCGGACTTTGGACTGCTCCGGCTGCGACCTTCGACCTTAGACCTTCGGACCTTCGACTTCTGGAGCTGTGATGAACCAGGACTGGAACATCAAGGCCCGCGGCCATGCGTGCAGCGGGTGTCAGACCGCGTTTGCCGACGGGCAGCCGTACTACTCCCGGCTTCGGTTCGGCGAGGAGGGCTACGAGCGCGCGGACTTCTGCGAACCGTGCTGGCAGCAGCAGGAGCAGGAGGGCGCCCACCTCAGCTCCTGGCGCGGCACGTATCGGCCGCCGCCGCCCGCGCCCGAGCCGGCCTTGAAGAAGGAGACCGCGGAATCGCTGTTCCGGAAACTGATCGAGGAGGAAGACCGGACACAGCGCAACACGGTGTATATTCTGGGCGTCATGCTCGAGCGGCGCCGCATCCTCGTGGAGCGCGACATCCGCACGCTGGACAACGGGGATCGGGTCCTCGTCTACGAACACCGCAAGAGCGGTGAGACCTTTCTCGTTGCCGATCCCCAACTCCGGCTCGACCAACTCGAACATGTCCAGGAAGAAGTGGTAACCATGCTCGGCGGCCGCAAGCCCGGCGAGTCGGCGCCCGAGGAGGCGGCATCCGAGCAGCCGCCATCCGAGCCGGACGCCGCCGCGCCGGCGGCCGAGGAACCGGCGCCGGGCGAACAGCGCGCGACGGACCCGGCCCCGACTGAACCGGCGGCCGGCGACAAGGTGCCGAGTGAACCCCCGCCCGCGACGTAGGCGGCTTTTCCATCACGATACGCGCTTCGGCGTGGGTCTTGGTAGCGCGGTCGTCCTCGGCCGCGCACCGTCGCGCACGGACGGCGAAAAGGAAACGACCGACGGCCGAGAGAATGACGGATGGCCGAACCTGCGGCCGCACGCGACCGCGTACCGCGGCGCGTGAGCCGCCCTGGCTCCAGATATGTTCGACCTCAAAATCGTCAACGGAGACGTGCTCGACGGGACCGGCGCCGGTGCCCGGCGGACCGACGTCGGGATCCGGAACGGGCGCATCGCCGACTGCGGCAATCTGTCCGCGGCGGAGGCGGCGTCGAGCATCGACGCAACCGGCCGGACGGTGTGTCCCGGTTTCATCGACGCCCACTCCCATTCCGACAGCTACCTGCTGCTCGAACCCTCGGCGCCGAGCAAGGTGTTCCAGGGCATCACCACGGAGGTGCTCGGCAACTGCGGCACCTCCGCGGCGCCGGTGACCGGCAAGTACGACAAGCCGTCCGAATGGCGCGAAAAGAAGTACCCGGGCGCCTGGCAGACGGTCGCCGAATACCGCGCGTTGCTCGAGCGGGTCGGACCCGGCCCGAACGCCGTCCTGCTGGTGGGGCACAACAACCTGCGCGGCGCCGCCGTCGGCTACGAGGCGCGTGCGGCCGGCGCAGACGAGCTGCGCGCGATGGTCCGCCTGCTCGAACAGGCCCTGGACGAGGGCGCGCGCGGACTGAGTACCGGCCTGATCTATACCCCGGGCCTGTTCGCGCCCGTTTCCGAGATCACGACTCTGGCCGGTGTGGTCGCGCGACGCGGGGGCGTCTACACCTCGCACATGCGCAGCGAGAGCGACCGGCTGCTCGAGGCCATCGACGAGACGCTCGCCATCGGGCGCGACTCGGGCGTCGCCGTCCGGATTTCGCACCTGAAGACCGCCCGGCGCGAGAACTGGGCTTTGCTCGATCCGGCGCTGACCCGCATTCGCGGCGCTATCCGCGACGGCATGGACCTCGCCGCCGACCGCTACCCCTACATCGCCTCCTCCACGAGCCTCTCGTCGCTCTTCCCGCAATGGGCGTGTGAGGGCGGAAGAGAGGCATGCCTCGCGCGGCTTGGCGACCCGGCCCAGAAGGCCCGGCTGCGGGAGGCGCTGCTCGCCTCGCACCCCGCCGAATACTGGGAGACGGTCGCCATCAGTTCCACCTCGCACCCCGACAACAAGCGTTTCCAGGGCAAGCGCCTGATGGAAGCGGCCGACGCGCTCGGGCAGGAACCCGTGGACGCGTTCCTGCATGTCGTGCAGGCCGACGCGCTCACGACCGGCGGCATCTTCTTCGGCATGTCCGAAGAAAACATGTGGCGCATCCTGGCCGAACCCTACGTCATGATCGGGACCGACGCCTCGCTGCGCGCGCCGACCGGCCCGCTGAGCCTCGATCATCCGCATCCGCGCAGCTACGGGTCGTTCCCGCGCTTCATCCGCGCCGCGCTGGACGGCAGGACGGTTTCCCTGCCCGAGGCCGTCCGCAAGTGCACCTCGTTGCCGGCGGACCGGTTCGGCCTGTCCGCGCGCGGCCGGCTCGTGCCGGGGTATGCCGCCGATATCGTCGTGTTCGACCCGGCCGCGCTCCGCGATGCGGCAACCTACGAGTCGCCGCACCGGCTGGCCGAGGGCATCACGCATGTCGTCATCAACGGCGTCGTCACGATCGCCGAAGGCCGGCTCACCGGGGAACGGGGCGGCCGCGTGCTCTGAGAGGCTCGGGCCGGCCAGCCGGCGTGCATCAGCGTCTCGGCAAGAACCGTGGGCCCTGCTATAGTGGGCCCGTGCCGACAGCCGGAATACTTTTCGGGTTGGGTGCGGCGGCGCTGCAGTCGATCGCCTATCTCTGCTCGCGCTGGTTCGTGACGCGAGGCGGGGGCGGCGCACGGCGGCTGCTCGCGCTCTCGCATATCCAGATGGGCGTGGCCGCGGCTCTGCTGTTGCCGCTGCTGTGGCCCGCCGATATGCCGCCGCCGGGCCGGTTTGCGCTGGGGCTGGTGGCCGCCACCGCGTTCTACCTGCTCGCGCAGGCCGCGCTGTTCCGGACGCTCAAGACCGTCGACGCCTCCCGCATCTCGCCCATGCTCGGGCTCAAGATCGTGATCGTTGCCGTGCTCAGCGCGCTGTTCATGGGCGCGACGCTCTCGTTCCGGCAGTGGTTGGCTGTGGCCATGAGTTTCGCCGGCGTATGGCTGCTGCGGCAGGCCGGGGCGCGGGTGCCGTGGAAGTGCGTCTTCGTCGTGCTCGGCGCCTGCTTCTTCTATTGCATGTCCGACATCTACATCGCGAAGCTGGTGAAGGACCTCGCGCCGCTGCCCACGTTCAGGGCGTCCCTGGTCGGCGTTTGCATGAGCTACGCGCTCAGCGGCTTGTTCGGGCTGGCGCTCTGGCTGTGGACCCGGCGCGCCGCCCCAACCCCGCTCCAAGCCCCCAATCCCACAGTCCCACAGTCCCACGGTCCCACGGCCCCACAGTCCCACGGTCCCACGGTCCCACAGTCCCACGGTCCCACGGTCCCACAGTCC
>JAFGHX010000294.1 GCA_016929905.1 Kiritimatiellia bacterium
ATCTCCTCCGTGGCTCAGTGCCTCCGTGGTGAATCTGCCTCCGCTCACGCTTATTTTCGGATTAGGGGGGACGCGCGGCCCGGTCGGGCCGTCACGCAAGTCCGTAGCGAATTGCCCGGGCAGTCTGCGAAGTCTCAAATGACGAGATTGTACAGGACCAGCCCGGCCATAGCCGCAAAAAGGAACGTCAGCCCCAGTTTCACCAACGCCAGGTGCCGGCGGAAGACACGGCCGACCTGCTCGGAGGTCACGCCCAGCGTCGCCAGCAGGAAGACGACGACCAGCGGTGCTGCGAACGCGGCATTGTACGCCAGCAGGAACCCGACCGCCTGCCCGCGGAACCGCGGATCGGCGATCATCGTCACGATCGGGAAATAGACCTGCCCGGTGCAGGCCAACTCCAACCCGGCAATGACGACGCCGAGCGCGAACGCCGCCGCGGCTATCCCGACCCGGTACCGGGCAAACGTGCGGATCCGGTCCCGAATGTGCGTCTTCAACACGGCCGGAAGCTGCAACGCACTCTCCGTGGCGCGTCCTCTGAGGCAGCGCCAGAAGTCCACAGCGCTGATGGCGGCCAGCGCCGTCACGGCGAGCAGCAGCACGGCGTTGACGACCGTGGCCCACACGTGCCGGGCCGAAATCCAGGCGGCGACTTCGAAGAGCAGCAAACCGATCGCGAGATAGGTGCCGAAAACCGCACCCGTGAACAGGCCGCCGGTCACCACCATCTGCCGGCGCGAACTGCCGACGAGTGCGAGGTAGGAAATCAGGAAGATGAGCGTCGTGAACGCGCACGGGTTCACGCCGTCGAGCAGTCCGGCGCCGAGCACGAGTCCCAGGGTCAGCGCACGGAATTTCCGCTCCTGCAGGCTCTTCAGGTCATAAGCTTGGCCGAACGGCGTCACGGCGCGGCGCTGGTACGCAATCGGATTGCGGCGAAACGCCTCCAGTTCCCTGGCGAGCCCGGCCCCGATCTCCGCCTCGCCGCCCAAGACGGAGCACCCCGCGAAGATGGCCGGAATCTCGGCGCCCTGGCGCCCGAAATCCGACTCGATGGCGGTAAGCAGATCGTACGTGCGGCGCTGGTCCAGATCATAGTAATGCACGCGGATCGAGACGGCATGTTGCCGCGCGGCGCGCGGCAGCACGCGATTGAGGAGTTTCTCGCAGTAGGGGCACCGGCGCGAGAACAGATGGACGAGCAGCTCAGGGGCCTGCGCGCCGCCGTCATAGTCGTACTCGCGCCGCAGCCGGCGCGCCATGCGCCGGGTCTCGCCGGCCTCGCTCTGCACAGCCGAGCGCGGCCGCAGGGTGATGGCGTCCAGCACCGTGCCGTCATCGGCGACGGCCGACAGCGCCAGGGAGCCGGCCGCCACGTCCACCAGGCAGAAATGATGCCGGTTCGCGTCGGCGATGGCCGGGTAGCCGGGATCGGCTTCCTGAAAGATCAGCTCCGCGCCCGCGCCTCCGGAAATCACGTACTGGACGCCGTTCCGGACGGATCGCTCGTACAGGTGCCAACTGGCGAAGACGACGTCCACTCTGTACCGTTCGAACAGCGGCGCCCAATGGCGGCGGAGCACCTCCGAGGAACGGCCCCGCGAGATGTACACGGGGTCATGCGTGAAGACGATCCGGAACGGCGCTTTCTGCACCTCCTCGCGCGCCAATTCCCGTTCCAGCCATCGGATCTGATCGCTCGTCGCGTCAAGCTCGCTGCGCGGCTGCGCGCCGCGCGTATCCCACGCACACATACCGAAGAAGTGGACACCACCCCACTCG
Source organism: Kiritimatiellia bacterium (assembly GCA_016929905.1). Classification (GTDB taxonomy): domain Bacteria; phylum Verrucomicrobiota; class Kiritimatiellia; order JAFGHX01; family JAFGHX01; genus JAFGHX01. The sequence goes on from JAFGHX010000294.1 coordinate 1,786, forward strand.
AAGTGGTAGGGCGCGCGCGCCAGAGCGGGGAAGTAACGCGGGCCCACCCCGTCACCGCCCGCATGGTCGTTGTCTCCCCTGACCGGATACAGCGCCGCGCGGCGCGCCAGGGCCGACTCGATTCGGAAGAAGTCCTCCCAGCCCTCCGCGCGGCGCCCGTCGTCGACGAGATCGCCGAGCAGCAGCGCGAACATGGGATCCTGCTGCAGGATCTGCGCGACGATCGCCTCGTGATGCCGGTGCGTGCGGGTGTCGCCCGGGCGCGGGTCGCCGTAGACCGCGAAGCGAAAGGCCTCGCCGGGCCGGCACGCGGTGCGGATCTGATAGGAGGTGTCGCCCGGCGGGGTCAGCACAGCGCCGGCCGCGCGCACGGCGTAGCGATAGGCGCGGCCGGGCTCGAGCCCGTTCACGGCGATGAAGTGCGAGGTGCCCGGTTCGGTCGATTCAAATACGCGCGGTTCGCGCCCCTCTTCCTCGTACAGCAGGACCGCCGCGGGCGAGGCGTGCTCGAGGTGAAACGCGACGGTGGCGCCCGCCTGCGTCACGTTCAGAATGTACGGTTGAACCCGGAACCCGCCCGCGCCGGCGGGCGGCGAGCCCGCCGTTTCCGCGTGCAGGCCAAACGCAAGAGCAACCGCGGCCAACACCACAACGCCGGTCAGCAGGCGCGCGGCCTTCCGCCCATCCCCCGGGGTGCTCCGCTCTTCTGGACCGAACTCTGGAACGTTCGCGTTCATTGGCGTGCATGCGCGGTTCGCCGGGTTCCCGGATCGCCCTCAGTCCGCCGCGCGCGTCAGGCTCCGGATCGTCTCGCGTATTTGCCGCTGCACATTCGCGTCGTACCCGACCCGGCGCAGCCGTTCCCGCCGGTCCGGGCCGACGACCACCGTTGTCGGCAGGGCACTGACCCGGTACAGATCCCGCACGCGCGCGCCGTGGTCCAGGAGCACGGGGTATCGAATGTCGAGTTGCCGCACGATGTCACGCGCCGTGTCGAGATTCTCCGGGTCCGTGCAGATCGCCGCGACACCGGCCGCCAGCACGTCCGGCGGCCCGCTCATGCGCTGGAGATCGACCATTTCCTGTTTGCAGACCGTACACGACGTATCCCAGAACACGAGCACCGTCGCCCGCGCCCGCTGCGCGTTCAGGTAGAAGCGCGCGCCGTCCAGCGTGTCCAGCCGGAAATCCGGGGCCAACGCCGGCTTGCCGGCCCGGCCCGAGGGCGGGCTGAGGCGGCACACCAGGAGGCCCGCCGCCACGCCCGCGCACACGACCAGAAGGACTTGAAAGACATGCCGCCTGTTCACGGGGCGCCCGGCTCCTGCTCCCGCGTCGGACCGGCCGCGCGCAGGTCCGTTCGGCGCCGGCGAATCCAGGCCCGGATCTCATGGGCGGCATGCAGGAGGACCACCGTGGCGACGCCGGCCCCGGCGGCGACGGCAAGGAACGCGGGAATCGCGCTGCCGACGGAACTCGAGTTCGGGTTGTAGCCGCGCTTCACGCGCAATACACGCCCCTGGCCGGCCTCTCGTCGCACGCGATCGGAGACACGAGCTTGTGCGCGTGTGCGCCGAGCAGGCCCGGCTTCTGCGACTGCATGCCGCCATAGCCGGAGGCAACGGCGCAAGCCGAGGCCGGGGCTCAGCTCCGAGCCGCTCGGGACGCGCCCCACGCGGGGCGCCGGCAACGCGCGCGGCGGCGTAGGCGCGCAAATCCCTTCCGCGGCCAGATCCTTCCGCGCCACGGCGCTCCCGCGGCTTCTGTCATTCTTCATTCTGCATTCTTCATTCTGCATTCTTCATTCTGCATTCTTCATTCTTCATTCTTCATTGCAGCCGGATGCCCGCCAGCCCCTGTTCCAACGCCGCACGCAGCGTGGCCGCGCTCATCTTGTCGTAGTCGGCCTGCAGCATGGCGGCGATCGTCGCCGCCGATTGCGGACTGCGCCGTTCGATGCGTTGTTTGACGATTCGGAAGAACATCTGCGCTTCCTTCACCTTCACCGCACACGCCGGCCGATCCGAATCGCGCAGCTTCTCGATCTCCTCGATCTCGTACAGCAGCGACAGGGCGTACGTTCGGGCAACGGCGTCGTCCAGCGCGCGGCGTGCGACGGCCGCCTCGCCCTGCCCCGACCCGGCGATCGTCTGCAGCTCGGCCAACGCCTGCTCCGCGGCCGCCTCCAACGTCTTGTTCCCCTCGAAATAATCCTTGTCGCGCCGCGTGAACGTCGGGCGGATCCCTTCGAAGTACGCACGGATCCGTTCCGCGCTCTGCCCGGTGTCCGGCACACGGCCCGCGGTCAATGCGTCCAGTTCGCGTTCCATCGCCAGCACCGTCACATGCTGCAGCCCCTTGGCCAGGACCTGCTGGTGCACCTTCACATCGACGCCGGCCGTGCACTGCGCGAAAGCCGCATCGATTTCGCGCGCGTAGCTCGTGCCGCAGGCGGCATCGATCCGTTTCACGACCGGCTGCGTGGCCGCGTACTCCGCGCGAATCGCGGCCCAGTCGGGCGCCGCCTGCTTGCGCAGCCGTTCGATCTTGACCTCCGCCTCCGCATAGGCTCGGATCGCTTCGATCGACAACGCCCGGTCCGCGTCCTGAGCGGCGGCGCCGCATGCGAACAACGCCACGGCCAACCCGATCCCGCACCTCATCGTGGCCTCCTTCCCGAAACCCGACGTCGAAGACTGCGGCAGAGCCGAGAAACCCGCTTGCGGCGAAGAAACCGTCTTCGCCGCTCCGCCGGGGCAGGCCGCCCCCGGCCCTCCACGCGCTCAAGGTCGCTGCACCCCGTCTGACACGCCAGACGACGTCCCCGTCGCGTCCGGGGCCACGGCTCGCGAGACGCTCGCCCTCCAGTGGGTTCAAGCCTATCCCCCTCCCCATACGCTGGAGGGCGCGCGTCTGGCGAGCCGTGTGCGCGGATGACCGGCCGTATCCCATCACATCCCGATCACCACCAGATAATGTTCATTGAGCAACAAGAGAGTCAACCACATTCCGGCGGTCAGCCACACCAAGCCGAGGCCGGTGCCGAGCAGAACGGTCGCGAGGCGCCGGCCCGGCGCCGGGCCGCGCGGTCCGGGCCGGACAAGCTTCTCCGCCAGTCCGGCGGAAAACGGGAATCCGAGCGCCGCGGCCGCGCCGAACCCGAACGCGAGCAGCACCATTTCACGAACCGACGCAAACTGCTCGTGAATGAACCAGCCGCAGCCGAGCAGCACGCAGCCGACCAGGCCGAACCCGACAAGCGCGCCGGGAATCCTGCGCAGCCGGATCCCGCGTGGCCGCAAGAGCAGCGCGCCCGCGCCGATCAGTGCGATGGCCGCCGCGCCGGCCCAGCCGATCCGGCGCCGGCGCATGTTCCGGCGCGCGCGGGCCATCTGGCGTCGAATATCCTGCTCCAGCTCGGGCAAGACGCGCCACGCCGCCGCATAGGCGGCCAGCGCCTCCCGGTACCGCGCCGCGGCGTAGTAGGTTTCGCCGATTCGCAACCACGCGTCGCGCGCTTCGGGCGAGTCCGGATGCTTTGCGACCAACGCCCTGTACCGCGCCACGGCCCTGTCCGTGTCGAGATCCCGGTATTGGTTGGCGACCCAGAACCGGATGCGCGGAGCCAGCGCGGAATCGGGATAGGCGTCGGCGACGCCCTCGGCCTTGGCCAGCAGGCGCTCGCGTTCGGCGGGCAGCACACGTGCGGGAAACTGACGTTTCCGAATCTCCTCGAACTGCGCGAGCGGCTTGAACGCGTGATCGCCGTACTTCAGCAGGTAGGCCAGCCGCTGATTCGCCAGCGGCACGAGCGAACTCGACGGGTAGCGCTGAGTCAGATCCCGGTACGCGGCCGCGGCTTCGTCCAGACGGAAGAGCTTGCCGTCGAGGATCTCGGCAATCGCAAAATAGGCGTCGTCGATCTGGTAATGCCCCTCGTTGTTGCGAATGAACGCGCGGTAGGCCTGCACGCTCTCCTCGTACGCGCCGCGGTCGGCCAGGCGCCGGCATTCTTCGCACGTGCGCCGCTCCTTCAGAGGCGGCGTGCGCATGACCACTTCGCGGTTCTCGCCGAGAAACACCGCGCGCGCCGATTCCACGTTGACGTCGATACGGATCGGGCCGGCAGCTGCACGCGATTCGGGCGGCGCCGTGTTCAACGCCACGTAGCGCACGCCGTCAACCATGGCGTCCCCGTCAACCGTACCGGGTGCCAGCACAAAACTGACCGGCCTGTCCGGGACCGCCGCGTTGTGCCGCACCAGCACCGCGTGCAGCGGGTTCGCGCGCCACTCACGCTCGCCTGCGCCGCGCGCCCCCGCGCCACCGGTCCTCGGGTCCGCTGGTCCGCCCGGCCGCCGGTCCGCCCGTCCCCTGCGCCACACCACCCCGATCGTATGCGCGCCCGGCGCATCGAGCAAACGCGTCACATCCGCCGCGTCCGCGACAAACACCAGGCGCAACCCGCCCCAGTCCAGCGTCCAATTCCGTTCTTCACGCCGCCGTGACGCGTCGTCCAGGCCGCGCAGGTAGGGGGAATCCTGTCCCCACAAGCCGTAGACCGGCACGTAGCTCCGCGTCTTGGCCAGGACAGGCTGCTCGGGCAGCGGCGCGGGCGCGAGATGCAGCACGAACTCCGCGAATTCGGTCATCACCAGAGACAGCAGGTTCTCGGGCACGTCGCCGCGCAGCACCAGAAAGGAAAACGGCGTTGTCGCCTGCGGGTGGGTCTGGCACTGGTAGTGCGCGTCCGTGCCCTCGATCCAGTACGTGTAGCGCGTCGCGGGGCGCAAGCCTGTCAGCGTCACTTCGTGCGCGCGTACCCGGCCCAGCGTTTCAGACGCCCGCACCGGATCCGTACTGCTGCCGGCCGGTTTGTACAGAACCGCCCCGGTCCCCGCCTGCTCGGTGTGCCAGGCAATCACCGCCTCGCTCGGTCCCACGCGGATCAGTTCGGGAGGCGCCGCGAGGCCCGGCTCGGCATCCCGGCGCGCGCAGCCGCTGAGGAGCAGGGCGCTCAGCAGGACTGCACCGAAACGTGTCGGGTGGTGTCGCATCGTGTTGGCCTCGAGTGATCTGTCAAGACTGTGCAAGCCACGCATACTCCTTCTCCGACTCGCGGCTCAGGCGTCCGAATGCGCTGGCGGGGTCGTGGCTGAGGAACAGCCGCCAGCCCTCGTCCGCGGCCTCGGCCATGTACGCGCGCTTCAAGTCCACAACGCGCAGCGGGTCCAGATCGTAGCTCATCACCCACGCCAGCCGCAGATGCCAGGTGGTCGGCAGCAACTCGGAAGGGCAGAACAGGCGTTCGCCGCCGGACTCGACCTTGATCACCTGGTGTCCCGGCGAGTGCGCACCGGTGAACAGCGCGCGGACGCCGGGCGCCGGCTCGGCGTCGCCGTCGACAAGCTCGAGCAGGTTGCGCGCCGCCAGCAGGTCGTAATCCTCACGCACGTACGACCCGCTCAGCAGGGGGTGGTCGGCGTGCGCGGCCTCCCACTCCTTCACCTGCACCACGTGCCGGGCATTCGGGAACGTCGGCACGAGTTCGCCGGACTCCGTGCGAACGGTCAGCCAGCCCGCGTGGTCCAAATGCAGGTGCGTCATCAAGACCGTATCGACCTGTTCGGGTGGGACGCCCAGTGCGTCCAGCGCCTTGAGCAGGCTCACGTCCGGGTCCAGCCCGTATATCGCCTTCTGCTTCTCACTGAGCTTGTTCCCGATCCCGGCATCGACCAGGAGCGTTCGGCCCGCTCCGCGCAACAACAGGCAGTTCAGCCCGACAAACACGCGGTTCCGTTCATCCGGCATGATCTTCTTCTGCCAGAGCGCGCGCGGCACGATCCCGAACATCGCGCCGCCGTCGGACCCGAACGGCGTGTCGGAAAGCCAGGTGGCTTCGTAGACGCCGATCCGTAGGGAGCGGCAGGCTGTAAGAGGCGGCTGCATAGGGCTGCCGCCTATTCTCCGATCTCGAAGGCCGCGGTTCAAGGACAAACCGGGCGCGTCAAACGCCGATCTTCCGCTTGCCGCCCGGGCCCGGCCGGTTCATAATTCCCGGCACCGTGAAGATCACCCTCGGGTTCTGCTTCCCCCGCGCGCGGCTGGCGGTATCTCTGGCGCTCGCGCACGGTCTCGCCGCCGCCGCCGCTCAGCCGTCCGTCCGCACCTGGATCTCACGCGGCGTGGGCGGCGGCGGCGCGTTCTACACGCCTGCGATCAGCCCGCACGACCCCGCGGTCCTCTTCGCGCAAAGCGACATGCGCCCGCTGTTCCGCTCGGTCGACGGCGGCGCCTTCTGGCAGACGCTCGATTTCCGCCAGATCCAGGGCGGGATCTTCCCCTGCGGCGTGCAGTTCACCCGCGAGCCGGACCTCCTCTATGCGCTGGACTACGCGGCGGTCGCACTGGACGACGCCGTCACCCCAGCCATGAGCACCGACGGCGGGTTGTCGTGGAGCGGGTTGATCGGCGACCCCACCGGCCACGGCGCGTACAGCCTGTTCGCCGACGGCAACGCGACCAACCGCCTGCTCGTTTCCAGCTATGACGCGATCTATTTCTCCGACGACTGCGGCCAGAGCTTCGCGCTGAAGTTTGCGACCAATGACTGCCACGTGGCCGGAGCCTTCTTCGACGCGGCGCGGATATTCGTCGGGACCCGCGCGGGACTCCTGGTTTCCACCAACGGCGGGGCGTCGTTCGCGCTGTCGGGGATCGGCGGCATTCCGGGCACGGAGGCCGTGGTCTCGTTTGCCGGTGCGCGGCAAAACGGCACCACGCGTCTGTTCTGCGTGACGCTCGGCGACGGCGACGTCTATCCGGGGGTGACCGGTGCGGACTACGACACATACCGGTGCGTCTATGCGCTGGATTACGGCGTCAGCCCGCAGTGGACGGCCGTGACGAACGGGTTCGGCGAGGACCACCCTTTCTTCGTCGGCATGAGCACGAACAACATCGACATCGCCTGCGTGGCCGGCGCCCAGCACTCGCCCACGTACCCTGTCGTTTACAGGACCGTAAACGGCGGCGGGTCATGGCAGAAGGTGCTGCGCGCGGCGAGCAACGAGAACGTGTACACCGGCTGGAGCGGCGACGGCGGCGACAGTTCGTGGTGGTACGGCGAATACGCGCTCGGGTTCGCCGTCTGTCCCGCGGACCCGGCGGTCATGGCCGTCGGCGATCTCGGTTTCGTGCACGGCACCACCAACGGCGGCGCGGCCTGGCGCCAGCTCTACGTGCACCCGGACGACCAGAACCCGACCAACGCCCCCACCCCGCAACGCCGCTACTACCACGGGATCGGGCTGGAGGACACCTCCTGCTGGTGGCTGACCTGGACGGCACCGAGCAACCTGTTCGCCTCGTTCACCGATATCGGCGGCATTCGAACCACCAACGCCGGCCTCAGCTGGGCGTTCGACTACACGGGCAACGCCTACAACACCACCTACCACTGCCTCCTGCACCCGACGAACCACTTCCTGTACGCCGCCGTCTCCACGGTGCACGACCTGTATCAGAGCACATACCTGCTGGACAGCGCCATCGACGACGAGGGCGGGGAGGTGCTGTGCTCCACCAACGAGGGTGCCGCCTGGCAGACGCTGCACGATTTCGCACATCCGGTCTACGCGCTCGGGCTCGACCCCGGCGACCCGGACCGGCTCTACGCCTGCGTCGTGCACAGCAGCGAAGGCGGCATCTACCGAACCACCAACCTCCACGCCGGCGCGGCCGCCACATGGACGAAACTCGCCGCCCCGCCGCGCACGGAAGGACACCCCTGCGCCATCCACGTGCTCGACGACGGCACACTCGTGTGCGCCTACTCCGGCCGGCGCAACAGCTCGGAGGCGTTCACGGCCAGTTCCGGCGTGTTCGTCAGCACCAACGGCGGCGGCGCCTGGCTCGACCGGAGCGATCCCGGCATGCTGTACTGGACCAAGGACCTGGTGCTCGATCCGCACGACGCGAGCCAGCAGACGTGGTACGCCTGCGTCTTCAGCGGCTGGGGCGGCCCGCCCAACGACCTCGGCGGCCTGTACCGAACGGCCGACCGCGGCCTGTCGTGGACCCGGCTCGCCGCGCCGCACCGCGCCGAATCCTGCGCGGTCGACCCGCTCGATCGCGACCAGCTCTACCTCAGCACGGAGGTCGAAGGCCTGTGGTTCACCACCAACGCGACGACCACCAGCCCCTCGTTCGACGTCGTGCAGGCCTATCCCTTCGCGCACCCCGTGCGCCTCTTCTTCAACCCGTACGACACCAACGAAATCTGGGCCACCAGTTTCGGCAACGGCGTCAGGCTGGGCCGGCGCGCCGAACCGGCGCCGCACTTCACGGCTTCGGCCTGGGCCGACGAGGACGGGGTCCGCGTCGGGATCGGCGCCGCCGCCGGGCAGCGGCTCATCCTCGAAACATCCACCAACCTCGCCGACTGGGTTCCGCTCGCCACGCAGACCGTCTTCGAGACCGGGGTCGTCTTCTCCGACCCCGCCGCCTCCAACTTCACCCACCGCTACTACCAGGCAACCGTGGCGGAGTAGAAGGACCGCCCGCGACGCAGACGGCGTTGCGGTTAGGTCTCCCGTTCGATGTACGCCGGCCCGAGCAGCCGCCGCCGCGGGCGATACCCCCGCGGCGCGCCCAGCTGCTGCAGCAACTCGTGCACGCAGAACTCCACCTGCGCCTCGATCTGCAGGCCGTAGTGCGACAGCCGCGGCCGGCAGCGATCGGCCAGTGCCGAATCGCCGAACCCGATCACGCGGCAGTCGCGGCCCGGCGTCAAGCCCGAGCGCTCCAAACCGTACAGAACCGCATCCGCGTAAAGGTGATCCGTCAGGAGGAACGCGCGGGTCCCGTCCATGCGCTGCACCGCGTTCTGGGCGAGCGCGACCATGGCCGGATAGGAGACCTCCGCGGGAACAAAGACCCAATCGGCGGCGTTGACATGCAACTCGCGCCGGACCGTGCCGACAAACGCCTTGCGCTTCAAGGGCAGGAAACGGGGATTGACCGCGCAATCCAACAGCGCCATCGTCCGATGCCCGGCCCCGACCAGGCGCGTGACGGCGTCGGCAAACGCCGCCGCACGATCCACGTCCGTCCACGCGTGACCCTTCTGCCGCAGGGTCGTGCCCGTCACGACGGCAGGCACGCGCTTCTGCTTCAGCGCGCGCAACAGGGGCGACAGCGCCGCTTCCGACCAGTCCAGAAACACGTAGCCGTCCACCGCCTCCCCCAATAGCGCCCGGCGCCCCTCCGCTCGCTTCCGCGCCGAATCCACCTGAACGATCTGCATCGAGTAGCCATGCGCCTGAAAACGCGTGGCCAGCCGTCCCAGCCGATCGTAGAAACTGTACTGCCCGAAGATCGCGTGGTCCGCCAGATTCCCTTCCACCACCAGCCCGATCCGGTACGTGCGCCCCTTGGCCAGCCCCTTCGCAATCGGATTCGACCGGTACCCCAGTTCGCCGGCGAGCCGCAGAATCCGCTCGCGTTGCCCGGCGCCGACACGTCCCGCGTCCTTGCCGCTCAGCACCATCGACACCGTGGCGGTCGACACGCCGCATCGGCGGGATAAGTCGCGAATCGTAACCGCCATGACCCTGCGCCCCCTCTCCTACCGCGCCGCGCGCCGCGCGCGCGTGCCACGCGGCTTTCTGTGTACCACAAAACAGAGGGGGTTGACAAGCGGGCCGAAAAACGTGTAAGTTAACCGCATAACGTAACGCAAAAACGGCCGGACTGGAGCGGCAAAGCATGGCGACACCCCAAAAACGCGCGGTTCCGTTCCTGCCGCTCGGTGCCGGCCACCGTGGATCCGGACTCGCGCATGTGGGGCGGCGCGCATCCGCTCGACCTGCGCGTCGAGCTGGTAGACGCGAAGAATCACTGGTATACCGTCTACAAGTGCGTCCGGCGCCAGCTGGACGCCGGCAACAAATTGCCGGTCGCCTACATCAAGGCGCTGACGCACAACCTGTTCGAGTTCGGCAAGGAGGACGACTTCCGGCGGAAAACGCTGTAGGGAACGCCGAGGTCCGCAGTCTGAAATCCGAGATCCAGAATTTCGAAAGGAGACACCATGAAGCGTGGATCTGTCATCGTCCGTGCGATCGTCCCCATGCTGGGATCGCTTTGTTTCGCGGCGAGCGGCCCGGCCGCCGACGCGCCTGGCAAGGCGGTGCCGTTGCGTTATGACTACTCCAGGCATTTTCGCGAACCACTGGGCCCGCCGCTCAACTGGTGGCCCGAGACCAGGCCCCTGATCCGCCTGGAGGCGCAGGACGTGCACGACGGGCCCGCCGCCATTCGATTGGACACCGCGGGGTGCACGCGCCGTGTGCTGACCTTCAACTTCCAATTGCCGGCGAACATGATCGCGCCGCTGCGCGGCAAGCCGATGGTGTTCTCGGGCTATGTCAAGAAGCTGCAAGGCGCCTCGTTATGGAGTATTCGCCAGCGGAGCTTCTCGAAGAGCGGCTATGTTTCGAGCAGCAAGACGGCGTCCGCCGGCCGCAAGGTGGGGGAATGGGAACGGCTCGAATTGCAGTTTGTCGTCCCCATGCTCCAAGAGATCACGACCGTGGACTTCCATGGCGGGATCGAGGTGCTGCGCGATCCGACCGTCGTGCTCCTGGCCGACTGCAAGATCGAGCCGGCCCCGCCGGGAGCGCCGGACGCTCCCGCCGTCGCCGCGCTCGAACCGGCCAGGGGGCCATTGATCCTCGTCAAGGACGGCCAACCCGCGGCGACGATCGTCATGGCGACCAACGCGACCAGAACCGCGAGGTTTGCGGCGAAGGAGCTGAATCGCCACCTGAAGCTCTGCACGGGCGCCGAATTGCCGGTAACGAACGACGCCGCGGTCGTGGCCGGCCCCACAATCCAGATCGGCAGCACGCAGATGACGGAGCGGTTCGGATTGGCCCCGCGTTTTCACGCGCCCGACCACTGGTCCGTGTGGCGGGTGGGCGATGCCGTGGCGCTCAGCGGCGGCGATTGCGACACGGACATGGATCCCCTCGACAAAGGGTTCCAGCAGCAACTCGTGCCGTTCGGGACCCTGTACGCGACCTACGAGTTTCTCGAGCGGGTGTTGGGGGTGCGCTGGTACTGGCCTGGCAAACTCGGCGTGGTCGCTCCGCGCCGCCGCACCGTCTCGCTCGATCGGGCGCAGTGGAGCGATGCGCCGTCCTTCGACGCGCGGTTCATCTACTACGGCAACCCGAACGATCCGGGCGTCACGAGCGACGACATCACCGTCTGGTGGCGGCGGATGCGGCGCGGCGCGCTGGGCGGCTCTCCGATCGGCAACCACTCCTTCAATGCCTGGCCGGAAAAGTTCGGCAAGACCCATCCCGAGTACTTCAAGGTGCGCAACGACGGCAGCCGCGTGACGGGACATGAAACGTCCAACGGCGCCGACATGGGCGGCCACGTATGCTTTTCGCAGCCGGGCGTCTTGAAGGAGACGGTCGCGGACAAGCGCGAGCGATTCGACCGCACGCCCTGGTTGCGCTACGAAGCCGTGATGCCCGGCGACGGAGACATCACCTGCTTCTGCAAGGACTGCCAGGCCGCCCAACATCCGGAGCGGGGCAAGGGCGGCATGCACTCCGAGTTGGTCTGGGGCTTCGTGAACAAGGCGGCCGCGCAACTTCGCCAGAGCCATCCCGATCGCTTCGTGGTCTGCAGTTCCTACGGTCAATACAGGGAGTTGCCGAAGAACGTGTATTTCGAGCCGAATGTCGCAGTGACGATCTGCGTGGGCGTGGCATTGCCGGCCCAGATGCGCTCGACCAACTATCGCAAGGGCTATCTCGAGCGGATCGACGCCTGGTCGCGCAAGGCGGCGAATCTGTACGTATGGGACTACTGGGACATCCCGCGGCAATTCCAGGGGCAGTACGGCGCCCCGACGGTTTTTCCGCGCGCGATCCACGAGACGCTTCTGGCCGAACGGGGCCGCGTGAGGGGGCGGGTTATCGAGCTGCCCTATTGGGACAGTACCGGCAAGCGGTACGCCGCTTGGACCGACTGGGTCTACGACGCGCTGAACGTGTACGTGGCCTTCCGCCTGATGTGGGACATGGACCGGGACGTGGACGCGATGCTGGCGGAGTTTTACCGGGATTTCTACGGGCCGGCGGCTCCCTCGATTCAGCGGTTCTATGAGGAAATGGAGAGTGCCCTGTTCCGTCCGCGTCGCGGCAAAGGCTGGGACTGGAGCGTGATCTGGCTCGAAGTCTATCCGCCGGAGTTCGTCGCCAGGGCCATGGGGTGCCTGCGCGAGGCCGAACGCGTGACGCGCGGCCGGGAGCCGTACCATGCGCGGGCGGTGAAGACGCTCGAAGGATTCGCGCCCATGCAGCGGGAGAGCCGCCGGCACACGGGCGGAGGCGGGGGCGATGAAGAATGAAGAATGAAGAATGGAAAATGAAGAATGCCGGGAGGCAGGAGGAAGTCATGACGTATCGTCGATGGATCGCGATTGCCGCGGCATGCGGGTGCGTCGTCGGGCCCCACGTCTACTCCGCCGGGGAACGGGCGGTCAAGCCGAACGGCGCGGCGGGCGTCGAGCCGCAAGCCGGTCCGCTCATTCTCGTACGCGACGGCGGCCCCGCGGCCACCATTGTCATCTCGACGAACGCGACGAAGACCGTCCGGTTCGCGGTGGAGGAACTGAACGAGCACCTGACAGCCTGCACGGGCACCGGACTGCCCGTCGTCAAGGACGACACGCCCGTGAGCGGCGCGACCGTCCAGATCGGCGCCACAACACTCACCGAACGGTTCGGCCTGGCACCGAGGCACCATGCGCCCGACAACTGGTCCGTGTGGCGCGTCGGGGATGCCCTGGTGCTCAGCGGCGGTGACTCGGAAGGCGCCGATCCCGAAGCCCCGGGTTTCCTCGAGCAACAGCGGCCGTTCGGGACGCTGTACGCGACATACGAGTTCCTCGAGCGCGTGCTCGGCGTGCGGTGGTACTGGCCAGGCAAGCTCGGCATGGTGGCGCCGAAACACACCACCGTGGCCTTGGACCACGTGCAATGGGACGGCGCACCCACCTTCGACGCACGTGTCGCCTACTACAATACGCCCGTCGATCCGGAACTCACCCGCGAAGAGAGCAATCGGTGGTGGCGCCGGTTGCGGCGGGGTACGCTCGGCGGCCATCCGATCGGCAATCACTCCTTCAACGACTGGCCGGAAAAGTTCGCCAAGACGCATCCGGAGTACTTTGCCTTGCAGCGGGACGGCAACCGGCTGCTCGACGCCAAGGTCCTCGGCGGACACGTCTGCCATTCGAATCCGGACGTCGTGACGGAAACGGTCAGAGAGAAGCGCAGCCAGTTCGACGCCACGGCCTGGAATCTCTACGCGCGCGTCATGCCCGGCGACGGCTTTCGCGATTACGGCTGCCGGTGCGAGCCATGCGTGAAGGCGAGACGGCCAGATTTGGGCCCGGACGGCATCGACAGTCAGCTCGTGTGGGGCTTCGTCAACAAGGTGGCCGCCGAAGTCCGGAAGACGCATCCGGATCGGTTCATCTGCTGCTCGTCCTACAACGGCTACCGCGCGATCCCGGAGGAGATCGCCTTCGAGCCGAACGTCGCCGTGACCCTCTGCATCGGCGTCGCCGAGCCCGATGCCATGCGTTCGGCCGGCTGGCGCGATGCCTACACGAAGCGGATCACCGGTTGGTCCCTCAAAGTGCCGAATGTCTACATGTGGGACTACTGGGACGTCACGCGGCAGTTCAAGGGCCAGCACGGCGCCCCAGCCATCTTCCCGCATACCGTCCGCGAGGGATTACGCCTGGAACGCGGCCGCGTGCGCGGACGCGTGATCGAACTGCCTTACATCGACGTGGACGGCAGACATGTGGGCGGTTGGGCCGACTGGCTGTACGACGCGCTCAACGTCTATGTGGCGTTCCGCCTGATGTGGAACATGGATCAGGACGTGGACGCCATGCTGGAAGAATTCTACCGGGACTTCTATGGGCCGGCCGGTCCGTACGTGCGCCGGTTCTACGACGCCATGGAAGCCGCGTATATGGATCCGCAGAAGAGAGCCGCGGGATGGGGCTACCAGGGGATTTGGACCACGATCTATCCGCCTTCGTTCGTCAAAGAGACCATGGCCTGCCTGCGGCAGGCCGAGCAGGTCACACGCGGCCGGGAGCCCTATCACGCGCGGGCGGCCAAGACTTTGAAGGGCTTCGCCCCGTTCGAGACGGCCAGCCGGCGGTGGGCGGCGACCTTCGAACGGCCGGTCAAGAACGAATCCGTCACCGTCCCGTCCGATTCGGGCAAACCCGTCATCGACGGCGATCTGAGCGACCCGTGCTGGCAGACGGCCGCCGTCGCCGGCGCCTTCTGCGACAGCTACAACAGCGCCGAGCTGCATGCGCAGACCGAGCTGCGCTTCGTGTGCGACGCGAAGACGCTCTACGTCGCGATTCGCGCCCCGCTCAGCGGGCCGACGCCCAGGCGCACACTTCCCGCGGGCAGCCAGGATGGGACCGTGTGGATGGGCGACGACAGCGTCGAGCTGTTCTTCGTCGAAGGGATCAAGAAACACCAGTTCGTCTTCGCGCCGGACAACGTCTACATGGACAAATTCCAGCCGGATAGCACCAAGGACACCACCCTGGACATGATGAAGTGGGACTGTCGGGGGCTGGCGTTCGAGAGCAAGACCGGCGCGGGCGAGTGGACCGCCGAGGTGGCGATTCCGCTGGCCTCACTCGAAATCCCGGCGCCCACCCAGGCCGAGCCGTGGCGCGTGAACTTCTGCCGAAACCACTTCTACAAGGCGCCCGGCATGGGCGGGTGGCAGCAGGAGCTGTCATGCTGGCGCCCGACGTTCGGCTCCTTCCACAACGTCGAGCGGTTCGGCACGATGTGGTTCGAGTAGAGGTCGCACGTCGGACAGCTTCTCTGTCCCGTGTCGACTCTGTGCGTCGTGTAACCGCAAACCCGGTCGTCGGCGGATCGAGGACGGCCGCCGCCCCACCGATCGCCGAGACCGGCAGCGCGCGGGAGGCTCGGCATCTGCTTCCTGGGCCCGGACAAGGGGCACGCCCGCGAGTTCGGGGTACAGGGCACCGAGGGCAAGGTCTTCTTCTCGCTGGCCGACCACGAAGTCATCCACGTCGAGTCGACCGCCGGCAAGCGGGCGGACTACGCGATCAACGAGGATCTGCGCGGCGGGGTGTTCAAGGATTTCGTCGACTGCATTCGCACGGGCCGGCAGCCGCTGGTCACCGCCGAAACGGCCAGACGCAGCCTGCTCGTCCCGCTCGCCGCAGAGAAGTCGATCCTCGAGAAACGGATTGTGAACGTGACGGAAGTCCGTTAGCCCGGCACGACTCCCGGCACCGCCGCGGGTTTGGGCGGGTGAAGAACGGAGGAGGAGAGCATCCGTGAGCATCTGGTTGCGGCTGATCCTTCTGGCTGTACTGTTGGAACCCGGCGCCCGGGCTTTCGCCCAGCCGGCTGGGGCGCGGGCGGAGCCGGCCCGGCGCCGGGACCGGCAGGTGCGCTGGCTGCATCTGAAATACGGCAACCGCGCGCTGGAGAAGGACCCGGACGCGTGGCCGGAAATGGAGCGGCGCATGCACCGCGCGGCGAGAGCCGGGTACAACGGCATCGTGTTCACGGACCACAACGAATACTGGTACAAGGGCGACCTGTGGCGGCAACGGCTGGGCGAGTTGGCCCGGCTGACCCGCTCGCTCGGCATGCAGTTCCTGGTCACGTGCGTGCCGGCCAAGGGCGGCGGCGTGGAAGCGTTCGCCCGTGTCTGGTGGGGCGGCGCGCGCACGCTGCCCCCGTGACAACGGCGGCCCACACCCCCGTCTCAGTCCGTGCCCGTCCGTGCCCGTCCGTGTTCGTCCGTGCCGCCGCCGGCCAACAAACCGCGGAAGAGAGGAGAAGCCGCAACGATGAGCGCACGCGCAACGGCCAGACTCGATTGCGCCGGAAAGCCGCGGCGCGGGCGCGGCCTGCCTCCGCGCGGCGCTACGGCGGGCGCGGCCCGCCTTCGCCTTTGAGGCTATGGCGCAACAGGCGTCCAAGACCCGATGAACCGGCGTATCGAGTTTGGCCTACCCGCCCGGGCGGGCATCGAAGAACCCGACGGAATCATTCAAGCTTGACAGTTATGTGTACTTTTTGTACATTGCACGCACTAAAGTGGTACATGTTTCAGATATTCGGAGCTTTTAATGGATAGATTCATCGAGAAGGAGCTGCGGCAATGGGTGGCGCGCAAACGGCGCAAACCCTTGGTGATACGCGGAGCGAGGCAGGTCGGCAAGTCGACCGTGGTTCGCGACTTCGTCCAGAGAAGCTCGTTACAGCTGCACGAGCTCAATCTCGAGAAGAACGTGATGCTGGACAGGGTCTTCGCCACTCTGGATATGAACACGATTCTGCGCGAGCTGGAAGGACTGGTCGGCCGTCCCATTCGCGATGAGGACGGCATCCTCTTTCTGGACGAGATCCAAGCGACACCTCACGTGCTTCAGGCCTTGCGCTACTTCTATGAGGACAGGCCGAACCTGGCCGTCATCTCGGCCGGGTCGTTGCTGGAGTTCGCCCTCTCGGACCACGACTTCTCAATGCCGGTGGGACGGATTCAGTACCTGCAGATGGGCCCCATGACATTTGAGGAGTATCTGGAAGCTGTCGAGCCGGAATTGCGCAGCCATCTGGCCGGTTATGAATGGGGCGAGCCCTTTGCCGAGACGCTTCACAGACGCCTGCTGGCACGACAGAGGGAGTACGTCGTCATCGGCGGGATGCCGGAAGCGCTGGCTGTCTTTATCGAGTCGTCAAGCTTGAGTGAGGCAGCGTCCGTGCAGTCGGCGATCCTGGACACCTATTTGGACGACTTTCCCAAGTACGCCTCGGGCAAGACGCTTGCCCGGCTGCACACGGTCTTCAACTACATTCCGCGCGCCGTGGGCGAGAAATTGAAGTACACGAAGATCTCGCGCGACGAGAATGCCCGGGAACTGCGGCATGCGGTCGAGTTGCTCTCAAAGGCACGGGTCATGACACAGGTGTGCCACAGCGACTGCAGCGGCTTGCCCCTGTTGGCCGAGGCGGACCCGTTCACCTTCAAACCGTTGTTTCTGGACGTGGGGCTCATGAACAGGCACTGCGGTTTCGATTGGCGCCTGATTTCCTCGTTGTCTGAGCAGGCACTGGTCAATGAGGGCCCCATCGCTGAGCAGTTCATCGGTCAGCATCTTCTGGCCACTCACGGACACCTTGACCCTCCACGGCTGTGCTACTGGCTGCGTGAGGGGCGTGCGAACAATGCGGAGGTCGACTACGTCGTGTCCAGAGGCGAGTGGATCGTGCCAATCGAGGTGAAGGCGGGCAAGAGCGGCACACTCAAATCGCTGCTGCAGTTCGCGGCAGCGAAAGGCTCGCAGATCGCCGTGCGCTTCGATCTCAACCGACCGTCCGCCCAATGGATCGAGCACCGGCTCGGACAACCGGGTCGCTCGGCTTCGGTCAGGTTGCTGCTTCTCTCTCTGCCGCTCTACCTGGTCGGGCAATTGCCGCGTCTTCTCGACGCGATCCGGGAGGGGGGTGTAGACGCGTTTTCGGCGGGACGCCCAAACGAGTAGTCCTCGGATAGTGGCTTCGTCCTCGAGAACGGCAGCGAAAAACAAGAAGTTCTCGGGGCTACTCCCGCTCCAGCCAGACACGCGCCCGGTAGCAGGCGGCGTCCTGCGCCGCCGTGTTGGTGTGGGTGACGAGCTGGCCGAGCCCGATGATGTTTTCGTAGCCGGGCACGAGCGGCCAGGCGTCCGGCCCGCCCTCATCGGGCACGCCGCGTTCCAGCGCGTAGTGCCGGCTGTACCCTTCGTAACCGGCGCCCGTGGCCTGCCGCGCCGCGAACGAGACGAGGATCGCGCCGCCGTGCAGCGCGACATCCACGCCGAACACGCTGGTCGTGTCGGCGGGATCCGTGCCCGCAACGTACTCCTCCAGGTTGGAAACACCGTCCCCGTCGGCGTCGCCCGCCGCCGCCTGAGCGACGGCTTCGCTGAAACGTGCCGCCTCCCACGCGTCGGGCAGACCGTCCTGGTCCGAATCCTCGGCGACGGACAGCGAGCAGCGGCCAACGGCCAGTTCCAGATCGAAGAGCAAATCGCTGCTGCCCGCCGACCCGTTGAACACCTGCGCCGCCACGAGGTTCGTACCCGCGAGGAGAGAGGGGATCGCCGCGCCGGTCCAGGTTTGCGTCCAACCGCTCGGTTCGGTTGTACGGAACGCCAGCCCCGTATGGCGCACAGGCTCGCCCGGCGCGCCCGGCACGTTCACGCGCGCGAGTTCCTCGCCGTTCAGCCACAGGACGAACCCGTCGTCGAACTGCGCCGCGAGGCGCAGTTCGTTGATGAGGGCCGAATCCTGAATCCTGAATGCCTTCCTCAGAAACAGGGAGGTGTAGGTGTTGCGCATGTCGCCCAGCGTCGTGCCGAACGGGCCCTCCGCCGGGTCGCTGCTGTAGCCGAACGGCGCGGCACCGGCGGCCCAGTCCGAATCGTCGTAGCCGGGCCGGCGCCAGGCGGAAACCGGCTCGGACGCCTCGGCCGTGCCCTTGCGGTAGCGCCACTCGGCGCCCGCCGCGATCCGCACGCCGTCATCCGGCCCGCTCGCGGGCAGGACCTCGAACGCGTGGATAAACGGCGTAGTGGTTGACGGCGCGCCGTCCGCGTTGCGGCTCAACGCGAAGGAGAGCTCGGCATTGGTCACGGCCACCAGGCATTCTTTCCACAGCGGCACGTCCTGCCCGACCTCGGCGAAGACCGAGAAGCCAGTCAACCAGGGCGTGTCCGCGACCGCGATATCCATCACACGGCTGGTCGGGCTCGTCGAGTCCCAGTCCATGAATCCGAGCCGCAGCCGGTACAGGCCGTTGGTGACGGGAACGCGATAGGAGAACGAGCCGCCGTTGCGGTAGCGATAGCGGGTGAACAAGGCCGCCTCGGCAGGCTCGCCGGGTTGCGGCGGGCCCTGGCTCGCCCCGCCGGTCGCCGCTCCGCCCACCGCGCCCCAGGTCCCGGCCTTGAAGTTCTGATCGTGCAGCCAGAGCCGCCCGCCGGCGTCGGTCCAGTCGTGATCGGGACTGTAACTGTTTGCGTCGGACACTCCGCCGCAATTCACGCGCAACGCCGTACCGGGCGCGGGGCCGACGCTGATCTCCTGCTCGCGCCAGGTGACGGCCTTGTAGTCGTCGATCACCTGCACGCGCAGCAGGTACCGGTGCGGCAACGGGTAGGTGTGGCTTATTGTATTTGCGTCCGTATGCGTCGGCCCGCCGGCGCCGAAGTTGTACCCCTCCGCAAACCACTCGACACCGGCGATCGAGCCGTCGGAATCGGCGGCGCTCACCGCGCAGTCGACGGTCAACGGGGCCGGGCCGGCGGGCGTGTCGACATCCAGCGCCTCGATCGCCGGCATCGCGTTCGACGGCGCGGTCATCGGCGCCAGGGAAAGATCGCCATAGAACATGGCGCGCTGCGTATCGGAAAACGCGTAGTGGCGGATCAACGACCGGCCCCAACTGAACCCGTCCGCCAGATACTCAAGGAGACCGGTATCCTCGCCGGCCCCATCGAGGATATGGAACGCGCCCACATAGGTGGTCGCACTGGCGCCCACGCTGAGCACATTGCCGCCGCGCCGCGTGTAAAGCTGGTTGTTCACGATCCCGCCGAGCGCGCCGGCCGAGCACGAGGTGCACAGCGCGACACGCTCCTGCATCAGCTTCGTGTGCACCGTGTCGGTGGTCACCCCGCCGTACGTGCTGCTGCCGCCGTGCGAAAGCTCGTGCAGCAATTCGCCGCCGCCCACGAATGCGTCGGCCAGCGACCGCGGCACACACACGTCGGGCCAGACCCGAAGCGCGTTGTTGCTCCAGGTCGTCATGTTCACGTATTGCGACAGGTTCGCCGCCGCGTACGGCCAGGCGGTGTGTGGCAGGCGCGAGGCGCCCGTGCGATAGTCGTGGTTCGCCTCGAGCGCACGCCGGATCAAGGTGAGCTCGTCACCGTACGGCGACGTCGTCTTCGCGTGAATGCGGCTCACCCAGATGTGCCGCGCGGTCGTGTCGCAGAACGTTTCCATGTTCCAGTAGCACAGGTCCGTGGTCTGGTTGCTCGTCAGGTTCTTCGCCGTCGGCAGCGTGCCGATCAGGATCGCACCCGTCAGCCACTGGCCCGGCGTGCGGTATTCGCCTTGCAGATAGCGCCACAGATCCGCGCTGCCCAAGCCCGTGCCGGTCGACCATGCCTTGACCTTCGCCGTGTAGCCCGCGCCGGCCAGATCGGCGGCCAGCCGCTCGACCTCGTGGGTCAGTTCGGGCAGCAGCAGGTCGTTTACCATTAGAATCACCAGTTGCCCGCGCGGATCGTTCGGGCCGGCGACCAGGAGGTGACACGTCGCCGGCCCGCCGACGGCGGTCCCGTCCGAAACCCGCCACGTGAACGAGTCCGGGCCGGCATAGTTGGTGCCGGCGGTGTAGCAGAACGTGCTGCCGCCCACCGTCAGGCTGCCGTGTGCGGGCGCCGTGAGGGCCTCCACCACACACTCGTCTTCCTCCGTATCCGCGTCCGTGTAGGCTGCCTGGAAGGTCACGGTCGCGCCCGGTTCCACCACGACGCGCTGGTCGCGCGGCTGCGGCGCCATGGTTTCCGCCACATGAATGCTGCAGGTGGCGACGACCGATGTACCGAGTTCGTTGAACACCTTCCAGGTCAGGGTGTCGGGGCCGACGTAATCCGTCTGCGGCGTGTAGACGAAGACGGTGTTGGAGGTCGAAATCGAACCGTGCGACGGGCCCGAGACGCGGCGGAGGGTGTGCGCGTTCGGCGAGCCGCTGCAGAAGTGGGGCTGGATCGTCGTGCGCGTATTGAGGTATACGCCCTGCTTCTGATCATAGGCTTTCGGCGCGGCTTCCCGCATGGTGAGCGAGAAGGTCGCCACGTTCGAGTCGTCCACACCGTCATGCGCCTGCCACGTGAAGGTATCGGGTCCGAAATAGGCCCAGCCGGTGGTGAATTCGATGTTCGCGCCCACCGGCCTGGCCAGCCCGTGCAGGGGCGGCGATACGATCCGGACGGTGCGGGTCTGGCCGGCGTCCGGGTCGGAGCTCGTCGGATAGAGCCAGGTCACGCCGGGCAGAACCGTCTTCTCGGCGTCCGAGGCGATCGGCGGCGAATTCGTGACGACCTGCAGCGCCACTCGCGCGGGGTCCGATTCGCGCCCGCCGTAGGTGACCGTCCAGGTGAAGCTGTCCGCGCCCGCATAGCCGGGGTCCGGCGTGTAGTACCACTGCCGAACATAGCCGGGTATCGTGTCGACCGCCGGCACACCCAGCTCGACGGCGCGCCAGATCGAGAGCGCGTCCTGCCACTCCAGCCGGCCGTGCGCGGGCGCGCTCTTCAGCGTGAAACCCCAGAGCTGGGAACGAGTCGTGTCGTAGTAGTAGGTGTAGGACAGGCGCAGCGACGCGCGGGTCCCGTTCACGTATGCCGTCTCGGCCTGATTCGTCGAGAGCGGGTTCGGCTTGACCGTGATCGAATACGTTGCGGGCGTCGACCAGGCCGTACCGTCGGAGCAGCGCCAGGTGAACGAATCGGGCCCCGCGTAGTCCGCGTGCGCCGTGTAGTACCGGTAGTAGGCAAGCGTTTCGTGCGGCGCGAGCGTGCCCTGCGCCGGATCCGCGGTGATTTCGTAGGTGAGCGTCCCTGTCGGCGTGTCCGGGTCCGAGGCCGAAAGCGCGAGGTTGCGCCGTTCGCCCTGGAACACGGAGGTCGCCTGGTCGTTCGCGACCGGCGGTTCATCCGCCCGGGCGCGCACGCCGGCCAACAGCAGCACGGCTGCCGCCAACGCCAGACGAATATCCCCTCGCACGTTCATAGCCGGCCTTCACGCTCGATTTACCCGATGCTGGCGGGGCCCGAAATGCCGTGCCCGGCATCCCGTACCCGACTCTCTTCTCTATACAACGAAGCGACGGCGTTGTCTATGACAAAGAATCCGGCGCGTGCCGCGGGGTATGGTCTTTCCCTTTGCGCCTTGTTTAGGCTCTATTTTCGGGAGAGACATTTTTTCTGAACAACGGTCTACGAATTTGCTTCTCTACACTGGATGAAGACTACATCCAGAAAGCGAAGTCGGCGCTCAGAGGGTCGGTCTCTGAGC
>JAFGHX010000295.1 GCA_016929905.1 Kiritimatiellia bacterium
CAAACTCGTCGCGCTGCATTACCCCTACGCCGATCCGAACGGCGCCGACAAACGCTGGCGCGCGCTGCTCAAACAACTCATCGCCGAGACAGCGTGCACCCGAACGCAAATACGTTGATGTTGGCCGCGGAGATTTTGGCGTTGGGCAAGGCGCGCGGGAGGGGGAATACCCGCAGCGGTCTTTCCCCTCCCGCGGAACGCAGCCCAACGCCAAAATCTCCCGGTCCCTTCCGGATGGGGCGGCATGGCGGGGGGCGCCGCGTTGTGCGAGGCGGCACAGACCGCTGCGGGTATGCGCCGCCTCGCACGCCTTGCGCGCCCCGCCATGGCGCTCCCACCAACATCACCGTATTTGCGTTCGGGTGCACAGAACGCCGCTGGGATATCGAACGCTACGGCGCCGACTTCGTCGCCTACCGCGACGCCGATCGGCTCCGGTTCGCCAACAAGCCGGCCCAGGCCCTCGCCAAATACGCCGAGGTGATCAAGACCTATCCCGGCACCGTCTATGCCGAGGCCGCAACCGTCTATTCCGGCTACTGCCACCGCGAGCTCGAAGACTACGCCACGGCCGAAAAGCTCTGGCGCGAGCAGCTCAAGAACCCATGGGGCCTGTACCGCGGCGAGATCTGCCTGGCACTCGCGAATATGGAGTTCGAGTACCGGCTCCGGCCCCAAGAGGCCGAATACTGGTACAAGAAGGCCATCGAATGGATGGATAAGGTGGGGCTCGTCGACAAGAAGATGTTCCTGCTGGGGGTTCCGGGTAAGGCGTTTACCGTTTCCGCCCCGCCCATCCGCATGAAAGAGCAGAAAGCCTGGTTCGGCCCGCCCGACTGGTCGAAGGTGAAGCCCGGCACGATCATTAACCGCCGCACCTGCCACTGGTACCTGAACAAGCTGCGGCTCGACGCGCACGGCAAGCTGGCGCTGATCAAGTTCCTCGGCGGCGACGCGAAAGGCGCGCAGGATGAGATCGCGGCGATTCTGAAGTACGACGATGACGAGAAGCGCATGCACGAAAAGGGCGAGCCCAACAGCTACCGGCGGCTGCACTGGGAGTTCGAGCATGGCTACTTGCGGGCGCCGCCGGACGAGTTCGCCGCCTTCAAGGGGCGGGCAAAGGTACTCGTCGCGATCGGTGACTACTACTACGAGATTGAGGATTGGCCCAACGCGCAGCGGGCGTACGACCGGCTGGCGCTGCTGCATCGGCAGCGCCGGATTTCGCTTACCAAGCCGGCGGAGGCCTACCTCACCTACATCCGCGGCATGACCCGATACGTGCAGAAGGAGTTTGAAAAGGCGCTTCCCTTTCTCCGAAAATTCGACACATCGTTTCAGAATACCGACACATGGCTGCGCGCCAAGGGTGTTCAGGCCCGGATCGCCATGCAGCGCGAAGGCTGCGACGCGGCCGTCGCCATTCTGGATGAGATCATCAAGCACCGTCCTCGCAGCGAGTACGCGCGCGAGGCCTTGTACGCCATCGGCGAGCTGTACTATTGCTGGAGCCGCTACGACGAAAGCGAGCGCACTTTTCGCAAGTACGTGAAACGCTACCCCGACAAACCGATGGCGGCCGAAACCTATTTCGAGAGCATCGCGAGAGAACGTGCGAAGAAGGGCGGTTAGGACAAGGTTCGCCCGCATCCGGGTAGGCCGGGCGTCTCGCCCGGCCCCGGGCAGCCGGGTCCCGTCGTCAGGCTCGGGACACGCCGGCCGCCCTGTATCGGATGCACGCGCAAGCGTTTGTGTTGACCGAAAGACCAAATAGGGAGGATCGCTCGATGAGACACATGCCGTATCCGTGGATGAGCCTGTTGCTTGCCTGTTTCCTCTGCCGAACGTACGCTGTCGAGGAGTCCATCACCGTGCACGTGCCGCACTACGGGGGACCGGCCTTCGAAAAGCCCGCGGCGGTCAACGATGTCAAGGAGGTCAACGTCAAGCCGGATTCCGAGGAGTACCAGATCGGCGCCCCCGAAATCACCGAGCCGAACGACGACCGGCCGCTCACCTGGGCCGTCGGCCAGGACGGCGAGGAGACCGGGTTCAGATGTCGCACCACAATCCGCGACGCCGACTGCGGCCGCGCGCATACCGTCCATTTCGAGGGCGACTACTCAGGAGAAGAAGGCAGTGGCGAAGGCGGCGGAACACCTACCTACAAGTTCGACCGCGATATCGTAGCGCCCAAAGTCGAGATCATCGATACGCCGCATTGCTACTACGCCGACGCCACGGCGAATGTGCCGCTGGTGTTTAGGATTACGCCGGTGAGCATGAAGCTGGCAGTGGAGGAGATAAGGCTGGAGTTCGTGGAGTTCAAGGTCGCTGGCCGGACATACACATGGAAAGGCGGCTCCGGCGCCGATATCGTGATGCTTTGCCCTGGCAATCTGACAACGGGTGAAGACCCTGCTAATGTGTTTACCGCAGTTATTCCGGCTGTCTTGTACGACGCCATCGGTGAAATCCCGGGCGACGTGGCGGCGGAACCCGCGTACCGGATCAAGGTCAGCATCACGAAAGAATTGGGTGAAGGTGGGGAGAGCTCGCATGCGTCCGGCCGCAGTGAGCGGGGAACGCAGTCGGAAGGCGGCGTCAAGCTAGACTCCGAGCCCTACAAGATCGATTGGTACGGCGACAGCAGTATTTGCGTCTTCGAATTGGGAGGTAAAGAAAAGGCGATCCGCGCCGGCGCAACCGCTCAGTACATGGACAAATGCATGAAAGCGGCGACCCCAACCTACCTGCACTATGGCGCGACCAAGTATCGCGAGAATCCGCCCCAGTATAACCCGCCGAACCAGCACAATCAGAAGCAACTGGAAAGCTATGGATTCGCCGAAGCCATCGCCAAACGTGCCGTCGATGGGGTGAATCCGCGTATGTTTCTTAACCAGACGAGACTGACCTCGAGGGATGCCTGGACTGGCTCGCATCACAACTTGGGCAGGGTCGCGATGATGAATGAGCAACGTGGATTCTACTGCGTTATTTACTACGGCTACATAGAGACTCGTGAGTATGGAAACGTGGTGGACGTACGCAAGGATGGTACGCAAGGTGGCGGGCTGTCCGTCGCGGCCTTCGAAGGGTACGCGTTCCATGGCGTCATCTCCGACTGTGGGGATCAAGTGGGCCTGGATTGGCCGAACTTCACCGAAGCGGCGATGACCGCCACCGAGATCTTCGCCACATTGGCCTCTGGCGGATTCTCGTGGCCGGCTCTCGCTCTGTCGTTGGGCGTTGCCGGGATCGATATCGTGTCTGATGTCCAGCCGGGTGTCGACAGATGGGAGCGGGCAGGTTGCGCGACTTTCGCCACTCTGACCGTGTCCGAATACGCGACGAAGAAAGCCGTGATCGAGAATGCGGATCCGTCCAGTAGGAAGCCCCATTCGTGGCACTCCAACGGCTCGGAGCAGTGGACGGCAGGCGCCTGCATCCTCCGACCAAACTTGTCGGACGTCCACGCGCTCGATACGCTGGAGGTCTGCGTGAGTGGATCGGTCTGGTGCCAGACGGTCACCTCGACCGCCCCTTTCGGCGGGACCGAAGTCTCGGCCCAGCTCGAATGGAAGGGCGGCGACCCCTATCTGCGGCTCGCGGCATCCACACGCTGATGTCGGCGTACAGCCGTAGAGGAGACACATGAACATGACAACGCGCAGCATGCGACACGCGACAGGGGTTCTGGTTCTGATCGCGGGACTCACCCTCTCCCTTCTGCAGAGCCCAAACGCCGCGCCTCCAAATACGGCTCGAACCATTCAGACCCGCTTGACCCTGACGCTCCGGGTCCGACAGGCGGACGGCTCGGTGCTCCCTTTTGCTTCGGAAACCTACAAAGCCTTGCACATAGGTTACCGGTCACTGCAACCAGGATCGGCGGACGGAGGTGGCGTGCGGGTCGCCGACACTGGAAAAGCTACGCTCATCCTGTTTGATGCCGGCCCCTGGCTCATCAGCGTGTCGCCCACGGCCTGCGCGCCGCTCAAGGGCACATTGAAGGTGCAACTGGCCGAACCCGGCGGTGCGATCGCCCGCGACTTCGTCGTGGATGATGTGGCTCTCACGACGATCAGGGGCAGGCTCCTTACCGAGGACGGTGCACCGGTGGCTGGCGCAACCGTCGAGGTTGCAGGAACACGCAATCTTACGGTCAGAACCTTGTCGGCGGAAACCGAACGCGATGGCAGCTTCGCTCTGCGGGTCCTGCAACTGCCCGACTCTGAATTTGAGGTTTCCGTTCACGACAAGCGAATCAAACAGGGGCGCGCCCGGCGCGCGCTCTCCAAGCAGGACATCGCGCAAGGCGCGTTCGAGTGGCGCGTGCCCCGCTCCACGCTCAATCTGGCCGTCGATGTCTTCTACAAGGCGGGCGACGAGCTCGTCCCGTTCACGTTCGCGGATGCCCGCAAGCGGTTCGGCGCCGTTTCGCACGGGCTCACCTGCTGGCGGCTCGATCTGAGGCACGATCCCTACATCAGCGCCGGGGGAATCAGCGTCTTCATCGGCACGAATACGCACACGGCGTACTTCTACGACTTGGCGCCCGGCGACTACGAAGTCGCGTACGGCTGGGTCGCGGCGCGCGCGACCGGCGGCTCGCGCGATTTGCCCGTCTTGCCGGAAGAGTACGCGTTCCGCGTCGAGCCGGGCAGCGCGAACGTGCTGCGCGCGCGCGTCGTCGTCGGCGAACCGCCCGCGTGCGCCTGTAGCGGCATCGTGCGCGATGCCGCCGGCGGGCAGAGCGTCGGCGGCGCCGAGGTGATGCTCACCTGGCTCACCACGACCGGCGCGGATTACCTGTCGCATAATGCGAAGGCTGACGACGAGGGACGGTTCAGCCTGAGCGTGCCCGCCAGACGCTACGAACTCAGCGCGCGGGCGCGCAATTACGAGACCGCGAAGCGGCCTGTCGTCGTGAGTGCCGACACGAACCTCGTCGTCGAACTGGAGCCGCGTATTTGGTTCCGCGGGAAGGTGCTCGATCCGCACGGCAAACCGGCGCCCGATTTCGACGTATGGTGGCGGGCGGGCGAGGAACTGGTGGATGCCTCAACCGACGAGAACGGCGCCTTCAGCACCAGTGAGCTCGTGGCGGGCAAGGCATACCGCGTGACGGCTGCCGGAGTGAGGCCGGGCGCGAGGTGGGCCGCCGACTGCGGCACGTGGGTGGCGACCCAGCACGAAGCGCTCGTCGTGCGGCTCAAGAACGGGACGCGTATTGCCGGGACCGTTCGTGGCCCGGAACTCGACGGAAAGAAGCGGATCGCGCTCGTCTTCCTGCGCCATGGCGATCTGCCCGGGCAGGAACGGACGGCGCGCCTCACCGCCGATTACCGATTCGAGGCCTGGCTGTTGCCGGGGACGTACTCGCCGGTCATCGTGCTGGACAAGGATCCGTATCTGCTGGATGATATCCTGCTCGATCGCGAGCTGTCCGATCTGCGGCTCCATGTGGAGAAGGAGCGCAGAGCCTCCACTGAAGAGATCCAACGCTCTATCCGCGCCCGGGCAAGAAGCCACGACAGCCAATGAACAAACGGCGAACGAACCCGTGGGCACTGCGGGCGCGCCTGCTGCTCTGCATGACCTGCGCGGCTGGCGTGGCGGAGGAAGGCATCAGCGGCAAGCCCGCCGGCCAAACGGCTGGCCCCCGTCTCTCGGTCGCCGTCGTCATCGAGACCGCAGGGGGCATTCTTCAAGCGGTACGACCGGACAAGTACCCCCGCGTTGGCGTCTCCATTCGGAGCTTGGAGGAGGGGAGCGAGTACGGTGTGTTTGTTCCGCTCGATGATCAGGGGCTCGCTCACGAATCGCTCAGGGGGGCCGGCCCGTGGTCCGTCAAGGTTGAGCCGACCGTACATGCCCCGTTCGAAGGCGAACTGCTCGTTCGCCTCGAGCAGCCGGGGCAGCCGATCAAAAGGCAGTTGCGAGTCGAACCGGTCCGAGTCGCACACATTCGGGGCCGACTGGTAATGACCGGTGGCGCGCCGCTTAGTTTCGTCAAGTTCCGGGTTGATGCCGCCCGGAATGAGTCCGCCCGGCATTCGACGCTCAAGACGGACCGACAGGGCCATTTCCTGCTCGAGGTGCTCGATTGGCCCGGATGCGACTATACATTGTATGTGTCCTCGGTTCGCATTTCAGGCAACCGTGCTCGACACCGGCTGGAACGCAGAGAGATAGACGCCGAAACGCTCGAGTGGGTCGTCCCCGCGGCGACGCCCTGCCTCGAAGTCGCGGTCGCCTTTCGGGAGGGGGCGAAGACCGTGCCCTACACGGAAGAGATCGCGCGGCAACTGCACGGGACCGCGATGCGCGCGCTGGTCGGATACCGTGTCGAGCACGGGCGGAGGGTGCAGCGCGTTTCCGCTTTTCTGTTTCGCGAGAAGGCTACCTTTTTCGATCTTGAGCCCGGCAACTATGAACTCGCCGAGCTCTGCCTGGATTGGCCGGGCCCTGAAAGGGTCCGTGAGTTCCCCGTCTTGCCCCGGGAGCACCCTCTCCAGATCGCGACACCCGGCGCACCTCTTCTCCGGTTGGCCGTGGTCGTGGGCGAGGCCGCGGAGTATGCGTTTGAAGCCGTTGTGCAGGATGCCCGGACCGCAGTGCCGATTCCCGGCGTTCGCCTCGACCTCATGCGCCTGACCGCCGGCGGTGCCGAGGCGAACGAGTATAGGGGCGAGACTGACGAGCGGGGAGTGGTGCGACTGCGCTTGCGGCACAGCACCTACCGGCTGCGGGCGCGCAAAGAAGCATATGATGAGCGCATACAGTCTGTGCCTGTCGAGGCCGGCACAAATGTGGTCATCACACTGGCGCGCCGCCTCGAGCGTATCGGGAAGGTGCTTGGACCTGATGGGGAGCCTGTGCCGGACGTCCAAGTCTGGTGGCGGAAGGGTGACTGGATCGGGTCCGCCGATTCGCGGGCGGACGGCTCGTTTGTGATCCCGCCGCTGGCAGCCGGTTCCGAATATGAGCTCAGCGCCGGCAGCATCGAGCCGGGCTCGAAACTCTGGGCCCGGCAGGGGAACTGGGGCCTGAACGACAACGAGCCGCTCGTCATTCGTCTGAAAAACGGACTCCATCTCTCAGGCCGCATCGAAGGCCCGCCCCTGGAGGGAAAGAAACGTATCCGGATGGCTGTCCTGCGGCACGGCGATCATTGGGAACAGGAAAAGCAGGCCCGGATTCGGCCCGGTTACAGGTTCGATCTCTGGGTCGCACCCGGCCGGTATACCCCCGTGGTTGTGCTCGACGATGCGTTCTATCTGATGGACACTATCGACGTGAAGGGGCCAGTGGACGGCCTGCTCCTCAAGCTTCAAGACGATAGAAAGATCTCGCGCGAGGAACTCGAGAAAAGGCTGCGTACCCTCAGCCTGCAGTCAGCCGGGTGAGGAGGATAGAACCCGGCACTGCGCGAATTCGCCTGCTGTTTGACGGCCGCCGGGGAATTCCCTTCGGATGCGAGTCACGACGCGTGATCCGGAGGGCCGGTAAACCGGGCGCGAGCGAGACGCTGCTGGAGATTCTGCTCAAAGTCCGGGCGCTGCCGGGCGCGAAGCAGGCTGAACCATCAGGCGCGCATTGATGCGGACTGCCGCTTTCTGTGGTGAGAGCCATCCAGCGGCAAAGAGGATGCTCCTGTGAATAGACAACGGCCTTTAAGAGCAGGCTTGGTCCTGACTCTTGCCGCCGCCTTCACCAACGCGGACCAGCCGTTCCAATATCGGTTCGTCGAGGGCAAGGACGTCTGCTACGTGGTCACGATCGCGTCTGCAACGCGGCGTGCCGGCAAAGAGGCGACTCGCGAGCAACTGGTGATGGAGCTGTCGCTGCGCACCGAACAAACGTTCCCGAACGGGGCAGCGGCGCGCCGGTGCTCGTTTCGCGCCACGTCGCTCACCCGCTCCGTCAACGGCCGGCCCGTCCCGGCCGAATCCGCCCGGCAGGCCGTTGCCGAAATGAACAAGGGGTTGGCCGCGGCGACAGTGACTGTTGTACAGGGCCGATACGGCGGCGTGTTCTACGAGGAGAACGGCCCGTTCGACGAACTCATGGGCCTGCTCGCCGCATTTCCGTTGCCGCACTCCGCTCTCGAGCAGGGCGATAGATGGACGGCGCACGTGCGGCCCACCTACTCGCCGGATCATGACGCCGCGGATGCCGTCGCCGAATTGGAGTGCCGGCTGGCCGAGCGCAGCGAGAAGGAGTATGTCATCCTGTTCGAGGGGCGCTCGGAATTCGCCAAGGAGCGGGACTTCGAGCGCCGCAGCCGCGTGTTCACCGCTTACGATTGCACGCTCGAAGGAGAGATACGGCTCGATCCGGCCAGCGGGCGGGTGAGCGCCGCACGGCTCAGGCTGCGGACCGTGCGCTTGGAGAAGGACGGGATTGAAACCGTCGTCGTCGCACAGCGCACGCTTGAAGTGCAGCCATGAGTTGGCCCACCGCCGAGGCCGGCATGGAACCCAATACGGCCCGCCGCTGAATACTCCGATTCCGGAGGAGACGAATCCGCCGTCGAAGTGAGCCGAACAGCGTGTCGAATGCATAGACGACTCCTGCCAGTAACAGGCATCCCCGTGCTCGCCATCGCACTCATCGGCCTCTGTCTCACCGGTTGCCGCCACCCCGCGCCCGGCTTCCAGTCCTTCAAACGCATCGATCCGCCGCTCGACACCATCGGCGATATCCAACCTGCCGACATCGATCTCAGCTCGCCCGTTGCGGTATACCGAGGCCTGATCCGCATGCGAAACGAGGAGGACGCGCGCCGCCTTCAGCTCCAGGTTCGGCAATTGACTCTCTTTCCCGCCTTGCTCGAGAACTTGCTCGGGAACTTGCTCGACTCTTCGGTCAACGTTCGTCTCTCGGATTGCGGAGGGACTTCGTCGGGAACTTGCTGCGCGACTTGGTCGGCCGTTCACTCTTGGTCGATCA
>JAFGHX010000296.1 GCA_016929905.1 Kiritimatiellia bacterium
GCTGAAAAACCACTGCGGCCGGCACGTCGAAGATCCGCCCGCGGCGGAGAGGCCGGCCCTCCATTGGATCAACACGCAACATGTTGGATTTTTGGAGGGCGCGGCTCCGTCCGCGCCGGGTTTTTCAGCGCAATCAAAGGTCTGAAGGTCGAACTTCGAGCAAGTTCTCGAGTAAGTTCTCGAGCAAGTTTCAGAACCTATGAAGGTTCTTGCTGTGGGGTTTTCGACAAAGATTACGACCCGCCTCCGCTTCCCGACGCGCTGCGCGGTCGGGACTACGGCGCGGCAGGCCAAAGATTACGACAAAGGGGTTGAGCGGGTGAACATAGCCGTTATCGCTGATGTGCATGGGAGGGTATTGCTGGCGTTCAAGCTGGTCGCTCGGTATCAGCGGGAGACGGGCGAACACGTGGACCTGATCCTGCAATGTGGGGATATGGGGCTCTTTCCTGACTTGACGAAGCTGGACAGAGCCACGATCCGGCACGCGCGTAAGGAGAGTACGGAACTGGGCTTTCATGACGACTTTCTCACCTCGAGGCACGATGTGCGGCAGGTGTTGGAGTCGTTGGACTGCAATCTCGTGGCCGTACGGGGGAACCATGAGGATCATGAGTTTCTCGATGGCCTGGAAAGGGCGACGGACGAGGCGGTGTTCCCCGTTGACTGCTACAAGCGAATTCACGTGTTGAAGACGGGAGTGCCCTTCCGCTTTGAAGCCGGCGATGAAAACGTGACCATTCTAGGGATCGGGCGAGTCGGGCCGCCTGTCGGCGAGACAGAACTGAACAAGCCCAAGTACATTCAGGAGCGTGAGACGGAGCGTATCCTGGAACTGGACAGGGCGCCTATCGACGTCCTGGTCAGTCACGATTCGGCGCGTGATTTCTTCACATCGGGCTTTGGGATGGCGGAGATCCGCTGGGTGCTGGACCAGTGCAGGCCCGTGTACCATTTCTTCGGCCATAGCGGCAGGCCTTTCCATTCCCTGACGGACACCAATGGCGTGACGGTCTGTGCAAAGATGTCCGATTTCGAATGGGACGAAAAGGATCCGGGCAAGCCGCTCAAGGCGGGATGTCTCGGCATACTCCGATGGCGGAACCGGCAGGCGCATGCGTTCGAGGTCGTGTCCGCGCCATGGCTGAGGGAGTACACGGCGCATACGTGGCGGCGTTTGGGGTGAGCGGAGCGGAGTGGAGGATTGCGGATAGCAGGGCGTGGGCGCATTGCGAATTCTCGTGCACTAGGTATGGTGCGAAGCGGAGACCATATGGTTGGGCGAATGCGTCATCCCAGGATGACAAGGACGGCGAGATTCTCATCCTTGTTGAAACAGACTGCACATGCTCCGAACCTGGAAACAGGTCTTCCAGCATTCCCACGAGGTGCGGTGACAGGTTCTGATCGAAGAGCAGCTTCACGCATGGACCACCATTTGCTGGTGTTCTCGGTCAGCGGCGTACTGAAGACAGGCTCTGATGTCCTCCTCCGTCAGATACGGGAAGTCCTTCAGGATTTGCTCATTCGTCATTCCGGAGGCGAGATATTCCAGAACATCGTAGACTGTGATGCGCATGCGCCTGATGCACGGCTTACCGCCGCGCTTGCCGGGCTCCACTGTTATGATGTCTTTGTAGCTCTTCATACGTTCAGCATATCAGATTGGGGCAGTGATGTCCATAGCAGAGAGCCCAACGGCGATGCCGATTTACACGGCCTGTTCCTCCTGGCGGCGATTTCCGGATACTCGATGCCGGATGCCGGGCGCCGGCTGCCAACTAGTCGCTGGCCGAGCGCGCAAGATTTAGGACTCCGGCCTTTGTCTGGCACTTTGTCCGGTCCTTTGTTCGCGGCCTTGGGTCGCTCGTTCGCCGGGGGTTACGACAAAGCTTACGACCCGCCTCCGCTCAGCCGCTACGGCGCGGCAGGCCAAGGATTGCGCCAAAGCTTACGCCGAAGAGGGTTGTTCGGCAGGACCAAGGATGATCTCAAGGTCGTCCACCGCTCGCGTCGCCGTCATCGTCAACCGACGGAGGGTGCACCGAGATCGGTGAACGATAGCGGCGACGAGAACGGATTACGATCAGAGAAAATGATTCAGGGCCGAACCACTGCCTGGAGCCGACGCTTAACAGCGCGGCTCAGGCTCACGTGGTCTCATTGTCTTCCGGCCCCAGCGGGGGGATTGGACCCCCGCTACTCGGCTCGGATTGGACCTGGTCGGATTCCCTTGCGGCCTTGGAGCCTGGTGCCCGCGCTCGTCGAGACGGGCGGGTGCCCTTTCTTTCAAGCCGGCCCGGTGCGGTGTGTTTACCGCGCCGTTTCGCGGGCTGCGCAAGTGGGGGGAGGCCCCTCATTCAGGCGTCTACGCCGCTTGGCGGTCTTTGCCCTGCGATTGTGCCTGGGCTCGTATCGTTGCGTTGCCAGCCCTCCTCGTACACGCGTTCCTTCACTATGCGGGCTGAGCAGCGCTGCTCCGGGCGCGCTCGGGATTCCTGATCGACGGACGGCAGCAGGGGGATTCGACTCCCGTATGACCGTCTCCGGTCAGTCCTATCGGGCGGCATTGCCGCACCTGGACAATCCTGGCGGGGAACCACTCGCTTTTCGGCAGCGGCTAATTCCCCGCGCTGCACCAGGATTCCGGCGGGGCCGGGCTTTTTGACCAGGGCCCGGCGTCCGCTTTGAGCTTCTTTAGCGTCCCTGAAGAGATTTTGGAGTTCCGACGGATTGTGCCGCCGATGCCGGGATCTCTTCGTCCCGTCGCACTGGAAGTTGTCCTGCGCTCTTCCCAGCGTGCGCCCGTTGCCGGGCGATGCAGCTTGCTCGTCAGGCGCCTGGCGCGCTATGGGCGCGGCAGGGCGTCGGGCGAGCGCACGGCAGGGCGCGCGCGGCATGCTGCCGCGGCCCCGCCAGCGCTGCCAGGGGTGTGCCGGCGGGGCGCGCCCGAAAATTCCACACCTCGCTACGAAAGAGCGCGGAACCTTCGGCCCAACGGCGCTGCTCACGCACCGCCGCCCCAGCCCGGCACGGGGGGCGCGGCTCGGTGGGCGCGAGGCCCAGCCGAGTCGCGAAGTTGCCTTGTCACAGAACGGGGCGCCGGCGCCGAAGGGCGGCGGCACCGTATACACTAGACGAACGCCGGCGCGGACATCTTTCGAAAAAATGGGGAGCGCGCCGCTTTGGGCCGGGCGCGCAGCCGCGGGCGCCGGGCGGCGGTGCCCGAACGGGGTTTGACGACGGAAAGACCGCGGAATTTCGCGAATTCGGCGCGGGGCGGGGCCGGCGCGACAGAGCGGGCAGGCGCGGCAAAACTGTGGCGACTTTTTTTGCGAAAGGCCGGAACCGGCACGGGCGCGCAGAGACAGAGCGGGCAGCGCCGGGCAGCGGGAGCGAAGTTCCACGGCAAACGCGGAGCGGTCGCAGGGCTCGAGCGAAGCTGCCGGTCTCTGGGTCTGCAGGCAACCGCCGGCCGATTGGCAGGGCGCCGGCTCTCCGCGGCGGCCTTGCCCGCATGCCGAATCCCGTGCGCGCTCGCTCAGGGCCGCCGCGTCTGAGTGAGCTGGACGACGAGTCGGCCGAACCGGGCGACGGCCTCGTCGAGGTTGAACCGGGACAGATCGACGAAGTGCGGGAAGCAGATTTCGTCCATCTTGTCCACGGCGACCTGCGTGCAGGCCATGCCGAGCCGCCGGGTCACGTACTGGACGAGTTGCCGCAGCGCGGCCGCGGAGCAGTGCGAGGGCGAGCCATCGCTGATCATGATGAGGATCCGGTTCCGCTTTCCGCTGTGCTGGGCAAGCTCGGCCGCACGCGCGAGCGCGCCGGCATCGTTGTTTCCGCCGTCCGCTTCGAGCGAGGCGATCGAGTGACGCCGGAAATCGCCGAGCGCGTAGAAGGTGTCGTCGTCGAACCCGTGGATATGGCCGTTGATCCCGCGCAGCCCGCGCGCGGCCTCGGCGATCAGGACGCCGAACGCCTTCGCGCGTTCGATCTTGTCGCCTTGCATCGAGCCCGAGCAGTCTATGAGCAGGCCGAGATAGAGGTCGGGCGCCTGTACCTCGCGTGTGGCGACGAGCAGGTTCGGGACGGGCCGGTAAACGCTGGCGCGCGCCTGCGGGATATCGATGCGGCTCCCGCGCCGCGAGGCGTGTTCGGCCTGCCAGGTGATTCCGAGCCGTTCGAGGTAGGCGCGCAGGACGCGGATATGGCCCGAAACCAGCTTCACGAGCGCGGCGTGCGCGCCCGGCTGGAACGGGAGCTGGCGCTCTTTAACGAGTTCCGGAAAATCGAGGGTCCGACTCAGGTTCAGGGTGCGCCCGCCGGACCGCCTGGTCTCGGGCGGCGTTTCCGGCGGCGTCTCCGGCGGCGTGCGCCGTATGCCAACCGCGCCGCCCAGCCCGATTTCGAGACCGGGCGGCGCCATGCCGGAGTCCTCGAGTATCTGCAGCGCGCGATTCATGTGCCGGAGCAGGCGCCCGAACAGGCTGAGCATTCTCATCAGTCTCCTGAGCTGCTCCTCGTGGTCCTCGACGCGCCCGATCACGTCGCCTATTCGCCGGGCGACCTCGAGCACCTCGCTGTGCGGCAGGTCTTTCAGGTTCGCCGGGACGAGGCTGATCGCCTGCGCGATTCGCGGGTCGGGCACGGTACGGGGCTCGATTCCGCCGCGCAGGCAGGCGAGGAACAGCAGCAGCGGCTGGCGCGCGTTGGGTATGGCCAGCACGTCGACGTCGCGCAGCCGGACCACGGGTTGAGCGGTTCCCGGCTTCTTCACGATCTGGCCGGGCAGCCGGCCGGCCTGCACGGCCTCGATCACCCGGTCGGGCTCGGTTTCGGTGAGCCTGGCATACTCGGCCGGCGCGCAATCGCAGGTGTTCTGCGTGAAGGCATAGGAGGCAAGCCGGTCGAACCAGGCGCCGCATATCGGGCGCCGGGCCCGCATGGCGCGTTCGAGCCGTTCGTCGCGCAGGATGTCGTAAATGTCGTCCAGCCCTTCGGAGCGCGCGATTCCACGGGTGGCGCGCGCACCCTTCTGGTTGATATCCACGAGATGGTGTCCGATCTCGTGCATGGCCAGTCCGCGCATGATGTCTTCGCCGTGCGGGTGCCCGGTCGTCACGGGCGTGTCGGAGACCTCGATCTCGATCGGTTCATGCTTCTTCGGACGCTTCGTCCGGCCAAGCCCCTGGCGGTATTGCTGCACGACGACCGGCCGGCCGAGCAGTTCCAGCCCGGTCCGTTCGGCCCAGCGGTTGATGGCGCGGACTCGATCGGTGATCCGCATCCAGAGCGGTCTGGCCTCCGTCGGGTCTGCGCCGAGTTGCGGGTTGTTCAACACGGGGACCGACCCGTCCGTCTGCGCCAGAAGCTGTTGCGCGATCTCGGCGACATCTTCGTCCACGTCGTTGACCGACGAGATCAGTTCGCCGAAGATCCGGACGTCGTCGAACCGGGCGAGCGCCTTGAGCGCCGTGGCGCGGATGCCTTCGTCCGGATCGCGAGCCGCGGGCAGGAGCGCGTCGACCAGGTCTAAATCGTCGCACTCCGCCAGTTCATTCAGGGCATCCCGCCGTTCGGCCGTGTCTCCGTCGCAGAGCACGCCGAGCAGCGTGTCCTTCTTCAAGGCGGCCGCGGCTTCCGGGGCGCCGCGCTCCTGCAACAGCGGCACGGCCGCGAGCCGCGTCTGCCGGTTAGGCGCGGCGATTGCCTGCTCGAGCGCTTCCGGCAGGCGTTCGGGCAGTCTGCTGCGGATGAGATCGAGCAGGTACTTCCCCTTTTCGTGTGCGCCCTGGCCGATCAGCTTCAGAACCCGGCCGATCTGGGCGGGCGGAATGGTGTCGGCCGCGTCGAGGATATCCTGCGCCGCCCTCTCGTCGGCGCCGGTTTCGTGCTCAAACATGGAAAGCGCGTATTTGACCGCGTTCTTCGGGTCGATGCCGGTCGCGCCGCGCAGCGCCGCCGCGCGCACGTCGTCATCCTCGTCGTGCATGGCGGCCTTGAGCAGACGGAGCTGGCCCCAGTTGCCGCCTTCACCGAACTGCGTGATCAGTTCCACCCGGCGCTGCCACGAACACGCGCGCAGGACATTGCGGGCGGTGGTTGGCCAGTCTGACACGCCGCGCGCGGCGAGTGCGCGGCAGGTGGCAGCCACGCATCGATCGAACGGAGCCGGCTCGCGCGAGCGGGACACGGCTTTGCCCTCTGTGTCTTCCGCGATGGATTCACTCAGGAACTCGAGCAGCGGCAGATCGCGCGGGTCCTTGCCGCTCGCCAGTGCGAGCGCGGCGTGCTCGCGGATCTGCCAGTGTTTGGATACGACGCCGCATTCCAGCGCTTCGTGCCGCAAGGCGGGGTATTTCTTGATGAGCAACTCGAGGATTACGCCTTCGGAGTCTCGGTCGGTCTTCATCAGATCGAGCAGCTTACGGGCCTGCGTGTCCGAGCTCGGCGTTCGGGCCAGCTCCTGCGCGGCGGTCTTCCAGAGGCCGGCGTCGCTACCCAGCAGCGCCGTCATCGCGGTCTCGTCGGCGTTCGTGGGGTCGAGCCCCGTAACAGCTTGCAGGGCAGCGCAGCGGACCTCGGGGCTGCGGCTTTGCCTTATCCATCTGCGCAGCAGGGGGAGGTACCCTATGCCGCCGTGTTCTTTGATGAACGTGCAGGCGGCGGCCCGCAGGCTCGGCCGGTCCGCTTCCAGCAGTGCATCGATATGAGGTTCCCAGCCCGGACAGAAACGCGCCCGCAACTGTTCGAGGGCACGCCGCCTGACCGACGATCTATTGCCTCTTCTGTCGACAAGTGCCCAGAGGCATGCCTGCGCGCGCGGCGTGTCGATAGCCGCCAGCCGGCTGATGGCCGCTTCCTGAGCCGTGCTGTCGCCCGACCGCACGACCGCAGCGAATGCCTCGTCCAGCCGAGCGGGCAGCCGGTCCGCCACGCGATCGAGCAGGACATCCGCGCCGTCGCCCGCGCCGGCGGCCAGATGCCTCATGATCCGATCGGCGATTGGCGGCGTCAGCGGCGCCCGGCGAATGACCCATCTTGCGCGGACCCACAGCGGACCCGTGCTCCTGCACAGGAGGAGGAGTGCGCGTTCGACCTGCTCGAGGGGGCCCTCGCCGCTATCGAGCGCCGCCAGGCCGGTGTGTTCATGCATGGCCTTCTCGGCCGCCTCCCGGATATGGGCGTGCGGTGAGTTCAGTGCCTCGTTCAGCACCCTGGTGTAGTCGGCCGGTGCCTTTCTGGCGACGAGTCCGAGCAGTGGCGCGACCGAGCGTGTGCGCGGATCGTGCAATCGTTTGAGCAGCGCGTCCATGATCGGCGCCAGCGAAGCGATTTCTTCGAGTAGTTCGGCCGCCGCGGTGGCGACTTCGGGGTAGAAGCCGGCGACCTTGGCGACGGCGACGGCTTCTCGTCTGGCCGGCGGCAGCCGTTGCCACAGGGCGCGCAACGCGGCGATCTGGACGGCCGGCGCGATGTCGCCAAGCATGATGTTCAGCCGCCGGTTGTCCGCGGGCTGGCCGGCCGTGCCGAGCACCTGAGCCGCCGCGACCCGGACGCGCGCGTCACCGTCCGTGACCAGGCGCCGGGCGTGGGCCAGCAGGTCGGGATGTCCGATCTGGGACATGCCTCTAAGCGCGGCGGCGCGGATCTTGGGGTCGGCGTCGGCCAGCGCCTGCTCCATGCTTTGGGGGCTGTGTGGTTTTCGGGTGGGTGACGGCATTTCGGCCTCGGCTAACGTTAGCGTATTTACGCCGGGGAGCACTAAGCTGCATTATCTTCCCAAAGTAGGCAGAAGTGAAAACCACGGAGCTCACGGAGGCACAGAGCCGCCTTCGCGCAGCAGCTTCGGCGGGCCAGGGGAGAGAGGTCGCGGGAATTTGGGCTGGATTGCCGGCTCCTGGTTCTTCTCGCTCGCATCTTCCTCGGCAATCCAGCCCAAATTTCCGCGACGTTTGTGCCGGAAGAGGACACGGGAGATTAGTCTGCCGGTGGTCGCGCCGTTCGTCTTGGGTTTCGGCTCTCCTCCTCGCCTCTCGTGCGCTCCTCTGCCCTACAACGTTGTGCGCATTGTCGCTCTTCTGCTCTAGCCTGGCTCGTGGGTCCAGATCGAACATCGAACACTGAACACTGAACATCGAACATCGCACTTCGCTGTTCGACGTTGGATGTTCTATGTTCGCCGTTCATTCTGGCTCGTCTTGTGCCGCAGAACAAGGCTTGCGCCCAAGATGGTTTCTCGGGGGATCAGAGTTCCAGGGCCCGGGAGATGCATTGCCAAACCAAGCCGGCGTCGGTTGCGGGCTGATCCCAGTCGCCGAGGAACCGGGCACAGAAGCTGGTTTTGAGCAGATCCGGGAGCGGATCGCCGTCGTACTCGGCGAAGTTCGGGTGGCTGAGCAGGAGGCAGACCTCCTCGCTGGCCCGCACACTGAGGTCCACGCGCAGGTTTTCGTCGGTCCGGATCGCGTTGGCGGCCTTCACGATGCGCCGGATCTGGGCCTGCGGCACGTTGGGATAGCGTTCCGCGAGGATCCGGATTTCCTCCTTCTCGGGCGGGTATCGCATCTTCACTGGAGCGAACCGGTCGAGCTGCGCAGGATCGACCGTTGTGGTGCCGGTGAACTGAGCGCCGTTGTTGATCGCGGCTATCCACAACACGTTGTCCGGAATCGCGATGGTGGAGCCGGTCCTGGGGTTATACATCCGGCGCGTGGCGTCGAGCGCGGGCATGATCCCGTTCCGCGCGATCTCGCGGCACCGGTTGAACTCGTCCAGGAACACCAGATAGCGCCGGCCCGGGTTCGCGTGAGCCGCCTCGAGCGCGCGCAGCACGTCGGTGGAGACCCATTCGGTCACGACGTTGTGGTGCTCGCTTTCTTTCACCTGAAACGTCGCCAGGAAATCGGTCGGCTCATAGACCGAACTGCAGTTGAAGTACACGTATTCCATGCCCAGCGCCTGGGCGAGCTTCTCGGAAAGGACGGTCTTACCGGAACCCTGGGGCCCGTCGAGCAGGATGTTCATTCCAGCGTCGAGCAGCGCCTGCAGCTTCTTCTCCAGCACGGGATCGACGTAGAAGCTGGCGTCGATTTTGAAGGCGACCTGGCCGAGGAATTCCACCTCGATGTAGCCGCGCGCCTTCTGGCGGGGCTTCGTGACGGTCTTGACCCGCACCTTGCACAGTTCGCCCGGCTGGATGCGCGGATCGTCGCACAGGATGACCTTCGGGGCGCGCTCGTCCTGGTCGACCACCCGCTTCGCCTTGAACCGGTACGGGCTCTTCTTGTCCGTGTTCGTGTAGAAGACGGTCTGGAAAATCCGGCCTTCCTTCAGTTTCTTGGGCGGCGGCATTGTGGGGTCCCTTTGCTCGCGTGGGCCGGAAAGCATTATAGCGCGGGGGGCTGGGGGCCGCAAGCGCAGGCTTCCCCGTAATCCGAAAATACGGGTGAGCCCGAAGGCAGATTCGGCGCGGAGCCGCCGAAAGGCCCGGCGCAAGCGGCGTTGTTGGCCGTGATACCGACTGCATTCGTGCAAGAATTCTTCTGTCGCACGTTTCTCATTTTCCGTTGTCCGCCTGCGCTCTTGCCCGCCAATCCAGCCGGATGTGATAGCGCTTGAAGTTCACGCGCCGGCGTCTGGCCATCTGCAG
Organism: Kiritimatiellia bacterium; assembly: GCA_016929905.1. GTDB lineage: Bacteria > Verrucomicrobiota > Kiritimatiellia > JAFGHX01 > JAFGHX01 > JAFGHX01. The sequence continues at coordinate 9,656 of JAFGHX010000296.1, forward strand.
GATTTCGCCATAGTTGATCGTCAATGGGCGGCCGTGTGTGTCGGTCAGATGGACCCGCCCGCGGAACCGGTTCACCATATAGGCCAACCCGGCGTTGTAGTCGAGGCGGGCATCTGCGCTCATGCGTGATCGTGTGGAAGAAAATGACGCGAGGGAAGGGGATCTTGCCCAGCGTGCGGACCAGCATGGCCGTATTGGCCGGGCGTCTGATGATGAGAGGGTATGGTGCGATCATGGGTTCCGCTGACATAGACGGGGGCGGGCGGGGATTCTTTCTGGAAAGCGGGCTGATCAGAAACTTCGTCGAGAACTTTGTCGAGAACCTTGTCGGAAGCCTCGCCGCAGCGGCGGGATTACGACAAAGATTGCGACAAAGACCGAGACAAGGATGGCTCAGGGCGGCATGGGGGATTCGCCCAATTCCTTTCGCACTTCCATCAGTATCAACCCGAGCCGGTTCTTGCCGGACCCGTCGCCGCCGTCGCCCCAGTAGTGATCGCGTTCAGTGTGTTCGGCGATGTAGTCGTCGCCGGTATCGAGCAGGAGCCGGCGCAGTTCAGGGCATTGCGTGAATTTGGCGAGTACGGCCTCGTACATGACGGCGTCCTTGACGCGGTCCCAGTCGGAGCGGAGCGGGAGCCTTCGGTCGTTACCGATCCGTTTGGCCTTGGCCGGGGTCTCGGCCCGGCGCACGGTTTCCTCGTGCTCGGTACCGGCGAACTTCTGGGCCTGGAAGTAGTGCTCGTTGGTGGGCCATTGCTTGCCGTGCAGACGGATCGGGTAGGCTGCAAAGTTGGAGAAGCAGCCGTACTCGCCGTTTGTGCCGTAGAAATATACCGGCATTCCGTTCTCGAAACATCACGTTGCGCGGTGAGTCTCGATTGCTGATTACGAGAATGATTACGAGGGTCGATTCTCTCTGCTCTCCGGTGTTCTTGCCCGGCACACAAGGGGTCTCACACGATCAGCGATGTGCGGAGTGCGTGTGATCGGGCGCAACGGCCTTCATCCGTCGAGCGGCCCGAGCCGGTCGAGCTCGTGCCGGATACCGGCGACGAGGCGATCGAGGTTGGCGTCGGTGATCTCCAGGATGCTGCCGCCCAGGCCGAAGGCGCCGATGAGCCGGTTGGCGCGGTCCAGGAGGGGAAAGCCCAGCCGCCGGAAATTGCGGCGCAAGGTCTGGTCGTCGTAGACGAAGCCGTCCGCGCGAATGCGCGGATGCCGCCGGCGCAGGTGCGGGTCGGCGACCGTTGCGGCGACGCTCTCGTCATAGGCGGCCAGCAACAGACCCCACGGCTGGTCCATTTCGCGGTTGATGTGCCCTTCCTCCTGCATCACCGCCGAGGACTCCGTGGCGACGCGCTTGATGCAGACCAGCGCGTGCCCGACCCGTTCCTGCAGGATGACCGAGACGGCGTGCTCGCGGGCGATCCGCTGCATGAGCGGCTCGTAGCGTTCGACGAGAAGCTCGGCGCGCCCGCTCGTGCGCACGGCGGCGAAAACGCCCATCCGCCCCCCGCAGCGGTAGAGGCCCGTCGCCCGGTCCTTGACGACGTGACCGCTCTGCTGCAGGGCCCTGAGCAGCCGCGCAAGTGTCGCCCGGCTGATCCCGCCCAACGCCTCGTTCAGGGCGGTGAAGCTTTGCGGGCGGCGCGAGCAGGCGAGCTGCTCGAGCAGGGCAAGCCCGCGCTCGATCGCCGAACGCGGCTGCCGGGCCGGTCGTTCCGATGTGACCATGAGCAGGACTCCGTTCGGGCTTCGCGCGCCATCCGGAGGGCAGGCGAGCCCCCGGCGCGCGGGGCCGCGCCGGACATAACCCGCCTGAGGCTTTGCCCCGCCGCAGGCGGACAGGCAGCCGGTCTCGTCGATTCCCGGTGGGACGGGCTTTCCAGCCCGTCCTACGATCCGCTCGTCTTTGTTGCGCCACGGACAGCCTGTAAGTTTGGCCGAAAACCCACAGGCCAGTGGTTGAACGTCGAGCAAGTTCCCGAGTAGGTTCTCGAGCAAGTTTCAGATGGCGAACGAGTGAATCCGGGCATCTGGCCGCCTACCCGCCGTCCTTCAAATCGTACAGCGCCTCGATATACGGATGCGCGGGATCATAGTGGGTGAGCGGCCGCGGATTGTCAACCCGGCCGATGGGGCGCCGGTTCGCGCCTTCCACGCCGGTCGCCGCATCGCCGAGATCGGCGCGGCAGGCGTCGATCTTCGCGAGCAGCGCCTCCACGACGTCGGGATGATCCGCGTAGACGTTCGTCGTCTCGCCAACGTCCGAGTCCAGGTCGTAGAGTTCGCGGAGCGCGTCGTCGCGCTTTCGCAGGTGCAGCTTCCATTTGCCGCTGCGGACGGCGTCCAGATTGTGTTTCCAGTAGTAGAAGAAAGCGTCGTGCGGGGAGGCGGCGCCGTCGGCGCCGAGCATGAGCGCGGCGATATCCTTGCCGTCGATGATGCGGTCCGAGGGCGGCTTGCCGCCTGCCAGCCGAACGAACGTGGGCAGGAAATCCATGGCCGTGACGAGCTCGCGACACACCCGCCCGGCCGGGATGGCCGCGGGCCAGCGCATGATGCAGGGGACCCGCTGGCCGCCTTCCCAGGTCGTGGCCTTGGTCCCGCGCAACGGGGCGTTGCTGCCGCCCTCGTCGCGAGCGCGGGAGCCATTGTCGCTCGTGAAGAGCATCAGCGTGTTGGCGTCCAGCCCCCAGCGCGCGAGTTCGTGCAGGATCACGCCCGCGGACCAGTCCACACACTCCACGCCGGCCCCGTACCGGCCGTTCTTCGATTGCTTCATGAACCGTTCGGGGGCGTAGATCGGGCGATGCACGTACATGTGGGCCAGGTACAGAAAGAAGGGACGGTCCTTGTTCGCGCGAATGAACCGGACGCACTCCTCCGTGTACCGTTCCGTCAGCGCCGCCTGGTCCGGCTGCTCTTGCATAATCGCTTCATCCCGCAGCAGCGGGAGCGGCGGATACTTCTCGCGTCCAACCTGGCGGCCCATGTCGTTGGAGTAGGGGAGCCCGTAGTAGTGGTCGAACCCGTGCCGGGTGGGCAGGAATTCCGGCTGATCGCCGCAGTGCCACTTGCCCACGATCATCGTCGCATAGCCCTGCTCCTTGAGCAGGCCCGCGATCGTCTGCTCCCCGGCATGGAGCCCCACGCCCTGGCCCGGAAACAGAACGGCGGCGCCGTCGAACGAGTCGAACCCGATCCGGGGCGGATAGCAGCCCGTCATCATCGCGCCGCGCGACGGAGAACAGACGGGACTGGCCATGTAGAAATCCGTGAACCGAATCCCCTCCGCCGCCATGCGGTCCAGCACGGGCGTGCGGTTCACCGTCGAGCCGTAGCAGCCCGGGTCGCCATACCCCAGGTCATCGCAGTTGATCAGCACAATGTTCGGTCGGGTCAGGGTCGCCACCGCTTCCTCCTTGCTGGAATCTCAAAAATGAAACGCAAGTTTCATAATAGAGATAGTCGCATGCCGGCCCGCATGTCAAGGGCCAGAGGATGCTGGTCAGCAATCCTCACTATGGCGGCGCCCCGGTGAAATCCGTTCGTAGTCAAGCCCGTAAGGGCTGTCCGTACACGCCTTATGCCCAGGGAACGCCCCTTACGGGGCTTCCACCACAGATCTTCGACACGACAAACGGGCGCAACGCCAGAATGAGAATGGCTGGATGCTGGCGTTGGCGGGGGGAAATGGCCTATTCTGGATGGTGCAGGGCATTGGCTGCGCGATATTTTTTTAACTTCGGCCCATCAGTCGTCATATACGGATGAAGGAAGGAGAGAGGGACGGTCGGCATGGATGCGATTGAGCAACAGCTTCTTGCTGACTACGTGCGGGAAGGGTCTGAGGGTGCGTTCAGGCAGATCGTGGAGCGGTACGGGCAGCTGGTGTACAGCGCGGCCTATCGCCGGCTTCAGGATCACCACCTGGCCGAAGACGCCTCGCAGGCGACCTTCATCATCCTGGCGCAGAAGGCGCACAAGCTGGGGAGGAAGACGATGCTGGGCGGCTGGTTGTGGCGAACGGCGGGCAATGTGGCCAGATACATGATCCGCACGCGCTCGGCCCGGGTTCGGCGCGAGCAGCGGGTCGCGCCGCCGGAGCCGGCGGTGCGCGAGGCGATGTGGGAGCAGCTTGCGCCGGAGCTGGACCTGGCGCTGGAGGCGCTCTCGTCGCGGACGCGCGAGGCGGTGGTTGCGCACTACCTGGCCGGCAAGTCGCCGCAGCAGATCGCCGAGGAAACGGGCATCGAGCTTGGCGCGGCGCGCATGCGCATCCGCAACGGCATCCGCAAGCTGCGCGACGTCCTGATGCGGCGGGGGATCCAGGTTTCTTCCGCGCTGCTCATCTCTCTCCTGTCAACCCGAACGGCGGAGGCCATTTCCGTGGCGCTGTGCGATGCGATGCACAGCGCCGGCATCGGCGCAGCGGCCGGCACGGCGGCTGCCGGAGCGGCCTACGCGACGGCGAGAGGAGCGATGCGAATGATGATGTGGGCTAAAATCAAGGTGGCGGCAGTGTGTGCGGGCGCGGCGGTCGGGCTGGGCGGCATCGGGACGGCGGTGGCGGTGAAGAATCTGCCTGCGCCGGCGGGCGCGTGGCATCTGATCACGCCGACGCCGAAGCAGATCGAGGTGCACCGCACGGCGATCCCCGCCGAGAACGGCACCATTTTCCTGGCCGGCGCGGAGCCGAAGCTGGCGATCGGCGCGCAGGAGATCAACCAGCGGCTAGCGGGCGAGCTGGATGCGCCCGCGCTGCGCGTGCGGACGGGCGATCTGGCCAAGGTCCAGGCGTCGAGCGGCCTGGTCATCGTCATCGGGGTGAGCGGCGGGGCGGAAATGGCTTCGATCGAACGCGCCTATCCGGTGGCCGTCCCGGACAAGACGGAGGGCTACGGCATCGCGATGCACGCGCAGGGCCTGCGCACCGTCGTGATGCTCGCGGGCCGCGACGCGCAGGGCGCGCTCTACGCGGCGGTCACGCTGCGCTATCTGCTCGACCCGGCCGGCGGCGCGGAGCGGCCGAACGGCCGGGCTGTGCTGCGCGCGGCCTCCGTACAGGATTGGCCCGATTTCCGCTGGCGGCAGGTCGGCTACGGGCTGCGCTACTGGCGGGTCCGGCGCAACTGCAACGAGAACGGGATCAAGGGGCTCGAGAACCAGGCGAGAGTGCTCGTCGAGGAGAACCAGGCCCTGGTGGACCGGTTCCTGCGCCACAAGGTGAATCTGGGCATCGGGTGCCTTTCGCCGCATCTGGCCCAGGCCGACCCGCGCCTGTGGCGGTATGCGCGCGAGATCAACGACTATGCGCGCGCCCGCGGCGTGGAGTTCGACCTGAACCATGCCAGCACCTGTATCGGCACGGAGCCCGATGACAAGGACGACCCCGACAAGACGCGCTGCATCTACATGAAGTGCCACAAGAAGTACTACTGCTGGTCGCTGCTCGACGCGCACCGCAAGCGGGCGGAAGAGTTCGCCGATCTCATGAGCCGCTGCGGCCTGCGCTGGCTGTTCCTGCACGATGTGGACGGCGGCGCGTGGAAGAACCCGGCCATGTGGCAGGACCGGTGCCGGCACTGCAAGGAGATGTACGGCGACGACCAGGGCCGTGCCGTGGCCACCATCTTCAACCTGTACTACGACATCATCAGGAAGAAGGTGCCCGATCTCGAGCTGATCGCGGTGGTGTACCCGTACGCGGGATCCTGGGTCAGCGTCGACGCGATCGAACACGCCATTCGGCGCGAGTCCGGCCCGATCCCGAACGCGCGGCAGCTTGCGGAAAAGATCGGCGGGCGGCACCAGGCCATGCTGCGGCGGGTGTCGGAGCTGATGCGGCCCGGGATCAAGGTTTGCCTCCGCGAAATGAGCCCCGAACACTACGCGTTGATGTCCGCCTGCTACGGCGAGCGCGATTTCCAGATGTACATGCGCGTCACCACGCACTGGGCCGAAGGCTGGAAGCCGCAGTTCTCCATGGAGCCGGCGTGGGCGGGCACGTTCTACCGGCCGGGCCATGCGGACGTGCTGTGGCCGTGCCGTACGACCTGGGGCTATGACATCCCGGTCGAGTTTGCCGGCGCCGAGTTCTGCTGGAACACGCAGGCGCCGGGCGCCCAGGCGTACCCGCAGCACCGGGGCGACACGATCGAGAACACACTCGCGCCGCGCGACGTGGCCCTGGCCTACATCCGGCGGTTCTGTTCGGATTACTGGGGCCCGGAGATCGGGCCGTACATGGTGCCGGTGTTCGACTCGAACATCTCGCTGACGTTCCTGGCGGACCCGGACACGGTCGCGCGCAACCTGCGCATGGCGGACCCGGCGGCGAAGATGCGGGACCTGATCTCGGCGACGAGCCGCGCCGCGGCTTCGCTGGAGGACGCGCGCGCCGCGTATGAGCGCGCCATTGCCGACGGGCGCAAGCCGATCCGGGACCGCAACGCGGAGCGCAATTTCGGCGATTATTACCGGTTCATGCTGGCGGCGCGCGCGACGGCTTCGTTCCGCGCGCCCATGATGGAGGCGCGCGCCGCCGTGATGGCGGGCGAGATGGAGAAGGCCGACCGGCTGCTCGGCGAGGCACGGACCGCGGCCGAGCGGGAGCAGGCCGCGTGGTCGGCACGCGCGGCGTGGATGGAGAAAGTCCCGCACAACCCTCGCGATCTGTGGCTGCACTTCGGGCGGTTCTCCGACAAGAGCTTCGGGTCGTTCGAGCGGGAGATCGCGCGGTTCGAGGAGAAGAAGGGCGGCTTGTTCGAGGCGCACAATACGCCCGCCTGGTTCCGCGAGGCGATGGCGCAGCGCCGGCTCCAGGCCGTGCCGGCCGCCGCCGCGCCGGCCATCGACGGGCGGCTCGACGAACCCGCCTGGCGGACCGCGCCGCCGAACGAGCATTTCGTCAACTATCAGACCTCGACCCCGGCCGAAAAGGAGACGGCCGCGCGACTCCTGTACGACGCGGACACACTCTATGTCGGCTACACCGTCTACGAACCCGGCGCCGATACGATACCCGTCAGGAAGACCGGGTCCGACTCCTGGGACGCGTCGCATTCGGTCGAGCTGTTCGTCGACGCCAACGGCGACGGGGAAAGCTACGTCCAGTACATCTGGGACGCGGCGGGCAACACGTTTGACGGGCGCAAGCGGCGCAGCGCCGACGGCCAGCTCGTCCTGGACCACAAGGGGTTCAGCTCAAAGGCGCGGTTCGCCGTCGCCCGCTATCCCGACCGCTGGACCCTGGAAGCGGCCATTCCGGCGGCGGAACTCGGCGGCGCGCCGCGCGCCGGCGCGACGTGGCGCGCGAACCTGTGCCGGAACCTGAAGCGGGCCGACGGCGGGTCCGAATCGGTGTCGACGGTGGTTCTGAAGGGAGCCGGTTTTCACACGCCGTCGAAATTCGCGCCACTCGAGTTCCTCGCCGGCGCGCCGCCCGAACGCGAACCGGTCGTCCATTTCCGGGTCAGCAAGCAGCGGGCGGGCCAGGTCACGACGGACACAGGCACGGGCTACGAAGCGGTGTTCGACATCAGCATGGACACCACGCGGCCGTTGCACGGCGTGTCGCTCGAGGCCGAGATATTCAACGGCGACGCGCGCAAGGGCGAACTCGTCGTGTTCAAGGACTCGGCCGTGCAGTTGCTCTGGCGGACCCGCGAGCCGATCCGGTACCTGCTCGACTCGCCGGAGCCGGGCCTGGAGTTCGTGTTCCGGCTGAAGGCGGAGGAGGGCGCGTGGACGTTCCGCGAACGGTTCGGCAAGCCGAACCCGCGCACGGCCCGGTACGTGCCGGGCGTGAGCGGGCAGGCCCTGGCCGACACCGTGCACTTCCCCGCGCTGGCCGGCGAAGCGAAGGTGTTCGATTCGCGGCGCGGCACGCTGGAGATGTGGGTGAACGTGGCCGCGCCGCTCGAGGCGCGGACGCCGATCGGGCCGGCCCCGAACTACGTGTTCTTTCATCACGGACCGGTGCGTCACGATCATCCGACGCTGGCCAATCACCGGTCCGTCTGCGTGCGGCGGGTCGGGCGCCAGCTCTCGGCCAACCTGTCGACCGGCACGTGGCAGCAGATCTCCAGCAACGGGCCGCTCGACGCCTGGGCCAAGCCCGGCTGGCATCATCTCGCCGCGCAGTGGTCGGCGACCGATGAGAAGGGGCTCGTCTTCGAGGTGTTCCTGGACGGGAAGAAGAGCTCGTGGGCGCCGCGCGTGGAGACGCACGGCAAGCCGTGGAAGAAGAGCAGCGAGTCCTTCTTCGTGCAGCTCGGCTCCATGATCACCGGCGCCTGCCCGCTGGATTGGGCGATCGACGAGGTGCGCGTCTCGTTCGTGCCGCGCTACACGGCCGATTTCGTGCCGCGGAAGCGGGCGGTGCTCGACGAGCGCGCGACGGTCGTCTTCCATTTTGACGGCGCGCTCAGGGGCGAGACGCACACGGGCCTGCGCGTCGCCGCCGTGCCCGGGCCGGGCGCGTAGGCGGCCGGATCCGCCCGCGCGGCTCTGCCGCGCGCGGAACGGAGTTGAGGGTTGAGAGTACTTCAGGAGGCGGCTCGCGGGGACGCTCGCCCTCCAACCGCCCAATAGGTTGAAGGAAATGGAGGGCGAGCGTCCTCGCGAGCCGCATTCCCGGAATGAACCCGTGGTTGACGGTTGACGTGTCCGCCGCAGGCCCGGCGACCAGCATCTACGGCGCGGCCGCCGCGGCATCCGGAATCGCGATGCCCGCCGCATTCATCAGGAACCGGGCCAGCGTATCGGCCATGAGCTGATGCCCGGCTTCGTTCGGATGGGCCATATCCGCGAAGTAGTTCTCGACGCCTTCGCGCCCGAGCGCCTTGAAGACTTTCTGCACGTCGCACATCGCCAGGCCGCGCCGGGCGGCGACCTCCCGCACACATTCGGCGTAGTCGTCCATCATGACGAACCGATGCCGCTTGCCCGGAATCGTGGGCAGGAGCAGGATGGCCGTCTTGCCGCCCGTTTTTCGCGCAACGCGGTCGATGTAGTCATTCAGGGACCGCCGAAACCCCTCCACCGCCAAAGCCGCCGATTTGTCGTTGTAGCCGAACAGGACGGTGACCAGATCCGGCGGCTCGCCCTCAAAGTCGCGATGCACCCAGGCGCGGAGGTCCCAGCCCTTTGCCCCGCCGACGGCACGGCTCTCAACGGTGATGTTGTCCCGCTTGAGCCATTGCCGGAGCGTATTCTGTGTCTGTGTCGCGTATCGCGATGCGTCTTTGTCTTTCAGGCTCGTCCCCGCCGTGATCGAGTCGCCCATACACACGACGTGCAGCGCCGCGCCGGACTTCAGTCGTGCGGCGACCTCGGCGAACGGGCGAGGCGCCGGCACCGCGCGGTCCCGCGGGACCTTCTTCGCCAGTGCGATATGATCGACGCTGTAGGTGTGAGGCGGAATTCTGGCGTTGTTGTGGCCGATCTGCCACCGACTGCCCAGCCGAACGTGCTGAATCCCGCTCGGCGGCAGAGCGCCGAGCCTTCCGATCGGGAGGACATCCGATTCGGGAACCAGGTCATCCCAGGCGATCGTGTAGGGCCGCCAGTCGGTGTGTCTCAACGGGAAGTAGTAGACGTAGACATGGCCGGATTGCCAGCTGCGCCCCCCGAGGGCGAGGCACCCGTACAGATCCGAACCATCACCTCTTGCGTAGAACGAGATCCCCTCGTACGAGTCCCAGTCGGCATTCTCGAGCGGCGGGCTCTTGTACAGCCGCCGGTACGCCATGCCCGGGAACGTGACTTGTATGGCGCTTTCCCCCACCGCGGCCGGCGTGGCGGCGGCAATCTTCGCCTTGCTCTTGTCGACTTTCCAGGCGTCCAGGTGTTCGAAGTCTTCGATCACCGCCTGCGCCAAGCAGGAGCAGACGGGCAAGACCGAAACCAGCATGGCGACAACGGCGCGTCTTGAATGATGCATGGGCCCTCCTGCGTAACTCTGAGTCTGTCGAAAAAAGTCGGCGGCCGGTACGTCGAAGATGCCGGAATCAGTACTGGTCTTCATCCGGTTCTTTCAGTTCGATGTTCGCGTAGTCGCGAAAGGCGTCGAGCTCGGCCTGCGTATCCCCGAATTGGTCTCGGATCTCATAGATGCGGCCGAGTTGCGCGAGCAGCGCGTCGACGAGTTCCGGCTGGAAGTGGGCGCCGGCGCCCTGCCGCACGATTTCGAGCACTTTCTCCGGTGCGAACGCCTCCTTGTAGCAGCGCCGGGTCGAGAGTGCGTCATACACGTCGGCCAGTGCCACGATTCGCGCGCACAGGGGTATGGCCGTACCGCGGAGCCCTTTCGGGTAACCCGACCCGTCCCATTTCTCGTGGTGATACAAGGCGATCTGGCGCGCCATACGCATGACCGCGCTGGCCCCGCTGTTCAGGATGTTCGCGCCGATCAGCGTGTGCGTCTCCATGATGCGCCGCTCCTGCTCGTCGAGCTTGCCCGGCTTGTGCAGAATGGCGTCGGGAATGCCCAGCTTGCCGACATCGTGCATGGGGCTCGCCTGGACCAGCAGGTCCAGTTCGCCGTCCGGCAGGCCCATGGCCAGGCCCAGGATGCCGGCGTATTCGGTCACGCGCGTGATGTGTTTGGCGGTCGCCCTGTCGCGCCACTCGGCGGCGATGCTCAGGCCGAGCAGCGCGTCGCGGTGCGCGCGGCGCAACTGCGCCGTCAGCCGGGCGTTGCGAATCGCCACCGCCGCCTGGCTGGCCAGCGCCAGCGAGATCCGCACGTCCAGTTCGCCGAACCCGGCCTGCTGCAGCGGGCCCCGCTTGTTGATCAGTTGCAGGACTCCGATCACCTCGTCTTCGGGATCGATCATGGGCACGGCGAGCACCGCGCGCGTGGTGTAGCCGTGCTCGCGGTCGAACGCCGCGCTGCACGCGGCGAGCCGTGCGCCTTCGATCGCGTGCAGGTCCGGTATGTTGACCACTTCCTTCGTCAGCGCGGCCGAGCCGCAGACCGAATTCGGCGATACCGGCACCGCCAGCGAGTCGAACAGCGTTTCCGCCTTCCCGTCTCCGAGCCGCTCCGTCAACGTCCGGCATTGCGCGGCCACCGCGCGCAGCATGGCGCCTTCCCGCACATAGAGAGTTCCCGCATCCGCGTCCACCATTCGCCTGGCTTCGGACAGGATCAGCGTGAGCAGGGCGGACAGATCCTGCGTGCTGGTCAGCGCGATGCCGACCCGGATCAACTGCTGGAACGGTGATGAAGCGCCTGTCTCGTTGCCGGTCATGATTCGCACGCCCTTAAAATCGAGTTGACGCCGTACGCCATTCGCAGGCGCTGGCGCATACGCGGCTCGCGAGGAGAGGCTGTTTCAAGACCCGACTCGCACGTTGCCACACGCCTTACGGCGTTAACTACAAACGGCATATCTGGTGGTTTCAGCCGTTTGTAGTTAAGCCCGTGAGGGCTGTTCCCCGGTTTTGAGACAGCCTCTCCTCGCGAGCCGGATGGTCCGACTCTTCTGGGCCGATCCCCGGATCATAGCAGCCTGCGCCGCCCTTTCCCAGCACAAGAACGCCCTGCGAATTCGCAGGCCCGCCGGCCGATTCGCCGCGGCTTGCCTTTTGCCGGACCGCCCGTGTAGAGTGTTGGCGACGGGCGGAGATTCCCGAGCAGGTTTTCGAGCAAGTTCTCGAGTAAGTTCTCGAGTGAGTTGGGCAGGGGTCTGGATATGAAACAAAGACCAACCGGCATGGCCTGGGTGACGACAGTAATTGCGGCGGCATGGCTCTCGGCGCATGGCGCATACGCGGCGGGAAATCCCGCGGAAACGGCGGCCGAGATCCTGGACACGGCTGGGATCACGGGCGGGCTCATTGTGCACGTCGGCTGCGGCGACGGGCAACTGACGGCCGCATTGCGCCGGAACGAGGCGTTTATCGTGCACGGCCTGGATTCCGATGCGGCCGCGATCGAACAGGCGCGCCGGCGCATACACGCGCAGGGCCTCTACGGCCCCGTATCGGTGGAGCGATGGAGCGGCGACAGGTTGCCCTATGCCGAGAACCTGGTGAATCTGCTGGTGGCGGCGGACCTTGGCACGATCCCTGCGAACGAGGTTCTGCGCGTGCTGGCTCCGAACGGCGTGGCCTGCGTCAAGCGCGGGGCGGTGTGGGAGAAGACCGTCAAGCCGCGCCCGCCGCAGATCGACGAATGGACGCACTATCTTCACGACGCCACGGGCAACCCGGTCGCACGCGACTCGGAGATCGGACCGCCGCGCCGGCTGCAGTGGGTGGGCAGCCCGCGCTGGGCGCGGCACCACGAGTACATGGGAAGCCTCAGCGCGCTGGTTTCGACCGGCGGCCGGATTTTCTACATCCTTGACGAGGGTTCGGCCGAATCGGCGCAGTTGCCCGCGAAATGGGCGCTGATCGCCCGCGACGCGTTCAACGGGGTGGTCCTCTGGAAGCGGGCTGTTCCCCGCTGGCACGCGCATCGCTGGCCGCTCAAGAGCGGGCCCGCGCAACTGACGCGGCGCCTGGTCGCCGTTGGCGAGCGCGTTTATGTGACGCTCGGGCTGGATGCGCCGCTCAGCGCGCTGGACGCGGCGACGGGCCAGACCGTCCGCACATACGAGGGCAGCGGCGGCACCGAGGAGGTCATTGCCTCCGACGGCGTCCTCTTCCTCATGGCGAACGAGAAGCCGCGCACGTTCGAAACCTACAAGCCCGTGCACGCCTACTGCTGGGACGAGAAAGCGCGCGTGGCCGCCGAATGGCCGTGGGACGCCAAGCCGCGCCGCGTGATGGCCTTCGAGGCGGAGTCCGGCCGCCTGCTCTGGCAACGGGAATCCGTCGTGATGCCCGGTACGCTGGCGGCGGACGGCGCGCGGCTGCTGTTTCACGACGGGGAGCGCGTCGTCTGCCTGAACCGCGCCGGCGGCGAGGAGCAATGGCGCTCCGAGCCGATCGAACGCCAGAAGAAAGTGCCCGCCTACTACGCGGGGAACCTGATCGTGCATGAGGACGTCGTGCTGTTCTACGGCGGGCGGCGCGTGTACACCGCGCTGTCGGCCGAGACCGGCAAGACGCTCTGGACCGCCGACCATCCGCCCTCGGGCCATTCCAGTCCGCAGGACCTGATGGTGGTCGACGGGTTGGTCTGGGCCGGCGCCATCGCGGGCGGAAAACATTCCGGCGTGTTTACCGGCCGCGATCTGCACTCCGGCGAGGTCAAGAAAGAGTTCCCGCCGGATGTGGACACCTACTGGTTCCATCACCGCTGCCACCCGAGCCGGGGTGCGGGCCGTTACATTCTGACGTCGAGAACAGGCATTGAATTCGTCGATGTGCGCGCCGCGCACTGGCAGGCGCACCATTGGGTGCGCGGCGGGTGCCTCTACGGCATCATGCCCTGCAACGGGCTGATCTACGCGCCGCCGCATCCGTGCGCCTGCTACCTGGAATCCAAGCTGACCGGGTTCAACGTCGTGGCGCCTGGCGCGCAGAGCGAGGAGCGGGCCCCGGAACAAGACCGTCTTGAAAAGGGCCCGGCCTACGGCGAAATCGCCAATCGTCAACCTGTCCCGCGAAGCCCGCAGGGCGAAGTGGGATCGTCAATCGTCAATCCGCGCGATTGGCCTACCTACCGGCATGACGCCGCGCGCAGCGGCTGCACGACGGCGCCGGTGCCCGCCGTGCTGAAGCGCGCGTGGCAGGCCGACCTGGGCGGGCGGCTCAGCAGCGTGGTCGTTGCCGGCGGCAAGCTGTTTATGGCGTCGATAGACACCCACACGGTGCACGCGCTCGACGCCGCCAACGGCACCGAATGCTGGCGCTACACGGCCGGCGGACGGGTCGACTCGCCGCCGACCGTCGAGCAGGGCCGCGTGCTCTTCGGTTCCGCGGACGGGTGGCTGTACTGCCTGCGCGCCGCCGACGGCGCGCTCATCTGGCGGTTCCGCGCCGCGCCGGCCGTGCGGCGGGTCATGGCGTTCGAACAGTTGGAGTCCGCCTGGCCGGTGCACGGCAGCGTGCTGGTCCAGGACGGCGCAGCCTATTGCGTCGCCGGCCGCTCCATGTTCCTTGACGGCGGCATGCGGCTCTGCCGGCTGGACCCGGCGACCGGGCGCCTGCTTTCGGAGACGGTGCTGGACGAGCGCGATCCGCAGACGGGCAAGAACCTGCAGGCGAAGGTGACCGAGCTGACGATGCCTGTTGCGCTTCCGGACGTGCTTGCCAGCGACGGGCGCCGCGTGTACATGCGGTCCGCCTCGTTCGATCTGGCGGGCAACCCGCTCGAGCTTGGCCCGCGCGACGCGAAAGACCAGGCGGGCGCCGACGCGCATCTGTTCTGCGGCGCCGGGTTCCTCGATGACGCCTGGTTCCATCGCGTGTACTGGATGTACGGCAAGAGCCTCGAGTCCGGCGCGCGCGGCTGGTACGTTGCCTTCCAGTACGTGCCGTCCGGGCGTTTGCTGGTCGTCGATGCAGACTCGGTCTACGGCTACGGGCGCCGGCCGGAGTATCGCTGCTGGTCGCCCGTGCACGAGTACCAGTTGTTCGCCGCCCACAAGGAAACGGAGCCCGAGACCATCGAACGCGTCGACCTGGCCGCCGAGCGGATCAATACTCAGTACGCGAAGGCCGAAGTGCCGAAAGGCGAGTGGCTGGGCGCGCCGCCTCCAAAGAAACGCGGCGGGACGGCGGCGTACAGGGATTTCAGGGTCCGGAAACTGTTCCCCCTGTCGGATCTGAGCGGGATCCGGTTCAAGTGGGCCGACACCGTCCCCCTGCACGTGCGGGCGCTGACGCTGGCGGGCGCGACCCTCTTCCTGGCCGGCCCGCCGGATGTGGCGGATGAGGAGAAGGCGTTTGCCGATCCGCTCGACGCGCAGGTACAAGCGAAGCTGCAGGAACAGGCCGCCGCCCTCGAAGGGCGCAGCGGCGCCGCGCTATGGGCCGTCTCCGCCTCGGACGGTCAGCGCCTCGCGGCGCAGGAGCTGGAGGCGCCGCCCGTGTGGGACGGCATGGCCGCCGCCGACGGGCGGCTGTATCTCGCGTTGAAGAGCGGACGGGTCGTCTGCTTCGCAGAGTGACGCCTCCGCGCGCGAGCCGAGATGGCCCGCGAAAGCGCGCGAAAGGCAGAGGGGGAAGGCCGTTCGGTCGGAGTGCTGGTTGCCTGGCCTGCATGATGTTGTTGCGGGAATCGAAAGGATTGCCACGAGACGCCGCCGTGTGAAGCCGCTTGGCGTGGTTCGCCTCGTGGCAATCCTCGATTCCCGCAACGATCGCCTTCAGAGGGGAAGGAGAGGCGGACGCAGCAACTTCGAGTTGTTTGCGCCTTTGAAGGCGCCTGCACGCCGAAGGATGGGGAGGCGCAAACAGTTCGAAGTTGCTGCAGTATCACCGGCACAACTCTCTGCCTTTCGCGTCTTCTTTCGCGCCTTTTCGCGGGCAGAAGAGAGCGCGCGCGGTCGAATGTCAGCCCCCCAGATACGCGCGCAACGCACGGGCCAGGTCATGGCCGAACAGGCGGGCCGTCTCCTGGTTGACTTCTCCGCCCGCCGCGTTGGCATATGGAAGCTCGATACCCGAAGCCAGCTTCACGCCCGGCAGCTCCTGCGCCCAGCTCTTCATGCCCTTGCCTTTGGAGTAGTTCTTCGCCTTGTTCCACGCCTGGCCGAACGGCAGGTTGTCCTTCGCGCTGTGCC
This sequence comes from Kiritimatiellia bacterium, assembly GCA_016929905.1. GTDB lineage: Bacteria > Verrucomicrobiota > Kiritimatiellia > JAFGHX01 > JAFGHX01 > JAFGHX01. Next base: position 25,348 of record JAFGHX010000296.1, read on the forward strand.
GCAGCGGGCCCTGCTGCACGGCCTCCAGGATCTGCGAGAACCGGGACTGCTCCCGCCAGACGATTTGCTCTTGCGAACCGACGAGATAGATGACCTCGTTGTGCGGGCCCCGGATCGCAGGACAGTGCAGATCGAGCGCCGCCCGTAACCTGTCTTCCGACCAAACCGGGACGTAGTCACGCAGGGCGCCCGTTTCCGGGTACAGGCTGGTGCCGGCATAGTCGCGCCCGTGGTCGCGGGGTTCGCGGTTCTTGCCCTGGTCCCCGTCTTCCACGCCGTCCTTGTCCGCAAACGGCAGTACGAGGAATTCCACGTATTCGCGCAGCCAATTGCCCTCGGGCGTATCGGAAAGAACCTGCTCCATGATCCCCTCGACCGCGTAGCTGGCCATCATCTCGCAGCAGTGGTGCCGGCATCCGAGCAGGACGCGGTGCGCCGGCGCGCGATCCAGACACCCCGCGCGCAGGCGTTCGACCTGCCGACCCTTCCGGCTCGTGCAATGCGGCTCGACAATCAGCCCGGCGGCGCCCCGATGTCTTTGCGTGAAGGCCCGCAGGTTCGATTCCTGGTACGGCATGCCAAAGCTGAACCGAACGTTCTCGGCGTCCGCGCCGAAAGCGTAGGTGAACGACTGGCCGTCGACGCCATCCGTGCCCAGCCATTGCCACGAATGCCCGGCATCCAGACTGACCGCCGGGCCGCGCACGCCGATCACGTTGCTTTTCGTGAAATGAAACCGCAGCGTCCGGCCCTGCGCGCCGCGCACGCGGAAACACCAGTAGAACCAGTCACCCGCCGTGTCGCGCAGGTCCTGATGCACAAAAACGTCCGCCCCCTCGCTTCGCTCCAGAACGATATTGCCGCCGGGGAACGCGCAGTCGATGCTGAAACCGGCTTCTTCGGGCATGGTCAACTCCTCATTCGACGTTCAATGTTGAGTACACGCCAAGAAAGCGGCTCGCGAGGACGCTCGCCCTCCATTGACGCCAGATGTAATGGCCATGGAGGGCGAGGCTCCTGACGAGCCGGCTTGTCGAAGTGGACTCGACGTTGACTGTTCGACGTTCATGCCGGTTCGGCTCGCCGGCAACGCTCGCCTCGTTCATCCAAGCGGGATTACCACCGGCCCCGTCGTGCCGTCAATCGCGAAAATCACGGGGCGCGCCTTTTTTGGGTTGACCCGCGGAAACAGCGCCGGTAGTCTGGCAGGGCTGTGGCGTGCCATAGTTAGAATCACAAGCCAGGAGGCGCAGAACGATGCCGACTCGCACACCTACCCGCTCTCTGTCCACATCCCGACTGACCGCCGGCGCAATTATGATGCTTCTCGCAACGGCCGCCTGCCGCGGCGGCGTGATCCGGGCCTACGATTTCGAGACGGCGGGCGGCTACACCACCGAGCACCCGACCAACGCGGCCTGCCCGGAATTCAGCGTTGGCGACGACGTGTTCGGCCGCAACAACAACGACACCAACTGGGACGCCGCCTGGGGCGCGAAGACGGGCGCATGGTTCTTTGCGTGGCGCGACCCCGAAGGGCAGGACCCGAGCACCGCCGAACCGTTCGTTCTGCGCACGGACCCCATCGACCTCAGCGGCTACACCGGCGTGCAGGTCTCCGTCTACTGGCGCGCGGACGGCCTGTTCGAGGCTACCGACGTCCTGCGCATGCATCTGGTGCAGGACGGCACGGCACAGGCGCCGTTCTTCGCCGCTTTGGAACCGGACCTGGAGAACTGCACCGACTGGACGCTCGAGGCGGCGGCCGTCCCGGACTCGGTCGGCTCGGTGCAGGTCGTGGTGGAAGGGCTCTGCAACGCGGCCGACGAATACATCGCGATCGATAACCTGGTCGTTCAAGCCGTCCCGGAACCCTCAACACTGTCCCTGCTCGGCCTCGGCGGGCTGATTCTCGGCCTGCGCATGCGCCGCCGCCAGAACCGGACGAGACGCAGCTTCAGTATTTTCGGTAGGTGCCCGAGCACCGAGTAGGAGAGCTTCAGGCGGGTCGTATACGCGACGCAAATCTCCGCATGCGTCGTTTCCCTGCCGTTCGGCTGCGATTGGCCCTTGTAGATGATTTCTTTCTTCACGCGTCCGTAAAGCCGCTGCAGATGTCTGTTGTTGGCATTGTACCATACGAGGACATAGCGCTTCTTTGTCCGGCGCATGGAGCGGACGAGCTGCCACCAGAACGCATATACGTCGCCGGCCGAGAGCCGCGCGCCGCGTTCCAGCCAGACCCCGTTCACCTCCAGGACGTTGTTCAAGGAGACGTTTTGAAAAAACCAATGGTTTTCTTTCACCGCGTCCGGGAGAAAGACAACACCCCGAAACGGCGGAGTAGCCACCAGCGTATAGCCGCCCACAAGCGTGCCCCGCTCGTCGAAACAGCCGTAGGTGCTGCCCCGCGCCAGATAGGCAATGGGGATCCGGACGCCTACCAGTTCCTCGAACCGCCGCATGCATTCCTGAATCCGGCCCTCATCCGTCAACAGCCGTACCTGAACAGTCATGATTCGCCTCCGCGGGTTGGCGGGCTTGTATTGGAGGCGGGAGCGGTACGGAGTGATGGCTCGATAAGCTGCCGGAGCGGATCAGGTCAGCCCGGGTTGTCCCGTGTGCGGGCGGCTCCGGCAGACAGGCGCGGCCGGCGTGTGATCGCGCGTGGCGCGGCGCCTCATGATGGCCCGTTCCCGATTCCGGGGAGTGTATAAACAGTTTATACGCAGGGTCAAGCGAAATCTTCCGTGTACCCGGACGCAAGCACGGCAACGTATCCGGTACCCAGCGGCTCGCGAGGATCCGCCTCCGCCGGGCTTTCGGCGGGCAGGCGCTCGCCCTCCATTGCCAGGTTCTCGTGCAGTTGGAGGGCGAGGCTCCCGACGAGCCGCTTGCCGGGCTGCGTTAGCGAATTCATGAACCAGCGGGCAAAGCCGCACTCCCCGATTGACCTGCCGGCCGGATTTCTCTATACAAGGCGCATCATGAAACGCATTCCCTGCGCGTTCAGTGTCAGCCCCGACCTGCTGGCGAAGATCGATGCGCGCGCCGCGGCGCTGGGTTTGAACCGGTCGGCTTATATCGTGCAGGTAGTCCGCAGCGATCTGCTCGGGGGCGACGCGGCGCTGAGTATCGTCGCCGAACGGCGCGCGACTTACGGCACGGCCCGCGCGCGCGCGGGCAGGCGGCGCCGCGCGAAAGGGCGGGAAAAGTAGAAGAGCCGTCCCGGCTCTTCCCGCTGGCGGCGCCGCCTGCCGCCATAGCCGGAGGCCGACCGCGCTTTCAGCGCGGCAAGCCTCAGCGCGTGCCACGCCGGCGGCGTGGTGTCTCGACACGGCTTCGCCGGGCCGCCGCCACGCGCCCCCTGATCCGCTGCACCTCCGCGCTCTCCCGGCGAAGTCGATGAATAGACCAGGCGGCTAGCCTCGCCAGTCGCGCTTCTCGACCGTGCGCACGTCCGGCAGGTCGGCCAGGGTGGGCAGATACCGCATCAGCCGCGGCAGCTCGTCGTCGGCGGGGTCTCCCCGAAACGGCATGACGGGAATGTGGTTGCCGTAGTTCTTGCGCAGGGCGTCGGGGTCGTCGTCGAGCATCAGCACCTGCTCCAGCGGGTAGCCCTGCCGTTTGACCTTCCGGAGATTCTTCAGCCAGTACTCGCGGCCCGACTCCGCGTCGTAGATGCACGAGCAGCGGCCTCTGGACCAGACGAAAACCAGCTCCTCTTGGCGCGTGAAGAAACGTTGCACCACGCCGGTGACGTAATCCTCGCTCGCCGAGGACCAGACCGCCACGTGAAACGACTCGAAGCAGTAGGCGAGAAACCGGTCCAGATGCGGCCGGCCGTAGACAAAGTAGGGCGGCATCCGCAGGTCCGGCGGCCGCGCCAACGGCCGTTCGGTCCCGAAGATCAGGGTCTCGTCCAGATCCAGGATGAGCAGCATCGCCATTCGCCGTGCGTGTGCTTCGACAGATAGGATACCATCCGGGGGTTTGGGTGTCAGGTGTCAGGTTTTCCGGTTCCGCCCGGAGGCTTCCGCCATCGCCCTCCCGCCTTCACCTTTCAGGCTACGTCGCGGCAGGTCGGGCTATGGCGGCACGCGGTCGGAGAAGGCGGGCCCACTTGGGTTGCGGGCAACGCCCGCCTTGACGCCTCTCGTGTGAACATAGACGGTTTGGCGTGTATCTGAGTAGCGCGGTCGTCCTCGGCCGCGCACGGGCGCGCACGGCCGAGGGAGGGCCAGGCGAGGACGCCTGGCCTACTCCGGTTGCGGGCAACGCCCGCCTTAGGCCGCCGGGCGGAGCGCGGCGGCCTATGCCACCGGCGCGAGCAGGCGCTCGAGGTCCTTCTGGTCGAAATGCAGTTTGCGGGCGGCTTGTTCGGTGAGCACGCCGGCGACAAGGACCCGCTTGCGGTTCTGCAGCTCGAGGATCTTCGCTTCGACCGTGCCGGTCGTGAGCAGTTTGTAGACGAAGACCGGCTTGTACTGGCCGATGCGGTGCGCGCGGTCGGTCGCCTGCCGTTCGACGGCGGGGTTCCACCACGGGTCGTAGTGGATCACGGTATCGGCCGCGGTCAGGTTCAGGCCGGTCCCGCCGGCCTTGAGGCTGATGAGGAACAGGGGCACCTCGCCGCTCTGGAACCGTCGGACCAGGGCTTGCCGGTCGCGGGTGGACCCGGTCAGCGTGACGTAGCGGATGCCGCGCTTGTCGAGTTCCTGCTCGATCAGCGCGAGCATCCGGGTGAACTGGGAGAAGAGGAGGATGTGGCGGCCTTCCTCGATCATCTCCGGGATCATGTCGAGCAGCGCGGCCAGTTTGCAGGATTGCGGCAGGGCGAAGTGCTTCGCCTGCTTGTCGGCCAGGCGCGGGTCGCAGCAGGTCTGCCGGAGCCGGAGCAGGGCCTGCAGGATCGTGATCTGCGAGCGGGCGAACCCCTTGCGCGTGATCTCACGCCGGATCCGCGACTCCATGGCCAGGCGGATGGTTTCGTACAGCTCGCGCTGCCGGTCGCTCAGTTCGACGGTATGCACGATCTCCGTCTTCGGCGGGAGTTCCTGCTCGACCTCCTGCTTGGTGCGGCGCAGCAGGAACGGCGCGACCCGTTTCTTGAGCACGAGGCGCAGGTTCGGATCGCCGTCCTTTTCCACAGGGCTCCGGAACTGGGTGTTGAACCCTTGCTGCGTGCCGAGGAAACCGGGCATGAGGAAATGGAACAGCGACCACATCTCGCCGAGATGGTTTTCCATCGGCGTGCCGGTCAGGCACAGCCGGCGCCGGCCCGACAGGTTGCGCACGATATGCGCGGTGAGCGCGCGGTGGTTCTTGATGAACTGCGCTTCGTCCAGCACGATATAGGAGTAGTCCCGCTTGCGGTGCACGTCCGCGTCGCGGCGCAGCAGCGCGTAGGAGGTGACGACCAGGTCGACCTGATCGATCTTCGCGAAATCGGCCTTGCGGTCGGGCCCGTGCAGCAGCAGCGCCGAGAGCGGCGGGGTGAACCGCCGGATTTCGTCCATCCAGTTGTGCGTCACGCTGGTCGGCGCCACGATGAGGACCGGCTTGTCGAGCCGGCCGTTCTGCTTCTCGATCAGGAAGTGGGCGAGCGCCTGCACGGTCTTGCCCAGCCCCATATCGTCGGCCAGAATGCCGTCGAACGCATTGGCCTGGAGGAACTGGAGCCAGGCGAGTCCCATTTCCTGGTAGGGGCGCAGCCCCCCTTCGAAGCCGGCCGGCGCGGGCCGGGGCGCGAGCGCCGCGGCCTTCTGCAGACGCCGGGCGAGCGTTCGCACCTGGCCCGGCGCGTTCCAGGCGGAGGCGAAGATCTTTTCCAGTTCCGCGATTTCGGCGACGCGCCAGAAATCCATGCGCAGCCGGCCGTTTCGCTGCAGCGGCTCCTTGTGAAACAGCTCGAACAGGTTACGCAGGATCGGGAACAGGCGCGCGCCGGAGACGACCAGCACGGTCCCTTCGGCTACGGACACGGTGAGCGTGCGCTGGGCAAGCTGCGCTTCGATTTCCTGCAGCGATTTGCCGCGGTAGGCGGCGAGCAGCTCCTGGACGACCGGCAGGACGTTGATGCGCCGGCCTTCGATCCGGACGCCGGCCTCGAACTCGAACCAGTCGATACCGGTCGATTCCAGTTCGGTGTACCAGTCGTCGTCGTTGACGGCCACGACGTTCAGGCCCGCCTTGCGATCGACGCGCCAGCCGTCCTTTTCGAGCTGGGGAAGCACGGCGCTCAGGATGCCGGCCCAATCGTAGCCGCGGTCGCGGCTGAGCAGCCAGTTCTGTTCGGAGGCCCCCAGCGCGTGGTCGGGCAGCGCCTCCTGCAGCGGACAGAACCCGTAGGTGCGGAGCCGTTCGACGGCCCGTTCCTCGATGTCGCGGTGCCGCCTGACGCGGCGCAGCCCGTCGTCGCCGAGCAGGCTGACGTACGGGCCGCGGGCCGATTGTGCGACGCGTTTGCCCGCATAGTCGAACTCGAGCCGCAGCACGAGCAGGCGCGTGGCGCGCGAGCCGGCCTGGGCCGGCGCGCCGAATTCCTTCTCGGAAATCGTGAGGCAGGGCACGGGCAGAATGTCGGCCAGGGTCTGAACCGGTACGCGGTCGGGCAGCGGCACGTCGACTTCCGGGAACCAGCGTGCGACGTCATGACAGAAACGCGCGCCCGCCCTCGCGTCCATGGGCGCGGTCGCCGTCCAGGTCGCCGCCAGCGCGTCCGGCAGGTTCGTCTGCAGCAGGCCGCAGGTCGCGCTGTTCAGGTCCAGGTACAGCGGCGGAGTCAGCGGCAGGATCCGGTCCGGCGCCGGCGGCGGCACGAGCCAGACCGGGTGAAAGAGTCCGTTCGCTTCCGTGCGCCACATCGCCGTCGCCTCACGCTCCGGCCCCCACCGCAGCGGACCGCGCTGCTGGCTCGACCAGAAGCAATGGCCGGTCGCCACCATCTCGCGTACGATCGCGACGCCTTCCGGCCCGCGCAGCGCGATCTCCACCGAGTAGGAGGCCTGGCACATCACCAGCCGCATCAGGATACGGCGGTGCTGCGGCGAGAGCGTGAGCACGTCGCTCGAAGCGAGCAGGCGTCTGGGATCGCATGGGTAGCTCCCGTGTAACCCATAGTGCGCGTCCCGCGAATCGGCGAAGACGCTGCACGTTACGCCCAGCCCGCCTGCCGCCTCGATCACATACGTCAGCAGCCGCTTCTGATCTGTTTTCGTTACGCTCACGGTCCCAGACTTGCTCGAGAACCTGCTCGAGAACTTGCTCGCGAACTTACTCGAAAACCCGCCTTCGCTCAGCGCTTCCGCCGTCGTCCCGCGGCGCAGACGCCCGGGACTATGGCGAGACAAGTCGGCGGGCGCGGCTCACTCGAAATCTCCCCGGCGCCGGCCCAGGCCCGACGCCCGGCATCCGGCATCCGGCGACCCGCATCCCGCATCCGGAATCCGGAAACCGGTCTACCGATACGCCGCGAGCGCCGCGCGCAGCGCGGCGGTGACCTCCTGCACCAGGATCTGCGGGGCGAGCACCTTCGCCCCGTCGCCCCAGCGCAGGACCCAGTCTTTGACTTCCTTGATATGGTTCGTGGTGAACGAGAGTACGATGCCGCCGTCCTTGTGCTCCCGGATGCGCTGGGACGGGTGCCAGGTCCGCTCCCGGATGTACGGCGCCACCCTGGCCGTGAACTGCACGCGCACATCGTGTTTCGTCTCTTGCCACACGATGCCGAACTGGTCCCCGAACATCTTCTCCCGGCTGTACTCCGGGGGCATGGCGAACTCCTGGCGTAGGATCCGTGCGGCGCTGATGCGCGAGAGGGCGAACGTTCGGATCGAACGGCGCAGATGGCAGAAGCTGCTCAAGTACCATTGTCCCTTGTAGTTCACCAGATGATACGGATCCACCTCCCGCTCCACCGGCGCGTGGCGCGCCGGCGACTTGTGCGTGATGGCCAGCCGCCGGCTCTCGCGCAGCGCGGTGGCGATCGTCTCCCAGATCGTCGGGTCGATCTCGGCGTGCGCTTCGTGGAAGAAGAAGATCCGCGTGTCGATCCAGGCGGGCCGCGCGCCGCTCTTGTCGGGAACGGCGTCGCCGATCTTGTCGAACACGCTGGCCAGCTTGCTGTAGAGCGGCGTGTTCCGGAACGGCTGTATCGCCTTTTCCGCCACGTACACCGCGAGCAGGTCGCTCTCGCTCACGGGAATGGCCGGCAACCGGAAGTTGGGCTCGGTGTAGTAATAGCCGCGGTGCGCGTGGCTGTACTCGATCGGCGCGTCGAGCTGGTACTTCAGATAGTCGATGTCGCGCTGAAACGTTTTCGGGCTCACTTCCCACTCGGCGCCCAGGCTCTTGCAGTTCGGGTACCCGCCTGCCTTGAGCTTGCGATCGATGAACAGGAGTCGCGTGTACTGAGTCTTGAACTTGGTCATGACGGCCGCCTCCGACATGCCAACGTGACGCAACGCGGTTCGCGCCGGCACGAATGCGCGAAAGTTCGATTAAATACCAGAGCCAGTCGGACAAATGATGTCCGCGTGAAAAAATACCGGCCCGCCCGACCGGGGCGCAATGCCTCTATATAGGCACGCCGCGCGCGAGGTTGCATCCAAAAAGACGAGCGACGCGCCGAAATCTTTCACAGTTGCGCGCGGCGGCGTGGCATTGTCGGGCAAGAGCAGGCGCCGCGCGCGGGGCCGGCGCTGTGCAGACCGGCGCGGCACAGGCCGGCGCCAAGGCGGCGGCTTCCCCCACATACAGGGGGTCGTCATACCACACGTGATGCCGGGCGCCCGGCGCACGGCGCGGCAATTCTCATTTGGGTGACGCTCCGGGGAAGACCGTTCGTAGTCAAGCCCGTCAGGGCTGACCGCGTGGCCTTCTTGCGCCCGAGACGCCCCTTACGGGGCTTCCACCACAGGCGGATCTTCGACACTACAAACAAGCGCAACGCCAGAATGAGAGCTGCTGCGCCCGGCGCGGCGGCGGTTGCCGCCGGCCGCGCGTTCTGCTAGACTGTCTCCTTCGCGAACGGGATCGGGGAACCCCGCCGCGGGTCGGTGTTCACAACCTTTTCCGGAGTCTTGTGCATGGACCAGAAACTGAAGAAGATAGCGGCTCTGCTCCAGAGCCCGGACAACATGCGCCGCAGTGCGGCGGCGATCGTGCTGGCGGAACTTGCGCCGAAGGATGCGGCCGTGGTGAAGGCGCTGGGCGCCGCGCTGGAGACGGCCAACCAGGCCCTGACGGCCTATGTACTCGATGCGTTGGAGGCGATCAACTCGCAGGCGGCGCTGCCGCATGTGATTCCGCTGCTCGACGCGGAGGACATGGCCACGAAGATGCGGGCCGTGTCGATCGTAGCCCGGGCAGGTGCCGCGGTGATTCCCGAGGTGAAGGCGCGCCTGGAGCAGGCGCCGCGGCGGCAGAAGTTCGTGCTGATCGACGTGCTCGCCCGGATCCACGCGCGCGACGCGTTCCGGCTGCTGCTGGACCTGCTGTTCGACCGCGACTTCGAGCTGGTGCGGGCCGTGTGCGACGCGATCCGCCGCCATATGGGCGAGGCCGGGCCCAAGGAGCGCGGCGCGCTGCACGCACAGGTAGTCGCGTTCATGAACTCGGCGCGCGTCAAGAAGCAGGAGCGGGTTCTGACCTCGTGCCTGCTGCTGCTTGGCCATATCGCCCGGCCCGAAGCGCGCGCGATCCTGCTCAAGCACACGGCGGCGAAGGCGTCGCCCTACGTGCGCCGGCATGCGCTGATCGGCCTGAAGAACCTCGAGTATACCGGCACCACCGCGAAAAGCGTCGCGACGCAGGTGCTCGGCTACCTCGAGGATTCCGATCCCGATATCGTCAGGAACGCGCTGGACGTGATCCGGCGGCTGCCCGCGACCGGGATCTCCGAACCCCAGTGGCGGAAGCTGCTCAAGAGCCAGAACGCGGGGGTGCGCGCCTTCGCCGCGCGCCAGCTCGCTGACGTCGACACGGCCGCCAACAACCGGTTGCTGCTCGATCTGCTGAAACACGAGGACACCGACGTGCAGGAGATCGCGGCCCGCGCGCTCTCGGGGCACAAGAACGCCGTGCCGCTCCTGCTCGAGGGGCTGGACGCGGAGCCCGACGTGCAGGCCGTGTGGCGGCTCGTCAAGATCCTCAAGCCGCAGTCCGAGGCCGTCGACGCGAAGGCACGCAGGAAATTCGCCGCCTTCACGGCACGCGAGTTGCAGACCGGCAAGCCGAAAGCGGAAGCGCTGCTCTATTTCCTGCGCAACGTGGACCCGGCCGGCGCGGAAGCCCTCCTGCTGGAGACGGGCACGAAATGCATGCGCGCGAAGAAGTGGGCCCAGGCCGTGGAGTGCCTGCGCCGGCTGATCCATGCCGAAGGGTTCGACGACAAGACGCGCTACGCGCTCAGCGTCTGCAACCTGAAGCTGTCCCCAAAGGAGCTCACCCCGAACGTGCGGGCCGAAGACCACGCGCTGCGCGGGTTCCGGACGCTGCTGCATAGTCACGCCTTCAAGCTGCTCGATACGATCCAGAAAGACAAGACGCTCGACGCCGCCGACGTCTACTACGTCGCGTTCCACTTCGCGGAGGCGATCGGCGACGAGAAAGTGTTCGGCGAACAACTGCTCGAACACCTCGGCAAACGCTGGCCGAAGTCGAAGGAGGGCAAGGCGGCCAGGAGCAAGTTGAAGCTGGCCCGGCCGGCCGAAACGCGCAGCCCCGCGCGCAAGACGGCGCCCGCGAAGAAGGCGGCGGGCAAGAAGAAGACGGCGCGCAAGACCGGCGGGAAGTAGAAAAACCGTCCCGGCTCTTGCTCCTGGCGGCGCGCCTTGCCGCCGGGAGCGGCCGCCGCCCGAATGGAAGACGGGAAGGATGGAAGGATGGAAGGGTGGAAGACACGGAAGAATGGAAGGATGGAAGGGTGGAAGGGTGGAAGGGGCACGGGGAAGCCCATCTTCCATCCTTCCAGTCTTCCATTCTTCCTGTCGGTCTTGTTGGTGTTGCTCCCCCCATCCCCGGCGGTCGCGGAGCTCACGCTCGAGCTGACCCGCGCGCCGGGCGAGATGATCCTGTCCTGGCCGGCTCAGGACCGCGCGGTCGAATACCAGATTGAATGCGCGGCGACGCTCGCCGCCCTGACGCAGACGGTCGCCGTGGTCTCGAACCGGCACGGAGAAGGCGCACAGGCGGGCGACGTGCGGTTCTACCGCGTGCAGGCGCTGGTCGAGGACGCGCGCACCGTGTCGGACCATATCCAGGTCGACCAGTTCGGGTACCTGCCCGAGGCGCGGAAGGTGGCGGTCGTCAGCAACCCGATCGTCGGGTTCAATGCCACCAACGCGTTCGCGCCCGGCCCGTGGTACGAAGTGCGGCGCGTCACCGACGGCGCCGGCGTCTACAGCAACCAGCCGGCGGCCTGGAACAGCGGGGCGACGCACTCGAATTCCGGCGACCAGGTCTGGTGGTTCGACTTCAGTTCCGTGACCGAGCCCGGGAACTACTATGTTTATGACGGCTCGAACGCGGTCTCCTCCCCTACGTTCCGGATCGCCGACGACGTCTATCGGGAAGTGCTCAAGCAGGCGTTCCGCACGTTCTACTATCAGCGCGGCAACCTCGCCAAGCTCATGCCGTTCGCCGAGACGAACTGGACCGACGCCGCGCCCAGCCACGTGGGCACCGAGCAGGATGCCGATTGCCGGCTCGTCTCGGACGGCTCGGCGGGCACGGCCCTGGATCTGACCGGGGGCTGGTTCGATGCCGGCGACTTCAACAAGTATGTGAACTTCGCCGACAAGGTCGTTCACGACCTGCTCGCGGCCTACGAGCAGAATCCCGGCGTCTGGTCCGATCACTGCCAGATCCCGGAATCCGGGAACGGCGTGCCCGACCTGCTCGACGAGATCCAGTATGAACTGGATTGGCTGCTCAAGATGCAGCGGCCGGACGGTTCGGTGCTGCACAAGGTTTCGTCAACCAACTGGAGCGGCGGCAGCCCGCCGAGCACCGACACCATGACCCGCCGGTATGCGCCCGCTACGGCTTCGGCCACGATATCCGCTGCCGGCGCGTTCGCGCACGCGGCGGTCGTGTTCAAGGGGTGCACCAACGCGGCGCTGCAGGCGTACGGCGCCACGCTGGCGGCGGCCGCGACCAACGCGTGGAACTGGCTGGCGGCGAACCCGGGCCAGATCCCGTCGAGCTACGACAATGCCGGCTTCGTCAACGCCGCCGCCGAGGACTCGGCATACGAACAGCAGGCCAACCGCACCGGTGCGGCGGCCTACCTGTTCGCGCTTACCGGCGATGCGAGCTTCCGCGCCTATTTCGACGAGCATTTCCGCGACGTGCACCTGATGGAGTGGCACTACATCTACTCCTCCGAAGTGCCGTTCCAGGACGCACTGCTCTACTATACCGCCCTGCCCGGGGCGACGGCCTCGAACGTGACGGCGATCACCAACGCGTACAGCGACGCCGCGGGCGACATGCTCGCGCAGTACACGAACCAGGTCGACGCCTATCGCGCCTGGATCGACGCCTACTACTGGGGCAGCAACACGGCCAAAGGCGACAACGGCAGCATGTTGTGGAGCGCGACGGTCTACGGCGTCGATGCGGGCAATACGGCCCTGTACCGGGAAGCGGCCGCGGGCTACGCGCACTACCTGCACGGCGTCAATCCGCTCGGCCTCGTCTACCTCTCCAACATGGGCCGGTACGGCGCGGAACGGTCCGTGCCCGAGTTCTATCATACGTGGTATGCCAACGGCACCGATTGGGATAACGCGGACACGTCGCTCTACGGGCCGGCGCCGGGCTTTCTGGTCGGCGGGCCCAACCCGGACTTCGAGCCCGACCCGTCCTACAGCGGGCCGCCGCTCGAGCCGCCCCAGAACCAGCCTGCCCAGAAGTCGTACCGCTCGTGGAACACGGACTGGCCGGAAAACTCGTGGGAGATCACCGAGAACGCGATCTACTGCCAGAGCGCCTACGTCAAACTGCTCTCCAAACTGGCACGGTGACGGTAGAAGCGGCGTCCCTGGCGCGCCATAGCCCGCAGGGCGAGGGCGGCTCGCCGCTTCCCCCGGGCCGAAGGCCCGGTGCCCTGCGCTGTGCGGGATGGGTTAGGCTGGCAGCCTGGCCGGAACGGGTAGGCCGGCCGTCCCGGCCGGCCAAGGCCAGGCGAGACGCCTGGCCTACTTCCCACTGACGTGGTGACACTCCCATTCAGGAGAATGGCCGCGAAAAGGCAGACAAAGAAGGGAGAATCAGTCTGCCCCAGATCATTTTTCCTGAGCCCGTAGCGCGTCGAGCTTGCGGCTGACCGACTCGGCGTCGTTGGTGAGGACCAGGTGCCGGTAGTGCTGCACGGCCGCTTCGTACGCGCAGAAGGCGGCCTCCGGCCTGTTCTGCCGCGCGTACAGGTCGCCGAGATAGCGTTCCGTCTGGGCCAGCCGGAACACGGCGTTCGCCTCGCTCAGCAGGAACTTCGCCTGCCGCAGCGCCGACTCGGCCTTCCCGAGTTCGTTGCCCAGGAAGAACACGCGGCCCAGCTCCATCTGCACGATGCCCGCCCCTTCCACCGACGCGGCGCGTGTGTAGTGCAGCAGCGCCCGGTCGAACTGGGCGACGGCCTCGTCGTATTTGCCCGCCTCCTTCGCGAGCAGGCCCAGGTTGAACAGGCAGTTCGCCTGCCCGTGCGGATCGCCCGTCTGATCGTAAGCGCGGCAGGCCATTGCGTAGTGCTCGCGCGCCTTGGCGCGGTCGCCTTCCGCGCTGTACAGGTTGCCCAGCAGCTTGTGACAGTCCGCGGAGCCCTTCGCATTGCCCGCCGCCCCGAACGCGTCGACCAGCGGCGTCAGCAGCGCCTTGGCCCGGGCCGGATTACCCGTGCGGTGCAGGATCTCGGCGATGTGGTAGGACGTCTCGTTCTCCAGGCTCTTGTCGCCCGCGCGCCGGGCCACCTTGACCAGCGATTCGTAGGCCGCCAGGCTCTTGTCGAATGTCCCGTACCGATAGGTGACGTTGCCCAGGTGGCGCAGGCTGCCGATCAGCAGCCGGTCGGGTCCCTCTTCCCGGAAGATGGCCGAGGCCGCCTCGAGATGCGCCGTCGCGGTCGCCAACTCGTTCTTCGCGTCGGCGAGGTCGGCCAGCAGCAGCAGCGCCGTGCCTTCCGCTTTCCTGCGCTTGTGTTTGCGCGCAATCTCGAGCGCCACGGCGCCATACTGTTTCGCGAGCGCCATGTTGCGCTCACGGTGGCCGACCGCCAGCGCCAGGGCGTAGCCGACCGCTTCCTCCGCGGGCAGATCCTCCAGGTCCGCGCGCACTGCCGCCGGATCCATCGTCAACAGACGGCCCAGCAGGGTGGGGTCGGGCTTGAAATCACGGGCATCCATCAGCACCGGCGCCGCCGCATACAGCGTCGCGCCCACAAGCCAGCCGAGCAGGAAAGAGAGGCATCGGTTCATCGGGGTTGGCTGCAATCTACCATAATGCCGGCCGCGACGCCACCGGAAGTCGCACCGTTCCTGGCGTGCTTGAGAACGCTCGTTCCTGGACGACGCCACTCGAATGTTGACACGGCGGATGGGTCTCGATACGTTGTTTCCCGTGGCGCGTTCCCTGCGCCGGTCGCGATGGAACCTGCGCCAGACAGTGCCGAGAATCGCACGCAACGGGATGTCGGTTGGAAATTTAGTGGGCGCGGGACGCGCCGCACGCTGGGAGAGAGATCATGAAAGCCCGGATACTGATCGTGGACGACGACGGCGAGTTCTGCGAATCTTCACAATCCATTCTCGCCGGCGAAGGATATGAGGTGGAAACGGCCACAACCGCCGAGGATGCACTGAAGAAAGTCGAGAACAAAGAATACGACGTGATGCTTCTCGACCTGCAAATCGGCGACTTTGACGGCATGCGTCTGCTTGAGCGGGTCAAAGCCCTGCAACTGGATGCGGATGTGGTGATCGTGACGGGTCATTCATCGCTGGACACAGCCACGCGCGCGCTCCGCTATGGCGCGACCGACTACCTGGAAAAGCCCATTCAACCCGGAAAACTCACCACCACGATTACGCGGATCCTGCGCCGCCGCGCCACGGCGGCCATGGAACCGCCGACGATTCCGGAAATCCGCATGCAGGTCGCAAACTTCGATTCGAAAGCCTCCCCGGTCGTCGCCGAGGCGTTGAGCCGTGACGTCGGTACGAAGAAGGCCACAGCCAGCACCTACCAGTTGGCGGTTCTCGGCATGTTTGCCGGCGCGTATATCGCGTTCGGGGCGGCACTGGCAACGCTGGTTGGCCACGACATCCCGAAATACCTCGGCGTCGGGATCGCCCAGATGCTCACCGGCGCCGTGTTCTCCGTGGGCCTGATGCTGGTGGTCATTGCCGGCGCGGAGCTGTTCACCGGCAACAACCTGATGCTCATCAGCGCGCTGGACCGCCGCGTTTCATGGGCGACCTTGTTGGCGAAGTGGGCGCTTGTGTTCGCCGCGAATTTTGCCGGTGCCCTGCTGCTGGTGGGAATCATGTACGGGTCCGGTCTGTGGCGTGCGGGTGTCGACTACGGGGTGGCAAAAAAGGCGTTGGCCATCGCGAACGTGAAAGTGAACCTGTCGCTGCCGGAAGCTCTCCTGCGGGGCATCGCCTGCAACTGGCTGGTCTGCCTCGCCGTCTGGATGGCCATGGCCGCACGCCAAGTCGCCTGCAAGATCCTGGCCATCCTGTTCCCCATCATGGCATTCGTCGCGCTGGGATACGAACACTCCGTGGCCAATATGTACTTCGTGCCGCTCGGCATTGTGCTCAGACACACCGAGGCGGCCGCCCAGTTCGGCGCGGACCTCTCGAACCTGTGTTGGTCCCGATTCCTCCTCCATAACCTTTTGCCCGTCACAATCGGCAACATCATCGGCGGCGCGGGTCTCGTTGCCTTCCTGTATTGGAGCGTGTACCTGAAGAAAGCGCCCGCGGACTGATGCGGGCTTCGCACCTGCGCGGACCCTGGCGTCGGCAGGTGGGCAATACCCGCAGCGGTTTTGGCCCCCCTGCCCAGACGCGGCCCAGCACCCCGATCGGCGCGGCTGACGGGATCCTCCCTATTCCTCTCGCCATTTTGGCGGCAAGAAAGGCAATAGATGGGTAGGACGGGCTTGGTCTTTGACCGCGATTGCGCTGAAAGAACCCCTGCGGCAGGCACGTCGGAGCGCCACGACGGAGAAATCACCCCGCCATCGGGCCAGAAATGGCACTCTCGTTGACTCCCCTGTAAACCGCCGCTCCAGTCCCGGCGTCTAACCGGGTAGATCCTGCAGGAAACCGACTGAAACGGAGCGAATGAGCGGGGAGGAAGGCAGAATGAAGCGAACAGGGTTGATAGCGGCGGCGGTATTGACGGGCGCCATGGCGCTGCCCCTTGTGGCGCGAGCGGAGCCCGGGGCTGACGGACCGAGCCACGGTTGGCGGTATCGGCATTGGCGATGGCGGCGGCTGGACCGGCTCGAGGATCGTTGGGACCGGCGGGAGAACACGCGGGACCGCCGGGAGGACGTCCGGGACCGGCGCGAGGACCGGCGCGATCGGCGCGAGGATATCGTGGACCGGCGCGAGGACGTGCGCGACCGCCGGGAAGACGTGCGGGACCGGCGCGAAGATGTCCGCGACGCCCAACACGAGGGCGGGGTGCTGGACCGGCTCGAGGATATTGCCGACCGGCGCGAGGACGTGCGCGACCGGCGCGAAGACGTGCGCGACCGCCGGGAAGACCGCCGTGACGTTCGGGAGGATGTGCTGGATCGGCGCGAAGACGTGCGCGACCGGCGCGAGAATGGTCGGGACCGGCGCGAAAACCGGCGCGAGAACCGGCGCGAGCGACGCCGGGCCATTCGCCGGCGCCGCTGATCCGCTCGCATAGACCGCCAACGGGCAAGGCCGTCGCGTCGCGCGACGGCCTTGCCTGCGTTTCGCAATCATTCTCGTAATCAGCCATCGTAGTCCGTGATCGCAGTCAGCGCCGTAATCATCCGTCGTCAGTCCGTCGCGCGACGACCGGTTTCGAGGCTTGATTACGAGAATGATTGCGAGAATGATTATGAGAATGATCGCGACGGCGATTGAAGGAAGCGGCCCGATGGAAAACAGACAGGAGGATTGACGATGAACATGGCGCGTACGGTCTTCTTTTCCGCCGCATGCGTGTTTCTGGCGCAGGCGATGCCGGCCGGCTGTGACGACGTCCCGGCACAGGCCGCCCCGCCGGCCGCCGCACGGCCGGACAGCCGCGAGGAACGAGCTGCGC
Organism: Kiritimatiellia bacterium; assembly: GCA_016929905.1. Lineage (GTDB taxonomy): Bacteria > Verrucomicrobiota > Kiritimatiellia > JAFGHX01 > JAFGHX01 > JAFGHX01. Next base: position 42,661 of record JAFGHX010000296.1, read on the forward strand.
CCGGCGGGGCAGACGCCGGCCTGCAGGCCGAACTCGATCGGCTCCGCAAGCTGAGGACGGCGGATCCGGCGGCGTTCGGTCGTGAGATCGAGCAGCGCCGCCAGCGGATGCGGCAGTACCTGCTCGTGCTGCGGGAGACGGATCCCGACGCGTACCGGCGCGCGTTGGAGAAGCTGCAGGAGTACCGGCAGCGCCGGCTGCAGACCCTGCGCCAGGCGGACCCCGCGCGTTTCGTTGCGCAGTTCGGGCGCCGGCGCCAGTCCATTCAGCAGCGGCTCGACGCTCTGCGCGAGCAGGACCCGGCGCGCCACGAGCAGCTCATGCAGCGCTGGGAGCGGCTGCGCGCGATGTCGCCGGCAGAACGCCGCGAATGGTTCCGCCGCACGTGGGCCCGCCGCCGGGAACGCTGGACGCGATAATCGGTACGGGGCCCGATCCGATGTCAGCAGACGATGTGCAGACGATCGAAGCGGTGCTCGCCGGCGACGTCGAGCGCTATGCCGAGTTGGTGGACCGCTACCAGGAGACGGCGTTGCGAACGGCTTACAGCATGCTGGGCAACTACGAGGATGCGCGGGACGTGGCGCAGGAGGCGTTCGTGCGCGCGTACCGCGGGCTGCATCGGTTCCGGCTCGACTCGCGGTTCTCGACCTGGCTGCACCGGATCGTGCTCAATGCCTGCAAAGACCTGCACAGACACCGCGCGCGCCGGCCGCAGGCGGCCGGCGACGAACCGGCGGACCAGGGGCCGGCCGGCTTGTTCGCGGATGCGATCGAAGACTCCGGCCCGAACCCCGCCGAGCAACTGTCCGACCGCGAGCTCGGCGAACGGCTCAGCGAAGGCATCGCGCGGCTTTCGCCGCAGCAGCGGGCGGCATTCGTGCTGCACCACTTTCAGGAGTTGGCGCTGCAGGAGGTGGCGGCGGTCATGCGCTGCCGGGTGGGCAGTGTGAAGTCGCATCTGCACCGCGCGACGAACAGTCTTCGGGCGTGGATGAGTCCCACGCTCGGAACCCCGGAGCAGCAACCTTGACCGTGGCCGGCGCTGGCCGAACGCGCGGCCACACTCGGGATGGCTGAGGGAGGAGACGGCATCATGAACAACTTCAGAACCTGGCTTCGACACTGGCTGAGCCGGCACCCGCTGCGGCCGCCGCCCGCCGACGTGCAGGCGGGCTTCACGGCGGACGTCATGCGGCGAATCAGGGCCGAGCCGCTGCCGAGCCGCGCGAAGGCGATCGCCCGGCCGGCCCGCTGGCGGCACGTCGTGTGGGCTGCCGCGGCAGCCGCCAGCGTACTGGTCCTCCTCTTCGCCGGCGGCAGGGCGCGGCAGCGGGCCGCCGTGCGAACGGCCGAGGCCGGCGCACGGCACGAGATGCGGCTCTTGATCGCGCTGGACGAGGATCTCGCCGCACCGAGCGGCGTGGACAGCGGGCTCGGCGAAGATATCGTGCTCGCTGAGCAGATCGTGGTCACCGAGCAGGCGGCCGAGGTAGAGGCCGGGCTCGAGCGCCTGATTCAATTGTTCGAAGCCCTCGGCGAAGACCCGCCCGAGCCGGATCCCGACCCCGACACCGACGACGACTGGCTCAGGGAACTGCTCCTGCTCGATCAGCTCGGCCGGCGGTCGTGACATGAACCCAGGTCCGTCTGTCCGCGGCTTCCGCTGTCCACCCCCATATCTTGCGGTTCGCCGGGAACCGGGGCGCGCCTGAAGGCCGGCGTTGAGCCTGCCGAAGAAGACGGCTCGCGAGACGCTCGCCCTCCAAGTATACGATATGTTGCACAAGATGGAGGGCGAACTGCCCGCCCGCCGAAGCTATCTGAGCGAAGGCGGGTCCCCGTGAGCCGTCCGGGGGCACCGGATGGCGCTTTTTCGACAGGCTCGCTGCGCCCGTTTTTCTGCTGGCGCCTGCCGTTTGTGCTGGCCAAACGCAAAAGAGCTGCTATGCTTCCTACAGGACGACTTGCCCGTTAAATGAAGTTCCGGGGTGCAAGGCGGAAGGTGTGCCAGTCACGTGCCAGTGACGTACCGGTTAAGTGAAAGTCGGGGGGGTAGCTATGAAGAGCGTCCGAGCCTACGGTTTGCCTTTGGTCTGTCTGCTGATTCTGTTCCTCTCCGTTCCTGCCGTATCCCAAGCTGCAACGCTGGTGGCGCGCAGTGCGTCCTGGCGTTATGTCAAGGGCTACCAGGAGCCGTCCGATCCGAGGAGCGAGTGGCGGAGCCTGCAGTTCGACGACAGCGCCTGGAATTCCGGGCGGTTGCCGGCCGGCTACGGGGAAGCCGGGCTGAACCTGACGTTGAGCGACATGCCGGGCAACTACTCGAGTTTCTTTCTGCGCAAGCTGTTCTTCGTTTCCAGCCTGGACGCGGACACCCGGCTGCGGGTGGCGGTGGACTACGACGACGGGTTCATCCTGTGGATCAACGGCGAGCGTGTGCTGGAGCGCAACGAGCCGGACGGCACGCCGTTGTGCGGTTCGCTGGCCTCGGACTCGCACGAGTCGGGCGAATACGAGTCGTTCGACCTGCCGGACCCGGAGGACTACCTGGAGACGGGCCAGAACGTGATCGCGGTGCAGGTGTTCAACCGCACGATCGGGAGCAGCGACTGCAAGATCGACGTGGAACTCGTGTCGTTCAAGCGCGTGCAGGACACGGAGTTTTCGCACGATCGCGGGTTCTACACCGCGCCGTTTGCCGTGACGATCGCGACGGACACGCCGGGCGCGACGATCCGCTACACGACCGACGGCAGCGCGCCGGGCCCCGCCCACGGCACGGTGGGCGGCCAGGCGGCGGTGGTGCCGATCTCGACGACGACCTGCCTGCGCGCCGTCGCGCTCAAAGCGGGGTTCGACCCGTCCGACGTGGACACGCAAACCTACATCTTTCTCGAGGCCGTGCTGGACCAGGGCGACATGCCGATGCGTTCGAACTGGACGGTTTACGGCGATTCGCCCGCCAAGCGCAACACGGAGATGGACCCCGGCATGATCGGCGCGGGCAAGACCTACACGCGCCAGCAGGTGCTCGACGCGCTGCGCGCGATCCCGACCCTCTCCCTGGTGATGGATCCGGACGACCTGTTCGACAGTGCGCGCGGTCTCTACGTCAACTGGGCGGCGCACGGCGGCGGCGAGACGTGGGAACGGCCGGTCTCGGTGGAGTTGCTTCATCCCGACGGGAGCAAAGGGTTCCAGGAGGATTGCGGGATCCGCGCCCAGGGCCAGGTGACGGAAGGCCAGCACGGCATGTTCACGAAGCGCTCGCTGCAGCTCTTCTTCCGCCGCCAGTACGGCGCGGCCAAGCTGGAGACGGACCTGTTCGAGAACGCGCCGCTCGAGGCGGATTCGGCCGTGGACCGGTTCGACAAGATCCAGCTTCGCGCCGGCAGCAACGACGTGTACCCGTCGCTCGGCGACAAAGGCACCTACCTCAAGGATGCCTGGGCGCGCAACACGCAGATTGCGATGTCGGGTATCGGCGTGCACAGCACCTACGCCCACCTCTACATCAACGGGTACTACTGGGGCCTGTACAACCCGAGCGAGCGCATGGACGCCGCTTGTACCGCCGAGCACATGGGCGGCGAGGAGGAAGACTGGTTCGCGCTCAAGTACAACGAGACGATCGCCGGCGATTCGGCGCGCTGGGACTATCTCGGCACGATCATCACGCGCGATCTGAGCGTGGCGGCGAACTACGCGGAAGCGAAGGCCTACATCGACGTCGCCCGGTTCTGCGAGTACATGCTCGTGAACTGGTTCGTCGACAATTCGACCGACTGGGAGTGGTACGGCGGCAACCGCAACGAACCGCCCGGTCCGTTCATGTACTTCGTCTTCGACGGCGACGAGTACTTCGAGAACAGCCACGACGGCTCGAAGATCGTCGTGCCGGCGAACCGGATGGGCAACACGTTCACGGCGCTGTTCGCGAACGACGACTTCAAGCTTGTCTTCGCCGACGCGCTGTACCGCACCGGCTTCAACGGCGGCGCGCTGGACCGGGCCAGCGCCACCTTGCGCGTGGGGGCGTTGCGCGACTTTCTCGCGCAGGCGGTCATCGGCGAATCGTGCCGATGGGGCGACCATTGGGAAGACGAGCGGCCGGGCGAGACCTGGACGACGAGCGACTGGACCGCGGACGTCGGCGATATGCTCGCGCGAATGGACCGGCCGGCCTCGGACAGCAGCTCGGCCAGTGCCGCGCGCCTGCTTCTGCTCGCGCGCGGCTACACGATCGGCGGCGCCCCGCTGTACCCCTCCCTCGATCCGCCGGCCTTTCACCAGCACGGCGGCGCGATCGCGAGCGGGTTCCGGCTCACCCTGTCGAACCCGAACGGGAGCGGGGCGGTCTACTACACCCTGGACGGCTCCGATCCGCGCGCGGCGGGCGGCGGGATCGCCGCCGGCGCCATACCCTACGCCGGCCCTCCGACGCTCGCCCGGACCACGCACGTGATCGCGCGCGTATACAAGAGCCGCGGCACCTGGAGCGCCGCGCACACCGCCACGTTCAACCACACCAGCCAGCACGGCCGGATCCGGATCACGGAACTGATGTACAACCCGCTCGGCGGGTCCGACTACGAGTTCATCGAGATCAAGAACACCGGCACCTCCACCCGCGGCCTGTCGCGGATGCGGCTCAAGGGGCTCGCCTACACCTTCGCGCCCGGCACCGAGCTCGCCGCCGGCGCGATGGCCGTGCTGGTCGCCAACCCGTCCGTGTTCACCAACCGCTATCCCGCGGTCGCGGGGCGCGTCGCGCTGTTCGACACGTTCGGGGCGCGGCTCAGCAACGGCGGCGAACGCATCGCCCTGCTCGACAGCGACGGGCTCACGGTCACCGCGGTGGACTACAACGACAAACACCCTTGGCCGGAAAAGGCCGACGGGGACGGCTGCTCGCTCGTGCCCGTCGACGAGAACGGCGATGCGAATGACCCCGCCAACTGGCGCGCCAGCAGCCTGATCGGCGGCTCGCCCGGCTACGACGACGGCGAGCCGTTCGAAATCGTCGTCAACGAAGTGCTGACCCATACGGACCCGCCGCAGCAGGACGCCGTCGAGCTGTACAACGCCGGCAGCACAACCGTGGATATCGGCGGCTGGTACCTGAGCGACACCGACGACGACTACCGCAAATTCGCGGTTCCGGCCGGGACCTTGCTCCCGCCCGGCGGCTACGCCGTGTTCGACGAAGACGACTTCAACGCACCGCCTACCGATCCGGACTCGTTCGCGTTCAGTTCGCTCGGCGACCAGGCGTACCTGACGCGGTGGGACGGGCAGGACAACCTGCTGTATCTGGCCGAGGCCCGGTTCGGCGCCGCGGCCACGGGCGCCGCTTTCGGCCGCTACGTGAAGTCCGACGGCGACGCGGATTACGTCGCGCAGACCGTGCCCGACACGCTGGGCAGCGCGAACGCCCCGCCCGAAGTCGGGCCAGTCGTGATCAACGAGATCATGTACCACCCGCGGCCGGCGGGGCTGGAGTTCCTGGAACTGGTGAACATCAGCGCCGCCGCCGTGAACCTGTACGACGCCGCGTATCCGCAGAACCGCTGGGAGCTGGACGGCGCGGTGGAATACACGTTCCCGGCCGGCACCGTTCTGCAGCCGGGCGAACGGGTGCTGGTCGTGCCCACCAACGCCGCGGCCTTTCGCGCCGTGTACCCGGGTGTGCCGAGCAGCGTGCGCCTGTTCGGGCCGTATGTCGGCGCGCTGGCGAACGGCGGCGAGAGCGTCAAGCTGTGGCGGCCGGACCCGCCGGAGGGTAGCGCCGTGCCGCGCATTCTGGTGGACCGGGTCCAATACAACGACAACAGCCCGTGGCCCGAGAACGCGGACGGCGACGGCCCCTCGCTCGAGCGCCAGGCGTCCGAGGCGTACGGCAACGACGCGGTGAACTGGGCCGCCAGCGCCGCGGCGGGCGGCACGCCCGGCGCCGCGAATTCCGGCGTGCTCGTGCCCCAGACGGCCGGGTGGCGCTTCCAGGACAAGGGCGTCGATCTCGGCACCGCGTGGCGCGCGCGCGCGTTCGACGACACCGCCTGGCCGCACGGCAACGCCCCGCTCGGTTACGGGGACCCGGCGGTCGACACGGAGGTTTCCGACGGCGGGAACCCCGACAACCGCCACATCACCACCTATTTCCGGCGCCGCTTCACGCTCGGCGTCGACCCGGCGGACCTGGCCGAACTGACGCTGTATGCGAACTACGACGACGGGTTCGTCGCCTATCTGAACGGGCAGGAAGTCGCACGCAAATCCATGCCGACCGGCACGGTGAGCTTCGGCACGCTCGCTTCGGGTCATTCGGCGCTGGGCTTCGAGCGCATCGACCTCACGGCTCAGAAAGGGCGGCTGGCGAAAGGCGTGAACGTGCTTGCGCTCGAACTGCACCAGGCGTCGCCCGCGAGTTCCGATCTGTTCATCGATGTGGAGCTGAGCGCCGGGGCCGGCGCGCCCATCGAGCCGCCCGCCGCGCCGAGCGAGGCGGCGGCCGCAGCGCTCTCCAGCAGCGAGATCACACTCACGTGGCGCGACAACGCCTCGAATGAAGAGCAGTACACCATCCGCCGCGGCACCGATCCCGCCCTCCTGAGCGACACGTTCACCGCCCCGGCCGACGCCACCCGCTATGCGGATGCCGGCCTGCAGCCGGATACCACCTATTATTACAAGGTCCGGGCCGAGAACGCCGGGGGCATGTCGCTCTACACGGCGGTTGTGAGCGCGAAAACCCAGCCCGAAGGGCCGAGCACGATCGTGGAGGCCCGGGTCGCCGCATCCGACGACGACGCCGAGGAGAAGGTGGGTACCGGCGCGGTGGAGACGGCCAGCTCGGATCTCGAACTGGTGGAAGAGAGTGCCCTGCAGCTTGTCGGGATCCGGTTCCGCGACCTGTCGATTCCGCGGGGCGCGACGATCCTCAACGCGTGGGTGCAGTTCAAGGTGGACGAGACGACGACGGCGGCCACCGCGCTCACGATCCGCGGGCAGGCGAGCGACAACGCCGCCGCCTTCAGTGCGGCGACGGGCAACGTGAGCGGCCGGCCCGCCACCTCGGCCGCCGCGGCCTGGGACCCGCCGGCGTGGAGCACGGTCGGGCAGACCGGCAGCGCCCAGCGCACCGCCGATCTGGCGGCCGTGATCCAGGAAATCGTCAGCCGGCCCGGCTGGGCGCCGGGCAACGCGCTGGCGCTGCTCATCGGCGGCAGCGGCAAGCGCGTGGCGGAATCGTACGACGGCGACAGCGCCGGCGCGCCGCTCCTGCACGTGGAGTACGGCACCACGCCGGCCGAGCAGGTGGTCGACGTCCGCGTCAGCGGCTCCTCGGACGACGCCGAACAGAACGCGTCGACGGGCGCGGTGTATCTGGACAGCTCCGATCTGGAACTGGTCCGCGACTCGGCGGCCCAGGTCGTCGGGCTCCGATTCCGGGACGTCGGCATTCCGCAGGGCGCGTCGATCCTCGAGGCATACGTTCAGTTCAAGGTGGACGAGGTGAGTTCGGAAGGCACGGCCCTCACGATCCGCGGCCAGGCCGCCGACAGCGCGGCCACCTTCACAACGGCCGCGGGCGATATCGGGGCGCGCCCGACCACCACGGCGTCGGTTGCCTGGAGCCCGGCGGCGTGGAGCAGCGTGGGGGCGGCGGGCTCGGCGCAACGCACGCCCGATCTGGCCGCCGTGGTGCAGGAGATCGTCGGCCGCGCCGGCTGGTCGTCCGGCAACGCGCTGGCGCTGCTCATCAGCGGCAGCGGCAAGCGCGTGGCGGAAGCGTACGACGGCGACAGCGCCGGCGCGCCGCTGCTGCACGTGCGGTACAGCAGCGAACCGCCGACCAACGGCACGGATACGATCGTGGCGGAGGTGCGCGTCGGCGCCGGTACGGACGACGCGGAAGAGAACGTGTCGACTCGCGGCGTGTCGCTCGACAGCACCGACCTCGAACTCACCCGCGACGCGAGCGAACAGCTCGTCGGGCTGCGGTTCGCCAACGTGCCCGTGCCGCGGGGCGCGACGATTGCCAAGGCCCATGTCCGGTTCAAGACCGACGAGACGACCGGCGAGCCGACCGCTCTGACCATTCGCGGGCAGGACAGCGATAACGCCGGCGCGTTCCAGGCCGGCACGGGCAATATCAGCAGCCGGCCGCTGACCACCGCCTCGGCAAGCTGGGCGCCCCCCGCCTGGAGCACGGTCGGCGAGTCCGGGCCCGCGCAGCAGACGCCCGATATCAGCGCCGTGGTCCAGGCCATTGTGAACCGGGCAGGCTGGTCGAGCGGGAACGCCATGGCGCTCGTTGTTGCCGGGACCGGCAAGCGCGTGGCCGAGTCGCGCGAGGGCGACGCGGCGGGTGCGGCGCTGCTGCATATCGAGTACACGCCCACCGAGTCGACCGTCCTGGACGCGCGCGTGAATTCCGCCTCGGACGACGCGGAAGAACGGCTCAGCGACGGGAGCGTCGGGTTGGGCAGTTCGGACCTCGAACTGATACACGAGGGCGGCTCGACCGGCTACGATCAGCTCGTGGGCGTGCGGTTCCGCAATGTGGCCATCCCGCCGGGCGCGGCGATCACCCAGGCTTACCTGCAGTTCAAGGTGGACGAGGTGAGCGCCGGCAGCGCCGCGCTGGCCGTGCGCGGGCAGGCGGCCGACAATGCGGCCGCGTTCGCCGCCGTCAACGGCAATATCTCCGGCCGGCCCGTCACATCGGCGTCCGTCGCCTGGAGTCCGCCGGACTGGCCGACGGTCGGCGCGGCCGGCGCCGCGCAGAGGACGCCCGATCTCGCGCCGGTCATCCAGGAGATCGTGAACCGGTCCGGTTGGGCCTCGGGCAACGCGCTGGTCCTGCTCGTTTCCGGCAGCGGCAAGCGGGTCGCCGAAGCGTACGAGGGCGACAGCGCCGGTGCGGCGCTGCTGCACGTGGAGTACGGCGGCAGCGTGCCGCCGCCGCCGCCGCCGCCGCCACCACCGCCGGTTTCGGAGTTCGCCGCGTACAACGATCTGGCCTGGTTCGCGGGGCAGCCGGCGGTGAACATCACGACGTTCACGACGACGACCGGGTACCCCGCCGGCGTACCCGCCGGCTATCTGAAAGACTACGCGACCGGCGCCGCGACGCCCGTGCAGCTCGCCGTCGCGGGCGGCAGCGGCGTCTACGAGACGCAGGGCGCGCACCCGGCGACCGGGACCGACGCCTATGCGGTCTTCAACGGCATCGTCAGCGGGGCCGGCACCATCTCCTACGGGACGGAGGACCTCACGTTGACCTTTACCGGGCTGGACGCGGCGAAGCGCTACGAACTGGTGCTGTATTGCGATCGGAACGGCGCCAGCTACGTAGGCGACTCGTCGCGCTATCACGTGGGCATTCTGTCCGGCGCCGACTCGTTCCAGAACACCAGCTCGCTGGGCACCACGCTCTACACCACGTCCGTCGACGAGGATACGACGTCGTACAATGCCGGCTATAACCGACCCTACGGGTACGTGACCCGGTTCACGCAGATCGATCCCGGCGCGGACGGCAGGATTGTCCTGACGGTCAAGCGGAACAGTACGCTCAAGTACTACTCCTATGCCAACGCCGTCATGCTCAAGACCGTGGACCCGGCGGCCCCGCCGCCGGCGTCTGAGTTCGCCGCGTACAACGACCTGGCCTGGTTCGCGGGGCAGCCGGCGGCGAACATCACCATGTTCACGACGACGACCGGGTACCCCGCCGGTGTCCCCGCCGGCTATCTGAAAGACTACGCGA
>JAFGHX010000297.1 GCA_016929905.1 Kiritimatiellia bacterium
ACAGGGTGCCGCCGGGGAGGAAGAGCCGAGACGGCTCTTCTACCATGCGGCCGCCGAGGCTCCTTACGAAGTTTCCCTCTGATCTGAGACTTGCTCGAGAACCTTGTCGAAAACCCCCGCCGCAGCGGCGGGATCGACAAAGCTTACAGCCTGTCCGCCTGTGGCGGAACAAAGTTTCCACCTCGTTATATCCGGCGCCGCGCCGCGCGCCTTACTCGCCTCCTGAAACCTGCTCGAATCATCCGGCGTAGCAGGCTGGCGACGTGCTCTACTTCCGTGACCTGGCGGACAGCTTGTGACGGCTCGATTCCCGCACGATCAGGCGCGACTTCAGCGTCCTGCGCACATAGCGCGAGCGCTTGCCCGTCCGGCCGAGCAGCGAGATCGCCACTTCCACCGCCGCCCGGCCCATGGCCTCCTTGGGCGTCGCCATGGTCGTCAGGGTGGGCTTGACGAAGGCGCTGAAACGCAGGTCGTCGTGACCGGCCACCAGCACATTTTCGCCCGGCTTCAGGCCGTGCTCCACCAGGGCGTGCATCGCGCCCACCGCGCTGGAGTCCGAGACGCAGAACAAACCCGACGGCGCCGGATGTGCGGTCAGGTAATCCGCCACGTTGCGGTAGCCGTAGAGAATGTCGTTGTCCGGGTCCGGCCCCTCGACGGGAACGTAAATCGGCTCGTGCCCCCGCGCGCGCATCGTCTCCTCGTAGCCCGCCCGGCGTGGCGCCAGGGCCGTGCACGCCTTGCCCAGGTACGCCGGAATCGCCCCTTGCGCCAGCAGATGCTCCGTGACCCGCCGCGCGCTGTCGTAGTGGTCCGTCACCACGTGGTGACTCGCCGCCCTGATATACTTGTCGATGTATACGACCGGGAGCTGCTCCGCCGTCCGGTCCAGATAGGGGTAGTCGCCCCCGTTCGCAAACGCCGGCGCAATGATCAGCGCGCAGACGTTCAGCGACCGGAAATGCCGAAGAATCTCCTCCTCGCGCGACGCCTCCATGTACGAGCACTGGTAGGTGAGTTGGTAGCCCATCGCCGTCGCCTGCTTCTCCGCCGCCTCAATGAGTTCGTTGTGGAACGGATCCGTAATGCGCGAGGTGACAAACCCGATCGTGCGGTTCTCGCGCCGCACAAGATTCACCGCGTGCAGGTTGCGCACATAACCCAGCTTCTCGCACGAGGCCAGCACCCGGCGGCGTGTGCTCTCCTTTATGGTCGGGTCCCCGTTCAGCACCTTCGAGACGCTGTTGCGCGAGATCCCCGAGTCCCGCGCCACCTCTTTCATCGTGATCATACGCCCTATTCTAACGCGCTTGTCCACCCCCCGCAAGCCAAAAATGGGCACGTGCACAAAAAACTTGACACGTGCGTAGAAAGTTGACTATGCTAGGCGTGTCGGTTAAATCGTACGCGGATACGAACACAAGCCGCCGCGCCATCGACACAACGGCGCGGACATTCCACAATCGGGCGCCTGTCCCGCCGCGGGCGGATCGGGCTTGGCGCTGAGTTTTCGAACAGCAAGGAGACCGTTCGCATGCCTCTGAACGCCGGCATCAGGCGGTTCGGGGTCCGGGACCGGTTCGAGAGCAATCCGCACTTGTGAAGGGAGAACCGCGAATGAAACCACGAATGGATACGAATAGACCCGCCTTCGCCGGCAAGCTTCGGCGCGCCACACGCGAATGCTGCCGTTGGATGGCCGCGCTTCCGGCGACCGTATGCCTGTGCGCCACGGCCCGAGCCGGGTTCGAGGTGGACACTTCGTCCAAGTGGTTGTCCGTCTCCTACAACGGCGTCCCGGTCATTGCCGCGGTCGACCTGCACTTCACGCAGCCGGGTTCCTACAGCAAGGCGCACGAACTGGACGCCAAGAAGATGCGGATCGAACGCGCCGGCAACTCCGGCCGCATCCGGCACAAGGGCGAAGCCCGCCATATCGGCGCCTACGAACTCGCCATGGACTGGACGGAGAACCGGCTGCACCTGCAGATCGGCTACGAACTTCAGCCCGATGCGCGCGCGGGGAATGCCATCAACGAAATATACCTTTCCTGGCCGCTCGTCGAGAACGCGCGGCACAGTGTGGACCTCGAAAAACAGCAGGCGCCGGTCGAGCGGGTCAGCCTGGAAACCGGCCTCGGCCGGCTGGACTGGGAGTTGAAGAGCTCGACCGTGCGGCCCAAGACGGGCGCGCCGTGGTCCCGCTGGGTCATGCGCAGCACGCGTTATCACAAGTACCGGCCCACGATGTGCCGCACACTCGCCTTCCTGAATGTGACCAGCGTAGAGAAAACGCCCGCGGTCCGCGCGAACGGGTTGACCCATCGGTTGGACGCGACCCTGGTCCTTTCGCCCAGGCCGCACCTCGAGGAGGCGTTGCTGGCACACGGGCTTGTGCGTGCGCTGGCGCGTGCCGCGCAACGCTACCCGCAGGCGGCGGCGGAGTTCGACGGCAACGCCGACTGGCAGGCCTTCCGCAAAGGGCTGGACGCCTTCGCGCAGGGCAAGGAGAACGGGCACTCGCAGGCCGCCGTGTCGCAGTTCGTCTCAACCGCCCAGCGCCATACCGAGGCGTTCCTGAAGCGATGCGTGGCCCGCGGCGCCGGCAAAGAAGACGAGGTCGTTCTCGTTCCCCAGCCGCAGGAGATGACGCTGGGCAACGGCGCATTCGTGATAGGGCCGGACGTGGCCGTGCTCTTGCCCGCTACCCTCGAGCCGGAGGAACTGCGCGGACCGAACATCCTGGTCGAGGAACTCGAAACGTACTGGGGCGTGAAGATTCCCGTCGTCCACGCCGATGAAGCGCCGGCCGGCCGGCGTTGCATCGTCATCGGACGCGGCGGCCAGACACCGCTGATCCGGGGCGCCTGCGCCGAGGCGGGCGTTGAAGTCACCGCGCAGAAACCGGGTCCGGAAGGGTATGCGCTGCATGTCACCCCGACCCGTATTGCCGTCGTCGGCAGCGACAAGCCGGGCGCGTTCTACGGTGTTCAGTCGCTGCTGCAGTTGCTGCGCCGTGATCGCAACGGCCGGCTGGTCGTGCCGTGCCTGAAGGTCGTCGACTGGCCGGAGGTCAAGATGCGCGGCATGTGGCTGCTGCCCGGTATGCATGGGAAGGGCGGCGTGACATTCACGAAACAGACCATTCGCCGCGTGCTCGCGCGCTACAAATTCAACACCTTGCTGCTCGGCGAGGGCAACTCGGGCAAGATCCGTTGGAATTCGCATCCGGAAATCTGCGACTACAAGGCCGCCTGGACTCCGGAGATGCTGCGCGAGTGCGTGGACTACGCCAAGGAGCACTTCTTCGAGGTCATTCCCAGCGTCCAATCGCTCAGCCATACCAAGAGCATCGCCAAGGCGCGCCCGGACCTGGCGGAGGATTGGGGCTGCCTCTGCCCGTCGAACCCCGATCTGTACAAGCTGCTGGAAGACATCTACACCGAAGCGATCGCGATCTACAAGCCGAAGATCTTCCATATCGGGCTCGACGAAATCTGCAAGATCGGCGTCTGCGAGAAGTGCAGGGGCACGCCACCCGACGAGTTGCTCGTGCGGCATGTGACGCGGCTGCATGACTGGCTGAAGGCACGCGGCATCCGGACGATGATGGCGCACGATATGCTGCTGAGCGCGAAAGAGTGGCCGAATTCCGCCGCGCACAGCGCGATGAACGCGAGCGGCGGCTTCTCGGCGGCCACGCATCCGGCGGCCGAGAAGCTCCCGCGCGACATTATTATGGACGTCTGGATCTACAGCGACGAGGACCACTTCCCCGCACTGCGCCACTTCCGCAAGCTGGGCTTCCCCGTTGTCGCAAGCCCGTGGTGGCGCGACAAGAACAACTACGCCATGACCGTCCGCGCCCATGAGGCGGGCGCGCTGGGCGTGATCGGCACGACCTGGATGTTCAACAGCCACCAGCAGCTCAGCATGGCTTCGATCTTGCCCGCCGAATACGCCTGGACGCCCGGCAAACCCAAGTTCGAGGAGCTGCCGTATGAGTCCGTCGAACGCATTCAGAACGGTATGTTCGGCCCACGCCCGTCGCAGAGAGGCGGAGCCCTGCGGCCGGCCGACATTGGCGCCTGGTGCAACCGTTCGCTGCGCGACGAAAAGGCCGGCGACGGCTCGGGTTGGGCGGACGAAGGCCCCCTTCACGACATTCGGCTGCTGCCCGAGGGGCTAAACCGGTTCGCCGGCCTGCCCTTCGCGATCATCCCGGCCGCGAACAACGGGGCCAGGCAGTGCATCGCGGTCGCCGGCAAGGACCTCTCGGCCGCCGGCATGCCGACCGAGGTGCGGCGTATCAGGATTGACGACACGGTTGAGTCGCTCGTGTTCCTGCAGACATGCCTCCTGGACGAATTCAAGCCCCATCTGCATCTGGCGGACTACGTCGTGCATTACGCGGACGGTACCGAGAAGACGGTGGCCATCCACGCTTATCGCCAGATCGCGCCCGCGCGCAAGCCGCCCGTGCCCGACAACAACCGCGAGGCGTGGAACTCCGGATACATCCGCGAGGCTGCCCGCGCTTGGGTCGGCCTGAATCTGGCCGGGGAAGAGATCGATGTGCAGGCCTACGAATGGGTCAACAGCTGTCCGGAAAGGAAGGTCGCCAGCGTGGACCTGCGCATGGCCTGCCATGACCAGCGGGCCGCGGTCTTCCTGCTCGGGCTGACGGCCGTGCGGGCCGAGCCGGGGGAATCGCTGACGAGCGCAAGACGCTAGGCTGTCCGGGGTCCGATTTGCGAGCGGAGCAGGAGGTCAAGATGAACACAACGAGCAGGACGGTGGCCGCTATGCTGTTGACGGGGAGTGTATGGTCCGTGGCCGCGCAGAACAGCGGCGACGCGGGCCTCTTCATCGAGGGCGCGGCCGCGCCGGTCCGATCCGTCGCCGTCGGTCCGCGGGCAGAATGGTGCGAGAAGGCGGCGTCGAGCATTCTGCGCGAGGAACTGGGCATCCTGACCGGTGTCGAGCCGGCGAAAGTCGAGCAAGACGCAACCGAACAGGGGTACGCCGGCACGATCCTGCTCGGCGCCGCCGCCGTCAGAAGCGGGCTGTTCACCCGCGCCGAACAGGCCGCGCTCGGGGAGGGCGCCTACGCGTTCCGGGTGAAGGACGGCGCCGCCGGCATCATCGGCGGGCCCGGCGACGGCTTGATCGCCGGCGCCTACGCGCTGCTCAAGGAAGCCGGCGTCGTCTATCTCTCGAAGAAGACGGTGGGCGGTTACCCGCAGCCCAGGGATCCGCTCGTGCGCATCAGCCGCACGGGCAAGCGACTGGCGCTCCGAGCGGGTACGAAAACGGCGAGCCCCGCTTTCGTACTGCGGTTCGACAATCGCGGGCACCCGGCCGTCGGCTACTCGTATCGCAGCCACGTGCTGGGAAACGCCGCCGCCTGGGCGGACGCCAAGCGCCATGCGATCAGCGGCCACACATTCCCCCATCTGCTGTCCGCCAAAGAATACTACGACACACATCCCGAATATTTTGCGCTCAACAACAAGGGCGAACGCGTGAAAAGCCCGCCCGGTCACTTCTGTCTCAGCCATCCGGACGTGGAACGGATCGTGACCGCAAACGTTCTGAAATGGATCGAGGCGCAGCCCGAATGCCGCTATTTCTATATCGGACAGGGCGATGGCCGCGCCTGGTGCCAGTGCGAGACATGCAAGGCGCTCGACACCGTGCCGGGCGAAGTCACCACCGACCGCATGCTCGGGTTCGTCAACAAGATCGCGCGCGCCGTGCGCCCGAAGTACCCGGACAAGTACCTGGTCTTCCTGGCCTATACGGACGCGACCGGCCCGGCACCGAAACGGGTCAAGCCCGAACCGAACGTCCTGATCATGTATTGCATGTACCCCTGGCAGTGGGCCTGCGACAGCCATGGATTCTGCAAGGAGAACGCGACGGGCATACAGGAAGTGGAGGACTGGCTCAAGATCTGTGGCCCGCAGCAGGTCTACATCGAGCCGCACCCGCGCGGCTACAAACGCGCCCTCGAGATCTTCCCGGCCTTCGACGCGACCGTTGAGCGTATCCGCCATTACCACAGGCTGGGCGTGAACCGAATCACCTTCTGCGGCCTGCCGCAGAGCTTCGGCTCGCTCTACGATCACGTGGTCGGTAAGCTGCTCTGGGACCCCGCCATCGACGTCGAGGCGGCCGTAGCCGAGTTCATGCCGCTTTACTACGGGCAGGCGGCGCCCTACATGCGCGCGTATTTCGACCTGATGAATCGCCATATCCGGCAACGCGAGTTCCACGAGAAATGCGAGGGCGCCAATCCCGGGCTGGTCGACGACGCCTATGCCGCCGAAGCCTACCCGCTCTTCGCCAGAGCGGAGCAGGCCGTGGGCGCAGACACCAATATCCTCTGGCGCATTCACAACGAGAAGCTCCAGCTCCTCTACTGTGACCTCGACGTGCGCAACAGGATGCGCGGCAACGTGCGGGAGCCGGCCGTCTATGCCGATCGTCTCGCGGAATTCACACGGCTGGCCGCTGAGCGGCGTCTGGAAGGTCTGGCCAAGGCTCCGCAGGATGCCTTGCCCCGCTGGTTCTGGCACACGGCACGGCTCGCATTCCGTGAGGAGCACTGGTGGCGTGACCCCGCCGTGACGTCATTCCTTCGAGATCCGCGTGCGGCACTCGACGAGCCTGCCTGTGTGCAGGAGCAGGTCGACGGCGGCTGGCGCCTGCCCGCGGCCGCTTTCAGCGGCGGCGAACAGCCGGACAAACGCAAAGACGACCGGGACACGATTGTGTTGCGCCGCTCCGTGTTCCCGAACAGCCGTACGTGCGCGTACCTGGAACTGGTCCGCGCGCCGGCCGGCGCCTGCACGCTCGACATCGAAGGCATGGACGGCGACAAGGAGGGCGCGGCGCAGATCGAAATCCTGGTGAACGGCCATTCCGTCTTCAGCGGCGCCAATCCCTTTACCGAATACCGGTTCTCCCGGCGCAGTTTTCAGGTCCCACCAGGCCTTCTCAAGGCCGGCAGGAACCGGCTCGAGCTCCGGAACACGACCCCCGAGGACACCGAGCGCGGCAAGTACCAGCGGCAGTACGATTTTGTCGGCGGGCGCAGAACGACCAGCCGGTACTGGGGTTGGTTCATGCTGGCGGAGGCCGTCCTCCGGACAGCAGAATAGGCGCGTGCCGGCGGAACATACTCGCAAAAACGTGTATGACGTCCGGAAAGGCGCTAAAGACTGAGAGAATGGACGGGTGGAAGAATGGACGAATGGAAGAATGGAAGAAGGGGAGAATGCAGAGGATTGCCATGAACAGACGCGTTTGCATCGTGAGTGCGCTCGGCATCGGTTTGCTGGCCGCCGCCGGTACGGTCCGCGCCGACAGACTGGCCGTGACCTTCAACAGGGAGGGACAGAGCGGCAAGAGCACCGGGTACCCGCCCTGGGACTTCGCCGGGTTCGGCATCGAACGGGTCGACTACTCGAAGTCGACGCTCGACGCGAGTTTCATCGAGAACCTGAATCGCGCGAAATTGTTCATTCTCGGGCCGTGGTCGTCGGAGGAGAGCCAGAAGGCGCTGTTCTCGAACCGGGACTATACGGCTGCGATCTCCGAGTTCTTCAAGAGCGGCGGGCTGATGTTCTGCATGCACATCGGGGAACCGTACCCGCACGGCTCCGCCCAAACCTATTTCAAGAGCATTGGCGTGACGCTGCCGGATTTGCCGAAGGCGGGCACCGAACAGGTCGCATTCGCACCCGGTTCGGCCGACCATGCGCTCATGACAGCGCCGAACGCGCTCGCGAAGGAGGACGTGAAACGCGCCCAGTCGCATGGCCATTGGGAAAAATGGCCGGCTGCCTACAAACCGTTGTTCGTCGCGCGCGCAAATCCCGAACAGGCGCTGATGCTGATCCGGGAGAAGATCCTGGACCGCGGCACGCTCATTCTCACGCGTGTCAGTCTGCATCAGGAGCAGAGCGTGCGGGGGATCCGGCTCTATTCGGCGCTCGTCGAAAACGCGCTCACCTGCGCGTTCGGGCGGCTCGAGAAAGGCGAGGCCGTTGCCGCCGACGAGCACGGGGAAGGCGCCGTCGCGGCGCCGGCCGCCCCGGCAACAACCGCACGCCGGCGCGCGAATTTGCTCTATCTGCGCGGGTTGGCGGAGAAGCCCTGGTGGAACCAGGCGTGGCCGTTCCGGATCCCCCTGCTCGTGAGCGAGCCGGCGGGCGTTCGGCGCTATCAGGCGCCGCTCAGCGTGCTTCATGAGCTGCCCCCGGGCGTCAAACCGTCCTCCATCCGCGTCGTGACACCGTGGGGCGAGGAGCTCCCGTCGCAGACCCGCGTGGTCGATGCGGCGAAGAATCGGGTCGAAATCGTCTTCGCGCACGACCTCGCGCCGCACGAGCACTTGCCCCTCTTCCTCTACTTCGGCAACCCCGGTGCCGCGGCGCCCGCCTATGAATCGGACATACGCGTGTCGCAGAGCGAAACGTACTACAGAATCGCAACGCCCAACATTCTTGCCAGGTTCCTGAAGGACGCGCCCGTCGCCGTGCACCTCCAGCCGTCCGGCAATGTGACGGGCAACCAGCTTGCCCGCAACTACCGCCGCTCCGGCGGCGCCGCCCGGCCCGAAGACGGGCTGGCCAACGCGTTCAGTTGGGCGGAACGCGTCCAGGACGTGACCTCACGCATAACGGAAGACGGCCCCGTGCGCACAACCCTCGAATACGAGGGCACCTGCAAGGGACAGCGTGTCGCGATCGCCTTCACCCTCTACGCCGCCGGCCGGCGCGTGAACTGCACGATGCGCGCTGAAAAGCCGCTCCGTATCGGCGGGCGCTCCACTTGCTGGCTGCCCGGCCATGGCATCGAGGGGGGCGACGCCCTGTACTTCGAATCCGCGGCCGGCATTCGAAAGCTGGGCATCAACAACAGCGGCGAGTATGTCAGCACGGTCGTCGAGAACCTGATCAAGGACCTGAGCGAGGGGTGGTACGCCATTCACGATACGGAGACCGGCCAGACGGTAGGCGAAATTTTCGAACGCCACGCCACGCCCGCGCTTCAGGTGACGGTGCATACCGGCCTGGGGTACCGGGTCGGGACCGGGGTGGAACTCTCACCCGCAGCCTGGCGCGGCGCCTTTGTGCCCGCCGCCGGCGGTTTCGGCGCCGTCCGCGACGAATACGTCGATTGGAAGACACCGCCCGTCGTGCATGCGGCTCCGATTCAACCGCGCACCCAGACCGCGCCGCAAGTGCCCGTCTTCGGCAGGAATCTGCTCCGCTATCTCGAAACATCCACCGAAACGCCCGTCGAGAAATCCGTGGACGGGTATCTGCGGGATGCCGAGCGGGTCGGCGCGAATTTCGTTTCCGTCTGGCCCCAGAAGCCGATCTGGAAATCCGGAAACGCGACGGGCCGTCGCACGGAATTGCTCGACGAGTTGATCCAGAAGGCCCATGCCCGCGGGATCGGCGTCGAGATCGGTATCGTGCATTGCACACGGCGCGGGTTCTACTCGCCGCCGCCTCAAAACGAGTATCTCGACAAGGTGCGCGACCGCGAGTGGTTCGTCGGCGCCGCGCGCGACATCAGCCGCTACGATGTGGATGTCCTGCACCTGCAGGACGAGAACGGCTATACGCTGAGCAGCGCGCAGGAGGCGCAGGCGCTCTTCCGCAGCCGCTACAAGATGGAGCCTGCCAAGAAGGTGACGGTCGCCGACCTGAAGGACCCGGCCGTCCACAACCGGGCTCTGTTCGAGATGGACGTCTATACCGAGTGCCTGCGCGACATGTACAACGAAGCCCGTAAGTACAACAAGAAGGCGATCATAACCGACCAGATCAACGTCCACCACCTCGTCAACATCAGCGGCGGCTACAACGATATGGAGGCGCAGGCCGAGTTCCTCGACGCCAAATGCATGGACCTCTATCATGACGCCAACGAGGACTACAAGTTCTGGGTCAAGTACCTCAACGGCGCGCGGAATAACCGGGACCCGATCCTGATGTTCAGCGGCTACTGCGTGAGTCAGCGCACCACCGAGCGAAACCAGTCCTACCTCCTGATGTGGGGCGCCGACGCGCTCGCCACCTGGTACCGCGGCGTCATCTGGCCTACCCTGCATGAGACGGTTCGGCAGGACCTCGTCCGCCTCGACTACACGGGGCTGGGCGACATGCTCGTACAGAGCACGCCCGTCAAGTCCGTGGCCGTGCTGCGCGACAAGGCGGCGTTCGTCGACGGGGTCAAGAACGGCCAGTGGCAGACCGGCGGGTCCACCTACGAGATCCGAATCCGAAACATCGTGAAGGTCAAGAACCTGCTGACCGACATCGTGTTCTCGCGCCATTTCACGCCGCCGACACTCGCACAGTACGCGGTGCTGGTGGTGCCCAACAACCCCGTCCTTTCCGACAAACACGCCGAGACAATCCGCGGCTACGTGGAGGCTGGCGGCCGCGTGATCATCGAGGGCGAAGGCATCAACCATCCCGCGATTCAGAAGCTGTGCGGGGCCGTACCCAAGGGGCGGCCGGCCGAGAAGCGCGGTCAGGTCCGTGCGACGGACGGCGCATTCGCGTTCTTCGGGGATGTCGTGCCGGCCGATATCGCCTCGCCCGTCATCGCCCGCTTCGAGGACGGGAGCCCCGCCTTCGCCGCGGCCACGGTCGGCCGCGGCCAAGTCGTCTATACGCCGCTCATCATGAGCGACAAGATGGTGCAGCCCGACCTGGCCGCCTTCTACAGGGCGCTCGTGCGGCGGCTGATCGGGACACTCCCGCTCGAAGTCGCCGGAACGCACGTCAACGAGGTGGACACCAACCTGCTCGGCGACGGCAGCCGGCATATTCTGGCGATCGCCAACCTGCCGTACAAGGAACGGACCGTCCGTGTGACGTTCAACGTGCCCGTGCCGCCCGGCTCGGTCGTGGTGGACATGACTACGGGCGAACAGCGCGCATTCGCGCAGACCGTGGATTTCAACCTGCCGGCCGGGGTTGTCCGTTTCTACTATGTCGGGCCGCAGAAGTTGATGCAAGCCCCGCCCGCCGCCGAGACAATCCTGGCCGGCGCCGACCCGGCCTACTGCACCCGCCCCGCGGAACAAGCCATGGTGCTGCGCGAGGGCACACAAGGGCGCGGGGCAGCCAGGAAACGGAAGAAGGAGCAGGGGTTCACCTACGTCGCCGTGCTCACCGACAAGGACGACCCGAATGCACCCAAGCACGCGCGTGTGCGGGGCGACGAGGGAATCTACGACGCCCTGCAGGGCCGGGCCGGCCTCAAGACGGAGTATATCCGCGATCTCGATCCCGAGACACTGGCTTTCTATGACGCCGTCCTCATCCCCAATATCGGATGGAGCGGGCTCCCGCCCGTCATGGCCGGCGGTTGGGAACAAGCCGTCCACGATTACGTGGAAAACGGCGGCGCCGTGCTGCTCGCCCACCATGCCGTGGGCGCCAAACCGCCGTGCGCCGACGCGCCGTTCCCGGAAATCGGCAGAGCCGGGACCTGGGTCCAACTGCAGGATATGATCGTGCGCGCCGCGCACCCGCTCACCGACGGCGCGAGCATGCGGAAACGATTGCCGCACATGGCCAAGGACCCGGCGTTCAAGGCGCAAATGGATGCCACCCTCATGGAGCCCGGCACCCGGTTCCGGTGCGGGTACCCCGACTATATCGTGTTGGTGCCGGGCCCCGCCGGCACAACGCTGGTCGAAAGCGAGAAGGCCGACTCAGGAGCGGGCGGCGACCCCGTCGTCGTCGCCGGCACCGTGGGCAAAGGCAAGGTCGTCTTGTGCGGGTTCGCCATCGGCGCCAAGAGCAACACCGAAGAAGGCGTTGCGGCCGGCGGCGAAGAGAGTATCCTGGTTAACGCCGCCTATTGGCTGACCGAACGATGAGGAGAGAATGGCGCCATAGTGGAAGCGGCGTCTCGCCGCTTCGTCCGGGCCGAAGGCCCGGGAATCCCCGGGGCACGCCGTGCTGCGGGAAAAGCCGAGCCGGCTCTTCCACCATGCCGTGCCGGCCTTAACCAGGCGTCGTTCGACACTGGGCGGAGAGTGTGCATTCAACAGAGAGAGGCGAGCGGATGAGTATGGCACGTGCGTTGGCGAGCGGTCTGGTTCTTCTGCTGGGGTTTGTCCCGCACGGTCTGGGCGCCCAGAAAAAACTCAAAATCATCGAGTACCTGGTGCGCGGGCCGTCCGGGGGCGGACCGGTGAGCCATGAAGACATGACCAAGGCCGTCAATGATCTGGGCGCCAATATGCTGTCGCTCAACATGATCAAGGGGCCCGATCAGCTTCAGGAACTCGAGAATATCCTCAAGACAACCACGATCGACATCCGTGCGGCAATTGGCACCGGGAACAACCGGCTTGGCAAGACTCAGAAAGACTGGGCGAAGTACTTCGCGGAACTGTCCCGGGCGTACCCGCGCCTGAAAATGTATCGGGTCGATGACCTGATCCCGGACAAGCACCCGTGGTTCGCGCCGGACGAAATGAAGGAGATCCTGGCCGTCAAGAACCGGATCAACCCGAATCTGAAGTTCGTGCCGACCCTCTACTATGATGTGCGCAACGGTATGCAGTTCTGGGAGGAAGGGAATCCCTACAAGCAGATCTTCGAGTGCGCAGGGTTCGCCTATTGGGCGGCATATGGGCCCCGAAAGCGGGACGTCGACCTGGCTGAACTGGAGGGATACATCGCCAGAGCCCGTCAGATTGTGCATCCAACCCCCTTCATCAGCGGGATTTACCCGCTGCGATACGGACGTTGCGTGAAACCGGGCGGCCCCCTGCGTGAGCTGTTTCATGAACCCGAGACACTCAGACGCATGCTCGAACTGTCGCTGGAGGGAGGCGATGGCGTATCGCTATGGGGCATGCCCGTATGGATGTGCGACACGAATTCTCATTTCCGGAGAGCCGAGTATCAGCCGATGCAGAACGATGACGCCGGCTTTGACTTCAAATTGGGCATTGCGCGCGGCGGTTGCCATATGGGGTGGTATCATGCCGTCACGGCCAAAATCCCGCTCCCGAACGAACCGGACAGGAGGAAGACGCTGGCTGTCTCGTTCAGTGTCAGAGACAACAGGGAGAAGTCGGATTACACGTACAAGTATTTCATCAAGCAATGCGTCGTCAATGACGAGGTGGTCTGGGAAGCCAACGTGCAGGATGACGGTACGGAGACCGTCAGGGTGGCCACGAGTACGGACCTTCCCGAAGGCCGGTTCGCCACGGTCTCGATAAGGCTGCTCGGACGTCTGCGCGGCAACGAGGGAGCAAGCCTGTATGTCAAGGACATTGACGTGAAGATAGACGACAAGCCGGCGGCCCCCGATTTTGCCTTCAACAGCGGCATTGTGCACCTGGACAAATGGATGGAGATGTACAATATCGTGAAGACGGTCTTCCGCAAGTACGGCGGGTGACGGGGGGAGGCGCGGGAATGGGTAGAAAGACCCGGACGGTGAACGCGGCGAAGTTCGACAGGAGCATGGGGCCCGATGCGCCCGGGCGCGGAGGCCTGGTTTTTCACGATCCGTCCAAGCCGCCGTTCCGGCTTGCCGGGTTCGCCTGGTTCGAACAGGACCGCGTGTACCGGCGGCTTCCGCTCCGGCCGCCCGATCCGCTCCCGCAAGCCGTAGACAACCTGGCCAACTGCACCGCCGGCGGCCAGCTCCAGTTCCGGACCGACAGCCGCACCGTCGCCGTGCGCGTCCGGCTGCGCGGCCCGGCCGGCATGGTCCATATGCCCGCGACCGGCCAGTGCGGGTTCGATCTCTACCACGGCCCGCCGGGCCGCCAGAAATTCCTCACGGTCGCCAAGTACCCGATCCGCGCGACCGAGTATGAGCTCGCCCTGCTCGAAAACGCGCCCAAGCGCACTCGCAACCTCACGCTGAACTTCCCGCTCTACCAGGGCGTGCAAGACGTGCTCGTCGGGCTCGAGCCGGACGCCGTACTCAGGCCGCCGCCTGCCTATGCTTCAGACAGGCGCATGGTCGTCTACGGCACATCCATCACGCAGGGCGGCTGCGCGTCGCGGCCCGGCATGGCCTACACGAACATCCTGAGCCGGCGGCTGAACGTGGAGATCATCAACCTTGGCTTTTCCGGCAGCGGGCGCGGCGAACCCGAAGTGGCGCGCGCCGTCGCCGGCGTCGACCGCTGCGGATTGTTCGTGCTCGACTATGAGGCCAACGCGCAGGGCTTGAAAGGCCTGCGCAAGACGTTGCCGGGCTTCATCCGGATCCTGCGCAGGCAGCATCCCAAGACGCCGATACTGGTTGTGTCCATGATCAGGCCGGCGGCCACGCTGATCGACGCGGGTGCCAAGCAGGCTTGGACGGCTCGCCGCATCTATCAGCGCCAGACGGTAACGCGCCTGCGCAAGGCCGGGGATCGCCACATCTTCTTCTGCGATGGGGCCAAGTTTTTGACCGGTGACGGGCTCGAGGGCACCGTCGACGGCGTGCATCCTACGGATCTCGGGTTCCTGCACATCGCCAACGGGCTCGAGCCCGCCCTGCGCAGAATGCTCTTCAGCCAAACGCGGAGATCGGCGCGGAAACGGACGGGATGCTGAACAGGATGCGCCCAATGGAGGGCGAGCGTCCCGCGAGCCGGGTTCTTCAACACCCGCCCGAAGACGCGTTGTCCGGAAGACGAAAGCGACGGGCTTCTTGGATGCGAGTCAGGAGGGAAGAAAGATGAACAGAAACGATTACAACCGCTCGACGAAACCGGCGGGTCCTGCTCTTGGCTTGCTGCTCAGCGTGCTCATCTCCGGCTCCGCGCTGGCCGGCTTCGACGTGGATACCTCCAGCGCCATGCCCGTCGTCTCCTACGACGGCGTGGAAGTCATCAGCGCCGTCGAACTGTATTTCACCCGGCCGGGCTCGTGGAAGAAGGCGGATGAACTCGACACGTGCAAACTGCGCGTGTCGCAGGCCGGGGGCATGTCCCGCCTGTCACAGAAAGCCGATACCAAGAGCGGCGGCTCCTACGAGTGGGAGATGGAGTGGCAGGAGAACCGGCTGCACATGCGTTTGCGCTACGCCCTCGAGCCGGGCGCGAAGATCGGGCATGTCATCAACGAGATCTACCTCGCGTGGCCGTTGGTGAAGGGCGCCACGCGGACCGGGCCGAAGGGCGCCGCGAAGTCCGATGAGTTCCAGACGCTTGGACCGGCCCATACGATCAGCTTCGAAACCTATATCGGCCGGCTCGATTGGACGCTTTCGGCACGCGTCGAAAAACCAGCCGCCGGTCAGCCGCCGGCCCAATGGCGGCTGCGCGACACGCGTAGTCATACCTACCGCCCCAGGCGGTGCCGGACCCACAGCTTCATCAGTTCGGTCAACGTCCGCGAAGCCGGCCGCGCGCGCGAAAGCGGGTTGATCCAGGAATTGGATGTGACGCTCGCGATTACGCCGCGCCCGCACTTGGACGCGAGCGTCCTGGCCAACGGGCTGCTCGAAGCGCTCGACGCCGCCGCGAAACGATGGCCGAACGCGGCCTCGACGCTGGAATCGGACGCCGGCTGGCAGAACTTGCGTGAGAACCTCCGGGCCGTCGTGGCAGGCACGGCGTCTGGCCGCAACGGCAACGGCGTACCGCGTCTTGTGGCCGACGCCGCCGTGAAGACCGAAGCGTTCCTGAAACAATGCCTCGCCGATGCCGTGCGCGCGAAGGATGACGTCTTCGTGATTCCGAAACCGCAGCGCATGGTGCGCCGCGAGGGCTCATTCGTCCTGGGCCCGGATGCCGTCATCGTGCTGCCGAAAGCCGCACGCAAGGAAGAGGGGCGCGGCGCGAACGCGCTCGTCGAAGAGCTCGCGCAGTACTACGGCGTCGCGCTTCCCATTGTCCGCGCCGACGAAGCGCCCGCCGGCAAGCGTTGCATCGCGATCGGTCGCGGCGGCCAGACGGCCCTGATTCGCCGGCTTTGCCGGGAGGAAGCCGTCGAAATCACGCCCGAAAAGCCCGGGCCTGAAGGCTACGCGCTTCATGTCCGCCCGGATTACGTCCTCATCGCCGGCAGCGACGACCATGGCGCGTTCTACGGGGTCCAGTCCCTGATCCAGTTGCTCAGACGCGACGACGCCGGCCGGCTCGTCGCGCCGAGCGTGAAGATCCTCGACTGGCCCCAGATGAAGCTCCGCGCCATGATGATGATGGCCGGCCGGCACGGAGCCGAGAGCCAGAAGCGTGCCATCCGCCGTATCATCGCCCGGTACAAGCTGAACACCCTCCTCTACGCGTTGGGCTGGGGCGACATCAACTGGACGTCGCACCCGGAAATCACCAAGGAGCACGCCTGGTCACGCGAGACGCTCCAGGAATGCGTGGACGTGGCCAGAGAGCACAACCTCGAGATCGTTCCCTACCTCCAAACCGCGGGGCATTCGAAATGGCTCACGGAGAAACGACCGGACCTCGCCGAGAAATGGAGTGCGCTCTGCCTCTCAAACCCCGACACGTTCCGGTTCGTCACGGATGTCGTCGGCGAGGCGATAGAAATCTGCAAACCGAAAATTTTCCACATTGCGTGCGACGAAGTCGCGCAGATCGGCATCTGCGACCGGTGCAGGAATACCCCCGCCGCCGACCTCTATGCCGGGCATGTCACGCGCCTTCACGACTGGCTCGCCGAACGCGGGATCAAGACCATGATGTGGCACGATATGCTGCTCAGCGCCAAAGACTGGCCGAACGCGTCGGCACACAGCGCCATGAATCCCGAGGGCGCCTATGCGGTCGCCACGCACCCCGCCGCCGAAAAGCTGCCGCGTGACATCATCATGGGCGTCTGGATCTACGGCGAACACAACGATTATCCCGCTCTGCGCCATTTCCAGAAGCTCGGTTATCCCGTCGTGGCGTGCCCGTGGTACAAGGACAAGAACAACTACTTCTTCGCCTCGTGCGCGCACAAGGCGGGTGCGCTCGGCGTGGTCGGCACCACGTGGATGTTCAGCAGTCATCAGGAGCTGAGTATGATGTCGGTGCTCACCGCGGAATACGCCTGGACACCCGACGTGCCGAAACTGGAGGACCTGCCCTATCGCTCCGTCGAACGCATGCAGTACGGTATGTTCGCGCCGCGCCCGTCATCGAAACCGCACCGCGCCGTGCTCATCGATATCCGGCCTTCGTGCAATCGCACGCTGCGCGACCCGAAAGCCAACGACGGGCGGGGGTGGACCGATCAGGGGCCCCTCTACGACATGCGGCTGTTGCCCGAAGGAAAGAACCGATTCGGCCGCTTGGCGTTCGAGATCGTCCCCGCCGCCGCCGGCAGCGGCCGCCAGTGTATCGGCGTTGGCGGGAAGGATATCCGGCGCGCCGGCCTGCCGGCCGAAGTGTCCGGCATCAGGCTGGACACCCGCGCCGCCAGCCTCGTCTTCCTGCACACCGCCTCGACGGACACCTACCTCTATGCGAAACCGATAGCCGAATACGTCGTGCATTACGCCGATGGTACGGAGAAGGTTGTCGCTCTGCGGACCTATCGCAACATCGTCGCCTCCAGAAAACCGCAGGACTACACCCGGCCGCACGACGAGGCCAGGAACTCGGGCTACATCCTCGAGGCGGAACGCGCGTGGGTCGGGCTCAACCTCGCGGGCGACGAGATCGATGTGCAGGCCTACGAATGGGTCAACCCCTACCCGGAGAAGACGATCGCCACCCTCGACTTGCGCATGACCGACCACAACCAACAGGCTGCCGTGTTTCTGCTGGCATTGACCGCCGTGCAGCGGCAGAATCCCTGAACGGCCCGAACGGAAGGCGCCGGAGCGCAGGTTCAAGGTTTCAGGTGTCAGAACGCTGGCGGACGGGGGCGGGCCGACTTCGGTTCACATCCGGCAGTCGGTGCGTCCTCGCCGAATGCAGCGAGCGGGAGGAACCTATGAAGCGGACGAGTGGCGTGCTGCTGTCCTGTTGCCTCGCCGCGGCCATTTGCGGGCTCAGCGCCTGCGCCGCGGAAAACGGAGACCCCGTCAGACTGTTCGATACGGGCCGGCACCGCGAGGTCCCCTGGCCGGCCGACGCCCTCGTCGAGCGGGCGGGTTGGACCGAACTGGACGCCCGGTCGTTCCCGCGCGACGCGCTCGCCCACGATCTGTGCCTCGCGAACAGCCGGCTGCTCATCGTCTTCAGGCGGGGCGGCCCCGGCCCCGAGATCTACTACAGGATCGCGGAGACTCTGCGATTGGCCGCCGTCGTCACACCCGCGGACGAGACCGGCCGCCCTCATGCCGCACTGGCCCGGCTCCAGGCGCGTGAGAACAACGCCCAACTCGTCGTGCTCACCGCGCAGTTCGGTGGCCCGGCCGGCGCGCAGCCGGCCCTCGAGTTCACGTTGCGCGCCGACCGCCCCGACCTCGAAGTCCGGTTCGGCCCCAACGTCTCGGGCTGCCGGCTCCAGCATGCGAGCGAATACGCGGTGATGCCCGATTTCTTTGGTAATGACCTCGTCTGGGAGGCTCGCACTGGCCGCAGCGCTCCGCTGCACCTGCCGCCCGATAACCTGTTCCTCCTGCACCTGATCGATCACGGCGATGCCATCCTCATGTGCGACTGGCGCGAGGAGCCCCAATCCGTGACCACCGCGCCGGGGAGCGACGGCTCGCGGCAACTCTTCATGCACACCCAAATCGAGAGCAGGGACGCCGGGCGCGTTTGGGTCTCCGTTCTGGCCGCGCCCGGTATCTGGCGAGATGCGCCCTGTTCGGAATTGAGCGTTCTGGAAGACCGGAAGATCGACTGGCAGCCGCCCTTCCGCGCCGCATGGCGGCTCGACTTCAGGCGGAACGACGAGGCCGGCAACGGCCTCATCGATTCGTGGTACGGCGTGTTCAAGGCACAAGACGGCAAGAAGTACGACGCGCCAATCCCGAACAGACAGTACGGGCCCTACTGGCTGGCATGGCCCCATATCCAGAATCACGCGACCCGCAACGCCTGGTACAGCGGGCTCGGCGACGTCATTCACCCCTTCTGCATCGACGGGCGGGAGGTCACGCTCAGACTGCCGAAGTTCCGTTCCCGCGACGCCAGGCACATCACCTACGACGGCATGGCGCTGGTCTATCCCCTGTTGCGTGCCGATCGCACGCCAGCGCAGGCCGTTCTTCCCTTCGATATCCTGCAGCAGACGCTCGGCGATGATTGCGAGAATGTGCTCGACATAACAGACCTGAAAGACCGGTCGCGCAAGGATGTCTACCCGGCCACCTGCGGCGTCACCG
This sequence comes from Kiritimatiellia bacterium, assembly GCA_016929905.1. Taxonomy (GTDB): domain Bacteria; phylum Verrucomicrobiota; class Kiritimatiellia; order JAFGHX01; family JAFGHX01; genus JAFGHX01. The sequence continues at coordinate 19,291 of JAFGHX010000297.1, forward strand.
CGAAGGTGAAGCGTTTCTTCGATGACCACAAGGAAAAGGAAGCCAAACAGGAGATCATGAAGGAATTGGGCAGGATGGACCTGTTTGTGAAGAACATGCGTGCGCGGATCGAAGAATACACGGGCTGGGCCGCGCGCATGCAGCAATTCTACGAGGCCCGGCTTCGGGCGACCCCGGCCCTCGCCGACGCCCTTCAGGAGCTGGCGCACGTGACCGCCCGTATCCCGGCCGACTTCGCCGAAGCGCGCGAGCGAATGCAGACGCCCGAAGACGCCGCGACCCTCTCGCAGCAGCTCATCGCGCTCATCGATGACGACCAACCCGACAAGATAGACCGCTGCGATCAGCTCGGCCGCCAGATCCGCATCATCGGCGGTACCCAGGATACGCTGCTGGGCAAGTGCAGGCGCCATACCAAGATGCTGCGCCAGAAAGCCGGCTTGCTATACGCCGCTTCCGACGACCCGCGCCTGCGCGAAATCGCCGCCGCTGTGCGCCAACACACGCGGGAAATGCTCCGGGTCCGGTTCGGGATGGAGGGGAAGTAGGATGCGTTCGGGCGGCCGCGCAGCGGCCGCCCGAACGAACTTGCTCGAGAACTTAATCGCGAACTTGCTCGACACGGCGTGGCTCTGGATGGCGGGGCTTCCGCCTCCCTCGCCATAGCCCACGGGCGAGGGCCCCCCCCTCCGCCGGCGGCACTCCTTCGCGTTGCGAGGCCCGTTGCGGCGTCGGGGAATGCAGCCGGTGGAGGGCGAGCGTCTCGCGAGCCTGCCCTCCGGGCGGCACACGGTGCCGCACGGAGGATGGCGGGCCGCCGGCCCGGGCAAACGGCGGGTCGCCTTTGCCCTTTCGAACTATGGCGAGACAGGCCGCCGCGCCGGGCACCCCGCTTCCACCTCCGTCCCCCCCCTCTTTTCCACCAAACGGTAGCAACTTCGTAACAAAACGGTCACATGCGCCGTCTAGGATCTTCGGCGTTGGCAGAGAGATCTTCGCCAATCCGATAAGTCATCGCCGAACAGGGAGGAGAAATCACATGAGCGCATCGCGTATCCAGGCGGGCAGGGACCTGCTGATCGAGCGGCACGAAGCGAAGTATGTCATTCCGCGCTCGAAAGTCGCGGCCGTACGCGAATTCATTCGCCCCTTCTGCATCCCCGATCCTTACTCGCGCGGTACGCCGCCCGAATACCTGATCACCACGCTGCAATTGGATTCCTCGAATCTTGCCCTGCACCACGCGAAAGAGAACGACGCGCTCACCCGGTTCAAGCTGCGGGTACGCACCTACGGGACGGACGGCAAGGCGCCCGTCTTCCTGGAAGTGAAACGAAAGATCAAAGGCGTGATCGTGAAGAGCCGTGTGGCCGTCCCGGCTGAGGCGTGGGGCGAAGACCTTGTCTTCAATACGCGCGTGAAGCTGAACTTCAAGTCTGAACGCGAAGTCCACAGCTTCCTTGAGTTCGTGCGGCTTGCGCGCGAGATCGGGGCGCGGCCCGTCGTGTGGCTGCGCTACACCCGCGAGAGCTACTGGGGCATGGCCGATCACTACGCGAAGGTCACGTTCGATCGCAACCTGCTCTACCAACCCGCGAACTCGTGGGACTCGTGGGGCAAGGACGGCATGTGGCGGAGCATGGACTCGAGTTTCACGCAGGGTAAGGACTATCCGTTTTCGGGCGTCGTGCTGGAATTGAAGACCGGCCACGACGCGCCCAGGTGGATGGTCGACCTGACCCGGGAACTCGAACTGGTCCGAACCGGCAACTGCAAGTACTCGACCGCCGTGTGGGCCGAGGGCCTGTTCCGAGGCTCCCCGCACCAGCCGCTCTATGCCGCCGATCCGTTCGAGCCCTCGCCGATCCGACGCCCGCTCGGCGCCGCCCGGCCCGTCCCGGAACGCGCCCGCCAACCCGCCGCGCGCCCTGTCTCGCCCTGGCATGAAGTCATCGGCTGGATCCGCCGCGCCGCCCGCCCCGCCGTGCCGTAGGAGGGGATAGGAGGGAGGGTGCGTAGCGCGGAGAGGACATGCGTGGCCATGGGCCATGCGTGTCCCAGAAGGAGACCTGCCCGCGAAAGGTCTCCTAAGAGGCGCCAAAAAGGCGTTGGATTGATGCGGGACGCTTGGCTCGCGCACAGATGTTGCGGGAATCGAAAGGATTGCCACGAGGCGGCGTTGTGAGATGACCTGCGGCGCGGTGGGCCTCGTGCCAATCCTCGATTCCCCAACGCTCGCTTTCAGAGCGGGGAGAGAAACGTGGACGCAGCAACTTTGAGTTGTTTGCGCCGTGTCAGATTCCCTCATCGCAAACGATGCCGTGGCGCAAACAGTTCAAAGTTGCTGCAGATTAGCCGGCATGACGCTCTGCCTTTCGCGCCGCTTTTCCGCCTCAGGCGGATCTCCGCTGCGCTCCGACGCGTTCTTTCGCGGGCAGAAAAGGGCACCCGCAACAGCCGTGCCGCCTCAAATCACCCGCTCGTGCCCGCCGTCGATCGGAAACTGCGCGCCCGTCGTCTGCGCAAACGCCGGCCCGCAAAGCGCCGCAATGAACTCCGCTACCGCCCGGCTTGAGGTCTCGACCCCCAGCAGATTGTCCCGCTTGTATTGCGCCACAGTCATCCCGTACTTCGCCGCGCGTTCGCGCAGGACCGCCGCGGTGAACGTCGCCGTGTCGCACACGCGGCCCGGGTTCACCACGTTCACTCGGATCCCGTCCTTCGCCCACTCCAGCGCCGCCATCCGCGCCAGTTGAATTGCCGCCGCCTTAGACGTGCAATAGGCGGCCGATCCCTCCGCAATCACCGTGGCCCGCTGTGAGCCTAGAATCACGACACGCCCGTACGGGCGCGCTTTCTTGAGCGCCCGGTACGCCTCGCGCAGGAAGACCAGGTTGCCCTCCACGTTGATCCGCATGATCCGGCGCCAGTCGTCGAGCGGCATCGCGTCGAGGCGGCGGCTGCCCATGAAGATCCCGGCATTGAGCACCAGCATGTCCAGGCCGCCGAATGCCCGTGTGGTCTGCCGCACGGCTTCGCTAATGGCCGCCTCATCTCCCACGTCGCAGACCACACCCTTGAACCGCTTGTCGCGGGAAAGGCGCCTGACGGCCGAGTTGATGTCCGCACCGACCACCGTCGCGCCGCGCGCCAGGAATGCGCGCACGCAAGCTTTCCCGATCCCGGCCGCTGCACCGGTGATCAGCGCAGTCTCGCCTTTGAATTCCGTCGGTTTGCTCATCTGTTGTGTTCTCCCGTCGAAGAGGTCGAAGGTCCAAAGGTCGAAAGTCAAAGGTCGGCGGGTTCACACGACCACCGTGGCTCGCGAGACCCGCCTTCGCGTCGCCGGGCTCGTTGCTTCGTCGGGCAACGCGCTCGCCCTCCAGTTTGCAGGCCGCCGAATGCCCAGGGATTACCAGCCGCAATGGAGGGCGAGCGTCTCGCGAGCCGTCCTCCCGTGCGGCACCGTGTGCCGCACGGGAGGGGGCGGGCCTCCGGTCCGGGCAAGCGGCGGGCCGCCTTCGCCCTTCCGCCCTTCAGGCTGCGGCGCGACACGCCGGGCTATGGCGCGCCAGGGACGCCGCTTCTACTTTCCCCCACACCCCAACAACCCAATCAGCTTCTTCGTCTCCTTGTAGAAATACTCGATGGCGCGCTCGATGTGCTCGTGATACACGGTCTCGCCGTCTCCGGCCTCGTCGCTCATGGCTCTCAAGTCGCGGCTCGCCGCCTTGGCGATCGCCGTATAGTAGCAGAATCGCGTGATGCCGCAATCGATCAGCTTCCTGTACTGCTCGGGCGCCAAGCCCGATCCGCCGTGCATGACAAGCGGCACATCCACCCCCGCCCGGATCTGCCGCACACGGTCGAAGTCCAGGTCCGCGTCCCGGTCGTACGCGCCGTACACGTTTCCGAACGAGATCGCCAGTGAGTCCGGGCCGGCTCGTGCCACGAAATCGGCTGCCAGCTTCGGATCCGTCATGGCAGCCGGCGGGTCCGCGGCGGCGTCTCCCGCTCTGGCGACACTGCCCAGCTTGCCCTCGACGCACGCGCCCGCCGCATGCGCGAGATCGACCACGCGTCGCGTCCGCGCCACGTTCTGTTCATAGTCGAGCGTCGAGCCGTCGAACATGATCGAGGACGCCCCGCACGCAAGCGCCCGCTTGGCCGCCTCCTCGCCCTCGCTCCGGTCCAGCAGGGCCACGACAACCGGAACCGAGGCGCGTTGCGCCGCGTTCACCAGCATCGGAACGCCCAGCTCGATCGTGACGGCCGGCACCAGCCCGGGATTGAACACGAAGATCAGCGGGGAGCGCAGCTCCTCCGCCGCGCGGAGCGGGCCGATCGTCATCTCCAGATTCCCGCCGATCACGCTGAACACGCCGTACCCGCCCGCGCGGGCCTTGGCGAATATGTCTTTCGTGTTCACCAAAGGCATGGTCTACGTCGCCTTCTCAATCGCCACCGAGACTTGCTCCCCGCCGATCTTGATCGTCTTGACGGGCTCGCCGGAAAGCACATCCGTCAGTTCCACCGCCAGCGTCTCGGCCTTGATGTAGTCGGCCCATTGCGCGATCGCGCCCTTGAGCCGGTCGTTGTCCGTGGCGCAGGCGAGCCGGATGCGGTCGTCCATCTCCAGGTCCTTTTCCTTGCGCAGGATCTGGATGTGACGGACCAGGTCGCGCGCGAGCCCTTCGGCGATGAGTTCGTCCGTCAGCGTGGTGTCGAGCGCGATCGTGAGTTCGGGCCCCTCGTACACGGCCAGATGCGCGGGGGCGCCCGTCTCGAGGAGCAGCTCTTCGGCCGAAAGCTCGAAGGTGCTGCCGCCCGCCTCGATCAGCACCTGCCCGTCGGCTTTCACCTTCGTCGCGATCGACTTGGGGTCCGCCGTCGAGAGGGCGGTCGTGATGGCCTTGAGGGATTTGCCGTACTTCGGGCCCAGGACGGCGAGGTTCGGCTTGACCGAATAGCGGACCAGCCCCGAGGCGTCGTCGATCGTCTCGAGCTGCTTCACGTTCAGTTCGTCCAACACGTGGTGCTCGAACCGCTTCAAGGCTTTTGCCCGATGCGCGTCGCAGGCCACCGTCACTTTGGCCAGCGGCTGGCGAACCCGCAGCTGGCGGGCCTGGCGCAGCCCCAGCACGCGCGAGACCACGTCGGCCGCCGTGTCCATCTCCCGGGAGAGATCCCGGTCGATCAGGGATTCGTTCGCTTCCGGGAACGCGCACAGGTGGACGCTCTCGGGCGCGTTCGGATCGTGGGCCCGGACAAGATTCCGGTACATCGCCTCGGTCGCAAACGGCACGATGGGCGCCAGCATCCGGCACAGCTTCTCCAGCACCTCGTACAGGGTCTGATAGGCGGCCAGCTTGTCGGTGTCCGCTTCGGACCGCCCGCGCCAGAACCGGCGCCGGTTGCGCCGCACGTACCAGTTCGAGAGCCGCTCGATGAACTCCTCTGCCGCGCGGATCAGTGTGGCCACGTCGAAGTTCGCCATCGCCTTGTCGGCCTGGGCCAGCAGCAGGTTCAGGTTCGAAAGCACCCAGCGATCCATGTCCGTGCGCTCGGCGAACGGGACCGGGTCGGCCTTGGGGTCGAATTGGTCGAGCCGCGCGTAGTTGCAGAAGAACGCGTACACATTCCACCAGGTGTTGAACACCGTACGTTCGATCTCCTTCGCCGGCGTGTAGCCGAAGTTCAGATTCACCGTCGGGTTCTGCCGGCAGAACAGCCAGCGCATGACGTCCACGCCCATCTTCTCCGCGGCGTCGTCGAACCAGATGGCGTTGCCTTTCGACTTGTGCATCTCCTCGCCCTTCTCGTCACGAACCAGCGCGTGGCCGACAAGCGTCTTGAAGGGGTTCACGTTTTCCATCATCGTCGACATCGCCAGCAGCGCGTAGAACCAGTTGCGAAACTGGCCCGGAAGGCACTCCAGCACCAGGTCGGCCGGAATCCACTTCTTCCAGTAGGCCGGGTCGGAGTTGTAGCCGACGGTGGAGTAGGGCACGATCCCCGCGTCGAGCCAGGGGTTCCCCACATCCTTGACCCGTTCGGCCTTCAGACTGCAGCGTTCGCAGGGGATCTTCACCGCGTCGATCCACGGTCGGTGCGGCGAGTGGCCGTCGAACGTTTCCCAACCCTCGACGGCACGCGCCTTCAGTTCTGCCTTGGACCCGATCACGTCCCACCAGCCACATGCGCATTCCCAGATCGGGAGGGCCAGCCCCCAGAAACGCTTTTTCGAGATCATCCAGTCGCGCATGTTGTCCAGCCAGTCCAGCTCACGGGGCAGGCCCCAGTCGGGAATCCAGCGGATCCTCCTCGCGACTTCCTTGATCTCCTCGCGCCACGACATGTTGATGAACCATTCGTGCACGTGGCGGAACAGCAGCGGCGTGTTGCAGCGCCAGCAGTGCGGATAGCTGTGCGCGTAGCGCTCCTTCTTGTAATAGAGCCCCTTCTCGCGCAGGCTGGCCAGCACTTCGTCGGCCACTTCCGACGCGCTCTTGCCCGTCAGTGGCCCATAGCCGTCAAAGTAGTTTCCGCTCTCGTCGATGGGCGCCAGCACGGGCAGATTCTCCGGGCCGGAGAGATCGAAGTCCTCCTTGCCGCAGCCCGGCGCGATGTGGACGATGCCCGTCCCCTCGCTCTCGGCCACCTGATCCCAGCCGATGACGCGGTGATGCGCCTTGGCTTCCGCCTGGGCGGGCAACTCGTCGAACGGCCCGTCATAGGTCCACCCGATCAGCTCGCGGCCGCGCAGCTCGGCCATGCGTTCGAAAGAGCCTTTCTCCTTCATGACCTCCGCCAATGCGGCGGCCAGGTAGTAGACCGCATCGCCCTGCTTCACCTTCGCGTACGTGATGTCCGGATTCACCGCGCAGGCCACATTGGCGGCCAGCGTCCAGGGCGTGGTGGTCCAGACCAGCAGATACTCGCTCGGCCGGTCCCGAAGCGGCAGGCGCAGGTAGACCGAAACGTCGGACACCTCGTGGTAGCCTTCGTGCATCTCGTGCTGCGAGATGCCCGTCCCGCAGCGTGGGCACCAGGGCATGCTGTCGGCGCCCTTGTAGATGAACCCGCGCTCGTGGCACTTCTTCAGAAACGTCCAGATCGTGTAGTTGTTCTCGTCCGACATCGTGTAGTAGGAATCGTCCCAGTGCATCCAGTAGCCGAGCCGGATGGACTGATTCGTCTGAATGCCCGCATACTTGCGGGCGCGCTCTTTGCATTTCTCCACGAAGTTCTCGAGCCCGTACGATTCGATGTCGCGCTTGGTCTTGAAGCCGAGCTCCTTCTCCACCTCCACCTCGATCCACAAACCCTGGCAGTCGAACCCGTTCTGGTAACGCAGGGAATGCCCTTTCATCGCGTGGTAGCGCTGGTAGGAGTCTTTGTAGGTGCGGCCCCAGGCGTGGTGGACGCCCATCGGATTGTTGGCCGTGATCGGGCCGTCCAGGAAGGACCACGGCGGCCCGTTCTCGTTCTGCTTCACCAGCTTGTCGAAGATCTTCGCCTCATCCCAGAACGCGAGCATCCGGTGTTCCTGCTCGATCAGGTTGGGCGATGTGTTGACTTTCTCAAACATGACGCTCTCCTTGCGCGGCTTGGAAGATTGGAGGGTTGGAGCAGTGGAGGAATGGTATCGTGGAGGGTTGGGAGGTAGAACGGCACGAACGACCGGCGGAATACGGAAGCCCGATCCCTTTCTCGCTGGCGGAATTGTTGCCCTTCCATTCTTCCATGCTGCCATCCTTCCAGAGCTTGCAGCCTTCGACTTTTCCCCATAAGCAAAGAGCCACGGGGCGCTTGCGCTCCCGTGGTCGTTACGGCGACTCCGTGTGTGTTCAGGCCAGGGAGGGGTGCCGCCCATGCCCCAGCCGGTCGGCCTAGGGCATGGGCCCGGTAATGTCGATGATGATGCGTATGTAGATGTCCGCGATCAAGGGCATCTGCCCGGGCCTCCAATGGGGCTCCATAGCCTAGGAGACTGCCGAGACCAGGTCAAGCGTATTTCGCCCATTGGCGCGCGCGCCGCGGGGGAGGCGGGATGGCTCAGGCACGCTTCTCGCGCATCGTCCCGACCAAGGCTTCCAGTGTCGAGAGCACGGTCAGGACCTTGGCGTCCTTGACCCAGTACTCTTTTGTGATGCCTCGTGTCTCGTACCTGACCAGATCGAGGTTGCGGAGGTGCCGCAGCGTGACGGAGATCGTGGGCAGGCTGACATGAAGGGCCTGACTCATTTCGCTCGGCGTCATGCGCCTGGTGTCCAGCAACCGGAGTATGAGATAGGCGGTAGGATTGCCGAGCGCCCTGCAGCAGCGTGACGCCCGGTACATCGTCTCAGGCATGTTTTCCTTCGTAAGCTTCATGCGGCTCCTTTCATACACTTCTACACTTTAATAATTAAACAATTAACTAATTGCTTAATTATCAAAGTAGTGAAGTGGTGTGTCAAGCGCGGAATAGCCGTTTGCCGGGCCGCACGGCCATTTCCCCTTTGCCTGCCGCCCTCGACGCTGATACGCTTCCGGATTTCCTGGCAGGAGGCTCTGCGTCTACGCGTCGCGTACCGTGCGCCGCTCGACGAGTTCAAACCGGGGCGCGCGCCGGGCGGGTGCCTTGCCCCGGACCACGCGCAGCACCTGCTCCGCCGTCCACGCGACCGGGTAGGCCAGCGTGGTGATGTCGTCGTACAGATCCACGAAGGTGGGGCTGTTGTCCACGCCCAGGACCGACACGTCGCGCGGTACGCGCAGGCCGCTGCGGGCCAGGATCCGCATGGCCGACAGCGCGAGCCAGTCGTTGTGGCAGAACAGCGCGGTGGCGCCCGTCGCCTTGACCGTTTCCAACAGTTTGTGCTCCCGGTTCTCGGCCAGGACGAACGGCTTCAGCCCGCGTTTCTGCATCTCGGCCCGGTACCCGCGCGCGCGCGCCTTCACCGCGTAGGCGGCGCGCGTGTAGGTGAGGTGCAGAATGGTTCTGTGCCCCCGCGACGCCAGGTAGGCGACCGCATCGCGGCCGGTCCGCTCCTCGGCTGCCGTCACGAACACCGTCTCCTTGCCTCGGCATGGGCTGAGCAAGGAGACAACTCTGATGCTTTTGCCCAACGGCCCGGGAATGACGATGTTGTCTTCGGGCGGAATCACCACGGCTGCCGGGCTCCGGCGTGCGGAGAAGTCGCGCAGCATCTCGAGCATCTCTTCGGCGTCGGACACCGGGCAGAGGAGGAAGCGGTAACCCTCTGTCGCCAGACCGGCTCGGATCGCATTGAGCAGGTCCATGAAGAAGATGCTGTTCAGCGTCTGGACAAGCGCGACGATCGTCCGGCTCCTGCCGCTGAGCAGTTCCATGGTCGCGGGGTGGGGGCGGTACCCGTAGCGGTTGGCGACCCGCAGGATCTTCTCTTTCGTCTTCGGATTGATCCCCGCCCTGCCGTGCAGGGCGCGGTCCACCGTCCCCTGCGAGACGCCGCAGATCCGGGCCAGTTCCAGTGATGAGATCATGGGGATTGTCTATTGCCGATTGTCTATTGCCGATTGCCGGATGCGCCATGATCCCACATGCACGGGGTGGCGGCAACTGTTTTGTGGGCAGGCCGCCGCCTTCGCCCTGCGGGCTTCGTCGCGCCAGGGGAATGCCTGCGCCACTGTACTACCGCAACGTCACCTTCAGCGTCTTTCCGGCCCCGATGGTCACGCTTCCATCGAACGCCACCGCCACACCTTTGCCGGTGCGTTTGAGGCGGCACGGGATCTTGCGGCCGCCCGATCGGGCCTCCGCACGCTTGGTGTCTTTGGCCGGCGGGGCCAGCACGAGCTGCTTCACGGGCAGCGCGCCGTGATCGACTTGGATCTCGGCTTTGAACACGGCTCCCGCGGCGTTTTGGCGGAACACCCCCCACGCGGCTTCGGCGCAGAAGAAGACATGGAAGTCCTTCTGCGAGACCCGCGGCGCGAACCCGATCCGGGCCTCATGGGCGTTGTATTCGAACCCGGCCAGCGCCAGCAGCAGCGCCCAACTCGCCATGGACCGCGAGTAGTGGTGGCCGCACTCGAATTCGTCCCACGGGTTGCGCCGTGTCCCGTCGTGCCGGTCGCGGCAGCCCTTCACGATGGCCAGCCCCTCTTCGAGAAAGCCCTCGTAGATCAGGTGGCTTGCCACCTGGTACTCGCAGCCGCACCATACCTCGCTGGAGAACCAGAACGGATAGGGCGGTTCGCCGCCGTCGGGCCAGGTGCAGACGATCAGACCCGCCTCGCCCGCGAACGCGTAGGAGCGCAGCAGCGTGGCATGATCGTCCAGATCCGCGCGCCAGTTGTGCCGGAAGATGCTCCGAAGCGTCCGGCGCACATGCGCGGGTTCGTACAGATAGCCGAGCTGCAGCATCTCCGCGTACCACTGGCCGATGAGCTGGTCGGAGAGGCAGCCCTCCCCGTATTGCCAGCGCGGGATCTTCTCCCCTTCGACGAGATGGTTGCTCTTGCGGTCCGTGTGCGCGTTGGCGTTCGGATTGATGATCTGCCGATACCACTTGCCGTTGAAGAGATTCCGGTCCATCCACGCCCTCCCGGATTCGAAAATCCGGCGATACACGTCGGCGGACCGCTCATCGCCGAGATGGCGAGCCATCTCTTCGCCCGCGCGCAGCGCGCCGAGATAGACAGAACTGAGCATGGTGTTCGGACCCCAGAACTCGTTGTCGAACGTGTTGTGCTGCACGCCTTCCATCACGCCGTCCTTGTCGGCATCCCAATACAACCACGCGTATTCCAGCGCCTTCTTGCATTTCGGCCAGGTCTTTTGCAGCCAGGCTTCATTGCCGCTGATCAGCCATTCGCGATAGACCCGCATCACGCCGCCGAGCTGTCCGTCTGCCGCGGCATAGAAGTCCTCGGGGTTGCCTTTCGAGCCGGGCGGCAGCGGCTGGCGGAAGCACATGCGTCCGTTTTCGTCCATGTTGAGATCGTACTGCTGGTCGCGGACCGAGCGGGCGAGCGCCGGGAAGAGGTAGGGCAGCGCCTGTGCGTAGTTCCAGACGTGCGTGCAGGTGCCGGCGCAGCAGCCGGCCTTGTTGCTCACGCCTTCCCAGCCCCAGAACCCGCCGTCTTCGAAGCGCAGACAGGTGGTGGACTTGAGGATGGAAATCTGCGAGCCGGCCGCCTCGACCGCGACGCCGGGCAGCGAACTGGTGTAGAGCCGCTTGGCGAACAGTCGCGTCTTGGCCTCCAGTTCGGGCAAGTGTCTGGCGGTGTGTGCCGCCACATCCCATGCATCCTTGAAACAGGCGGCCACATAGGTCTTCCAGCCTTGCGCGTCTGTGTCGGCGCGCCATGCCGAGCCCGCGTCCGAAACGGGGCTGTGCCATGCGATGAACACCGGCAAGGTCGCCGTGGCGCCCGGCTGAATGCGCGTCTTCAGCGTCAGTCCCCCCACCGCGCGGTTCTTCTCCCCGTTCTTTGCCTCCTGAACGCGACACGGAGGCAGTCCGGTCCTCTCAAACGACCGCCAAAAGGCCCACTTCTCGCCGTGTCCCGTGCCGACCACGGCGCCGGCTGTTGCGGCCTGATCCCTGTGCGGCGAGACCAGCGCCAGTGTGCTGTGGCGCGGGGAATCCGGCGCGTGGCTCCGATTCTCGAGCATGACCCCCCCCACGCCGCCCGTGCGCCGGGTTCGATTGCTTCCGCCCCGCATGTCCGGGTGTCCCGCGATGTTCTCCAGTCCGGCGAACAGACGGGCCGTGACCGGGCGTTTGGCGGTGTTGCGCAGGTGGAACAGGAAGATCGCGATCGGGATGCTGCTGTTCCTGTCGTCCAGCGGAATGAACGGGTTGAACGCCTCGAGACACACGCTCAGCGGCACCCGTGGATCACGGAGACTGAGTTCGGCGAACGGGAAACGGCCGGTGAAGGTACACGTTCGCATCGGCGGGAATCCCGCTGCCCAATCGAACCGGCCGTGCCCATCTCCGACGTAGCTGCCCTGCGGCCGCCCCCGCAGCAGTCTGGCCTCCGGCCGGCGGCCGGCTTCCCGCGCGTGGAGCGCGAAGAAGCACACGTTCGGGTTGTAGCCCTTGTTCGGCCTGTTGAAGATTTCCCAGTCCCGCAATTGGCCCCAGCCGCCCAGGCTGATGCAGCCCGTTCCAATGCCGCCGATCGGGAACGCGATTTCGTCCAACTGCCTGCCGCTGAACCTTCGGACCGCGGGTGCCTCAAACAGTTCCCGTTTCGAATAGGGGATCGTCCTGTTCCGTGCTTTCACCGTGCCGCTCCTTCCTCAGAGTGCCTTGACGTGTAACTACACGATAAGCCCAGTCTAGCCGTTTCGGGCGCGGGCTGTCAAGCCCCGGCGTGCCGGGGGAAGGCGTTTTTCCGGGCAAGGGGCGAAATGGGCTGACTTTTCACCCCTCCCGTGTATCATGATGCTGCTTCGGGCGGGAACGGCGGCGTTCTGCGCCTGTCCACGCGCGGCGCGGGTTGGTGCCGGGCGGAACAGAAAGGCGGAGGGACCTTTGTGAGCAAGCCGATCGTCGGGATTACGACAGGACGCTACAATCGCCGGCCGTTGCCGGACGAACTGCAGACCTCGCTCGTCGCGTGCAGCGCGGCATATCCGCAAGCGGTCGAACGCTCCGGCGGCGCACCGTTGCTGTTGCCCTGGACCGGCGAGGGGGAGGTGCTCGCCTCGGTCATGCCCGCGGTGGACGCCCTGCTGCTGAGCGGAGGGGGCGACATCGTGTCGCTGCGCTACGGCGAGGAGCCGCATCCGAGGACGCGGTACCAGGATCCCGTTCGTGATGCCGCGGAGCTGGCGCTGATCGGGATCGCGTTGGACCGGGGCCTGCCCATACTCGGGATCTGCCGCGGCATCCAGGCCTTGAATGTGGCGCTCGGCGGCACGCTGGTTCAGGACGTGGCGTCGGAGGTGTCCGGCGCCGTGCAACACGACACGCACGAGCGCCATCCGGTCCTGTCGCACACGGTCGATATCGAGCCCGGCTCCCTGCTTGCCCGGATCCTGGGCGCGACCCGCACGGCGGTCAACAGCTGGCATCACCAGGCCGTAAAGGCGCTCGGAAAAGGGCTCCGCGTCAACGCGCGCGCGCGCGATGGCGTGATCGAGGGCGTCGAGGCCGACGACGGGCGGCCTGTGCTCGCGGTGCAGTGCCACCCGGAAGCGAGCAGCCGGGAGTACCCGCTTTTCCAGAAACTGTTCGACTGGCTGGTTGCCGAAGCGGGCCGCGCGATGCGGCGCAAGTAGCGCAGGCATTCCTCTGCCTGCGTGTGGATGTCGGAGGCAAGGGCGGTTCCGACCACAGTGGCGCGCGAGGTGCGCAGGCAGGAATGCCTGCGCGACTGTGGTTCCATGCGGGGCGCGCGAGGATGGCGGGTGGCGGATCGATTCGCAGAACCGGCAAGACGACGATGAATGCAAACACCGGGCGTGATGACGTGGCTTTGGTCGAAGCCGACGTGGGCCTGCGCGACACCGTATGGCCGATGCTGCTGGAGATGGGCAAGAAGGACGGCGGGTTCGCCGGCGACACCGAAGGTCTGACGCGCGAGACCTTCGCCGAATATGTCGCGAAGCTCACGGACATGGCGAAGGGCCGGAATCTGCCGGACGGCTACGTCCCGATGAACACCTTTTGGCTGCTCGCGGCCGGCGAACGCCCGCTCGGCGTGAGTCGGTTGCGCCATCGGCTCACCCCCGGTCTCCTCGAACACGGGGGGCATATCGGCTACTGGATCCGGCCGCGGGAACGCCGGAAAGGGTACGGCACGCGCATTCTGGCGCTCACGCTGCAGCGGGCGGCCGCCCTGGGAATCCCGCGTGCGCTGTTGACGTGCCATGCGGCGAACTGCGGATCCAGACGGATCATACAGAAGAACGGCGGCGTGCTCGAGCCGGAAGACGCCCGAGCGGGCGCTGGGGCGGAGTTGCACTTCTGGATCGACATCCGCGCGGGGGGCGTCTCGTTCGAAATCCGTCGCTATGAGCCGGCCGATCACGACGCGGTGTGGCACCTGCACAATGTGGCGCTGAACGCCGTGGGCGCGCACGCCGGCAACGGCGCGTGGGACGCCGACCTGCACGCCGTCGAGTCGGTCTACCTCAACGGGACGGGCGAGTTTCTGGTTGCCGTGCAGGACGGGGCCGTCGTCGGGATGGGCGCGCTGCGGCACAGGGACGCGACCCACGCCGAAATCAAGCGCATACGCGTCGACCCGTCGTGCCAGCGGCAGGGGATCGGGTGCGCGATCCTGGCCGAACTGGAGAAGCGCGCGAAGGCGTTGGGCTACCGCGTACTGCGCCTGGACACGACGACCCGGCAGGCCGGCGCGCAACGGTTCTATGAGAAGAATGGCTTCGTCCCAACCGGCCGGTCGACGCACGGTTTGTTCGAGCTGATCCTCTACGAGAAGAGGCTGGCATGAAGGTATCCTGTTCACGGCGGGTGCGCCCCTCGCGTCAGGCGCCCGCGGGTTTCGTCACCGGGGCGCTGTTCGTGCTCCTGTGGCTGGCGGCGCCGGCGGCGGGGTTCGGCGCCGACGCGGCACCCCTGCAGCTGGACCGCGCGCTGCCGGTGGATGGCCCGCCCAATTCGGAACCGTCCGGCCTCACGATGCACGGCGACGTGCTGCTGGCGGTGTCCGATAAGCACGACGACACCGTCTTTCGCATCGTCGTCTCGAATGAGGTCGCCGTGCTCGAGCCCCACGTGACGTTCCGACCCGCCGCCGGGACGCCAACCGGGAAGTGCGATTTCGAAGGCATCACCGCCGCGCCGGACGGCACGCTGTACCTGGCGAGCGAGCGGCATGCCCGCGTATTGCGCGTCAGCCCCGACGGCACGAACACGGCCTGGGTCACACCCGACCTCCGGCCGTTCGGCAAGGGGCAGGGCCTGTTCCAGGCGAACAATGCAGGGCTCGAGGGGATTGTGTGGCTCGGCCCTGACCGTGTCCTGCTCTGTGCCGAACGGCAGGAGCGGGGATTGCTCGAACTCGACCTGGCCCGCGAGCCCGTGCTCGTCGGCGCATGGGGACATCCGACCTCCTCGTTCCGCATCCCGAAGGGCCGATCAGCCGACTGGACCGGGCTATGCGCGTATGCGGGCCGTGTCTATGCGCTTCAGAGGAATGCTGGCCTGGTTTGCCGACTGGCGCGAACCGAAACCGGCTGGGGTGAAGGGCCGGGCTGGTCCTATGAGCACATCGAGACGCGCGAGGATCTGCGTTACAGGAACATGCGGTTCGGCAAGGCGGAAGGCCTGTGCGCGGACGAACGCTTCGTCTATGTCATCCTGGACAACAACGGAATCGCCCGCCAGTCGGATCCCGCCGACAAGAGGCCCTTGCTGCTGATCCTGCACCGGCCCAGGGATTTTTGAACGGCGCGTCCAGACCCGCTGTGTGCGCAGGTGTGCCGCGGTCCAAAAACGGGCCGCCGCGGCGAACACGGGGAGCACGATCAGGAGCAAACAGGATGCCGGGCAAAGCGCCGTCATGCCGGCTTTCGTAACGGATCGGCGGGCAAGGGCAACCAGATCGGGAATGCGACATGCTCGCGTGCGCCGGTTCCAGCCCTGATCGTTTTTCGGAGATCTTCGATATCTTTGACAATTGGGCTCAGCGCCTGTGTTCGCTACTCTGCCAGTGATAAGTCCAACCGTGCAAGGTGCCGCATCTCTCCCATGCCAGAGCGCGGCCGCATGACGCTGCCTGCCGGAAAGGAGCCGTTGCGTGAACGGTCTGAACCTGTCCATAGCGAGCATGGCGATTCTGATCGGCCTCGCGACCGCGTGCGCGGCCGAGACCGGTGCCGGGCAGCCGACCCCGGCGCCGGCAGGCACGTACTTCGTCGCGCCCGGCGGCAGCGATGCCAACCCGGGAACGGAGGCGCAGCCGTGGGGGACGCTGAGGAAGGCTGCCGGGGCCGTGCAGCCCGGCGACACGGTGCGCATCAGGGCGGGGACCTATCTCGAGCCCATGGTGACGTTCAAGAGGGCCGGAACGAGTCAAGCGCCGATCACCTTCGCCGCCTACGGTGACGGGGAGGTGGTGATCAGCCCCTCGGCGCTTCTTGCCGCCGACCGCTGGAAGCCGGTCGAGGGCGCGATCTACGCCGCCGCGTTGCCGCGCAACGCCAAGGTGAAGTGCGTGTTCCAGAACGAGCTTCCCCTGGTCCTTTCATGCAAGTTTCATCCCATCAACTCCGTCGACAGGATGTTGCCCGGTTCTGCGCTCATCAAGGAAGGCCACCTGTACGTATGGCTATCGGACGGATCCCATCCGAAAGACGCCGAGATCCGCGCGGGGTCCAATCACGTGCTCCTCCTCGCAGGTTGCGACTACACGATCTTCGACGGCCTGACCGTGGCGTACGGGTTCAACGGGTTCAAAGCCAACGAGGAATGTGAGCACGTCACCATCCGGAACTGCACCATTCGGTCGATCGCCAGCCAGGGGGTCCAACCGATCCCCGCCGACTGCCTGATCGAGCACTGCCTCTTTCGGAACATCGGGCCGACGCGGCTGGAGCACGCGCTGTACGGCAAGGGGGAGCGGATGGTCGTGCGCTACAACGTGTTCGAGGGGATCGCGGGAGCTGCCATCCACCAGTACGGCAGGCTCGACGACCGTGAGACCGGCGGCTGGTTCTACGGGAACGTCTTCCGCGGCCCGCGCCCGTTCGTCGACCCGCACTTCAAGGACGCCGGCCCGCGCAAGCCGTACTACGTGGAGTTCATCCTCTGGTCCCGGGATCACAACTGGGTATACAACAACGTGTTCTACGGCGAGGGCAAGCGGGCAGCCCTCAGCGTCAAGACGTCCGGCAACCGGATCTTGAACAACACGTTCGTCGGGTGTCGGAGCGGGATCGAGTTGGCCGGCAAGAGCGGCGGGAATCTGATCAGGAACAACATCTTCGTTGACGGCGGCGCGTTCGTCGACTCGCGGGCCGGGCTGCCGCCGTCGACGTTGGACCACAATGTCTATCACAGGACCGGCGGCACACCGCTGTGGCGGGTGGGCGGCGTGACGTACGCGAGCTTCGCCGAGTATCAGAGGGGCACCGGCGGTGAGGCAAACTCCCGTTGGGCGGACCCGCGCCTGGTTGGGTCCGCCGACGCGCACCTTCGGGCGGGCAGCCCGGCCATCGACACGGGCTTTGCCATTCCGGAGGTCACCTCGGACAAGGACGGAGCTTCCCGCCCGCAGGGCGCGGCCCCGGACATCGGGGCCTACGAATTCCAGCCGGGCCGCAGGGAAATGGCTCCGCCCGCCGAGGCTCGGAGGTAGCGTGCCGTGTGCGGGGAGAGGAGGATGGAGGAACCCATGAGTATGAGGACGGCGAAAGGCGGAATCTTGGGGGCGGCGGCCATTCTTCTGGCGGCGGGCAGCCTGGCGGGGGCCGCAACGTACTACGTGGACGGGCCCGGCGGCGACGGGCTGGCCGACGGCGGCAAGGACGCGAACGGGGGCACGCTCGAAGCGCCTTGGCTGACCATCGAGCACGGCGTCCAGCAACTGAAGCCGGGCGACACGCTCGAAATCCGCGGCGGTGAGTACACCGACGTCATCCGGAACACAATCCCCTCGGGCACGCCCGCGGCGCGCGTGACCGTGGAAAACTACCGGGACGAGGTGGTGACGATCGGGCCGGCCGAGGAGGTACGGACGGACAACCTCGTGCTCATCTGCGGCGACAAGTCCTACATCACCGTCAAGGGGCTCGTCCTGGACGGGAAGCGCAGAGTCCGGGACGAGATGGTGCAGATCGATTGCGACAGGGCGGGCGCGTGGCCGCACCACCTGCGGCTCGAGGGCGTGACGGTCAAGGAAGGCGGCAGCAGGGGGATTCGCCTTGTCGTGAACGATTCCGAGTTCATCAACCTGAAGATCATCCACAACGGCAGGAACAGGGAGGAGGATCACGGCCTCATGCTGGCCGGGTGCAGGAACCTGATCGAAGGGTGCGAAATCGCGCGCAATTGCGCTTACGGGTTGCACCTGTACGGCGGGAGCAAGCCGATCGACAACAACGTCGTCCGCTCAAACTACGTGCACGACAACCGTAAGGGCGCCATCCTCGCGACCGGCACGCGCAACGTGGGCAATGCGGCCTACAACAACGTGTTCGTCGACAACAGCGTCACCATCCGCGGGACGGCCACCAAATTCTACAACAATACCGTTGTCGGCAAGGGGGCGCCGGTCAGCGTCAACGGAACCGCGAGTGCGGAGATCAGGAACAACATCCTGGCCGGCGGAAGCCGGGTCAGGGGGCTGAACGATAGCAGAGGCGGCAAGCCCATCAACCAGGACGCGGTCGTGGCCGACAACCTGTCGACCGCCGATGCCATGTTCGTCGATCAGGGGGCGGGCGATTTCAGACTGAAGGCCGGCAGCCCGGCGATCGACGCCGGTATCGCACTAGCGGAGGTCACGGTCGACAAGGATGGTATTCCCCGCCCGCAGGGCGGAGCCGCAGACCTCGGCGCATACGAGTTCACGTCTGCGAAGTGAGGACAGGCTCTCGAAAGGAGGGCGCGATGAAAGGCCGGGAAATGGCGGCGCTGGCGATCGTGATCGGTGGTCTGGTGGCCGGATGCGCGTGCGGCGCCGGCGGCGGGCTGGCGGCCGCCGCAGGCGCTTCGATCAAGGGCGACCACACCATCGGGACGCCGCAGCGTGAGGTCGCAGCGGCCGCACCGGCAGCTGGGCGCGCGCCGGCAACCGCGGAGCCGGCCGGCGGGCGGGTCACGTTCGTCGCGCCGGACGGGGACGACTCCAACCCGGGTACCGAAGACAAGCCCTGGCGGACGCTGCCGTATGCCTCGACGGAGTCGCGGCGGCCCGAGGCGGGCGACACCTTGTTCATCAAGGCGGGCACGTACGCTCATCCGTCGTTCTGGAAGATCCACACGCACGGAACCGCGGAGAAGCCGGCGGTATTCAAGGCGTACGGCGACGGCGAGGTGCGGATTACCTGCTCCACCTTGCTTGACCCCGACGGCTGGACGCACGTCAAGGGCGCCGTCTACAAGCACACGTTCGAGAAGCGGCCGGTGGCCGTGTTCCAGAATGGCATGCCGCTGGCCAGCCAGCACAACCAGGGCGATGCGATCCACAAAGTCGAGGATCTGTACCCCAACTCCTTCTTCAGGTCGGACAGCGCGCTGTACGTCTGGCTCGCCGACGGGTCCGATCCGAAGAACTCGGCGATGCGCATCGCGCCCGCGCACGTGGCGATCCTGGACAAGGCCAGGCATGTGGTTCTGGACGGGTTGACGTTCGAATACGGGTTCGTGGGGATCAAAGAGAACACACCGTCTGCGGACATCACGTTCCGCAACTGCACCTTCCGCTCTCTCGCCAGTCACGGCATATCGATGCCCGCGCCTTGTCTGGTCGAGAACTGCCGGTTCGTCAAGATCGGGGCCACCGAGCGGACCTGCGCCCTGCGGGGCGACTGGATCGGCGTGACCATCCGGAACAACGTCTTCGAAGAGATTTCCGGCAACGCGATCCGCCAGTACGGCGATCCGGGTGCCCCGGGGCCAGGCGGCGAGATTTACGGCAACGTCTTCCGGCGCCCTGCGCCGTTCACCACGCGTGCCGCGCGCGACCGGTACGCGCCGGACGTGGTGCTCTGGGCGCGCAACAACAACTGGGTGTACAATAACGTGTTCTATGGCGAGGGCAGGCGGCCGGCGATGGTTCTGAAGGAGGCCAACAACCGCATCTTCAACAACACGTTCGTGGGGTGCCCGCCCGCGATCACATTCGCGCCGAAGAGCACCGCGAACTGGATCCAGAACAATATTCTCGTGGATAGCGGGTCGTTCTTCGAGTGGCCGGTCAACGCCATGCCGCAGAGGCTGGACCACAACCTCTACTTCAGCACCGCCGGGGCGCCTCGGTGGCAGGCGGCCGGCGCCACGTATGCGAGTTTCGCCGAGTTCCAGCGGGCGAGCGGCGGCGGCAAGAACTCCCGTTGCGAGAATCCGCGGCTCGCCGGCGCGGTCGACGCCCGTCTGCAGCCGGACAGCCCCGCCATCGACAGAGGCGCCGCGGTGGCGGAGATCGCCGTCGACAAGGACGGGATCGCGCGTCCGCAGGGGCGAGGGCCCGATATGGGCGCGTATGAGTTCAGAGCGGCGAAGTGAGAAGGCCGTGCGGCAGCCTGGACCGCCGCATGCCCTTCTGTCAGAGTGTTTGAGTGCCTGAGTGCCTTCTGGAAAGGAGTTGTATCATGAAGACGGCAACGTCGCTGAGGATGAGTGTGGGGATTCTGCTCGGCCTGATGGCCGCGCGGGGCGCGTGCTTCGCCGAGGAACAGGCCGCCGCGGCCGAAACGCCGGGCGCGACCGAGGCCGAACGCCCGGCACCCGCCACGTACTACGCCGCGACCGACGGCGCGGACACCAACCCCGGCACGCAGGAGGCGCCGTTCCGGACGTTGCAGAAAGCGGTGGACAGCGTCAGAGCGGGGGATACCGTCATCGTGCGCGGCGGCCGGTACGCAGGGTTCAGGACGCGCAACCTGCAGGGCGCGCCCGGCGCACCCATCACCATTCGCGCCGCTGACGGCGAGAAGGCGACCTTGGACGGGTTCATCACGCCGTCCAAGGGGCAGAGCGGCTACGTCATCATGCTGAGCGGCCTGTCGGCCTACCTCGTTCTTGACGGGCTCGAGATCACCAACAGCGACCCCAAGCTTGACGAACTGCGCGCCGTCGAGTTGAACGACCAGGCAGACGCCAATGCGATGCTGGCACGGGCCAAGAAAGAACTCACCGGCCCCGGCATGGCCATTCGCATGGAGGCGGGGCATCGGTCCCATCATGTCATCTTCCGCAATCTCGATGTGCATCGCTTTGCGCGCATGGGCTGGTCAACGGGCGACGTCTACCATTGCCAATGGCTGAACAACCACGTCTATGACCTCGGCCGCCCGTTTTCCGGCTACGCGTGGTATGTGAAGGGGGAGCACAACGTCTGGCGCGGAAACATTGTGCACGACTGCAACTACGGCTTCCACCTCTACGGCAACTCCCGGGGCAGGCCGAACCCCACGAACGACTCGATCATCGAGAACAACCTGATCTTTAACAACGGCCTCTGCTCAGCCTGGATCCATGGGTCGAACCGCGGGCTCCGGCGCAACGGGACCGCGTTCTATCTGAGCCCCGGCAGCGGGAACGTCATTCGCAACAACCTCCTGTTCAACAACTACAACGCGATGTACCTGACCGGTGAAAACAAGATCGTCAACAATACATTCCACCAGAACCGGAAGACGACCATTCTCAGCAAGAGCGCGAAGAACGTTATCGTCAACAACATCTTCTGCAGCACCGCCAAGAATGTGTTGCCCGCCGGCACCGCGTTGAACAACAACGTGACGGACGACCCGCTGTTCGTCGACGCCGCCGCGGGTGACTACCACCTGCAGGCGAAATCGCCCGCCATCGACGCGGGAGTCGCGCTTCCCGAGGTCACAGAGGACTTTGACGGCGTGACGCGGCCTCAAGGAGCCGGCTGTGATGCGGGGGCCTACGAATACAAGCCGGGTAGCGGCGGAAGGGCGGCCCCCGCGACGCTGAGCAGATTGCTCCGGCCTTGAGAGCCGGCGCCACGTGTGCGCCCCCCGACCAGCCGAAGGCGGACTGCCGGACCGAGTAGGCTGTGCGGCGCGTCGGCCGCGCGCTGTGGGACCGCCGGGCGGAAGACCCCGCGGCGATCGAGGCGGAACTGCGCGGCCCAAAAGGGCGCGGCTGGCTTATGCCCTGGCTGCCAAGCCGCGCGCACGACAACGGCATGTTCCTCGTCTTCAGCAACGGCATCGGCCTCGACGACGACGAGATTCGGACGGGCAACGCGATGATTATCGACCCGTTCGGGCGGATCCTGGCCGAAACCGGCCGGGCGGACGACGACATGGTCGTCGCCGATCTCGACCCGGCTCTCTTTGAGCGCAACACGGGCCGAGGTTGGATCCGGACCCGCCGGCCTTCCCTCTACGGCCCGATCCTCACCGCGACCGGGCGGGAGGAGGACGTGCTCAAGGTGCGGTTCGAGTGAAGCGGCCCGTCAGGGCCCCCTGCGGCAAAGGCAGAGGCCGATATGGCGCAGGTGGCACTCGCGATTCTGGGACTGCGTCGGGCTGCCGTGACCATCCTCTACCGCCTCCTGTGCCGATACTGTCTGGTCAGGAACCGCCCGGCAGGATAGACTGGCCCCACCCGCAAATGAGGCGGGGCTGGCCGAGGGAGGCATTCGCGTGCCGGAAACAGGGAAAAGCGATCGGAGACGTTCCCGGCAGGCCCAAGCCGTGAATTTCGCGCGCCACGCTTTGCCGCCCGAGTTCCCGGTGCACTTCTGGATGCGCCGCTCCGTAGACGACGGAGTGCGCACCCGCCGCAACGTGATCGGGCGTCACAACGGATTGGAGATCGGCTACTGCCACGAGGGGGAAGGCGTTCTGCTGGTCGGCGACCGGGTCTTCCCGTTCGGCCCGCGCTATGTGTCCGTCGTCCCGCCCTTGAGCCCGCACAGCACGCTGAGCCGCAAAGGCACACGGAGTCTGTGGTCGATCTTCCTGACGGACCCGGCCAGTCTGCTCGGCGCGCCCGGCAGCGATGAGGCGCTGTACGATACGACCTTCTTCTCCGCGCCCGGGTTCCCCAACCTGCTGTCTCCGGCGCGGCACCCGGAAATCGAGCGGCTCGCGGCGAAGATCCTGCAGGAGAATGAGCGGCGCGACACGCATTACGAACAGGCGATTCGCGCCTATTGCCGGGCCCTGCTCGTCGAATTGAGCCGGGTGGCGGGGGGAGCGCCGGCGCACGGGCCCGCCTTCCGCGCGGACTTGCTCGAACGCGTGCGCCCGGCGCTCGAATACGTCCAGGCGAACTATGCCGGGAATCTCTCCGTCAGCACATTGGCGGCGTTGTGCCACATGAGCAAGCCGCGCTTCCACTCGGTCTTCAGGCAGGCCATGGGCAAAGCGCCGCATCAGCATCTGACCGAATTCCGGGTCGCCATGGCGTGCCTCGAACTGATGCGGGACGAGAAGACGGTCGAGACGATCGCGTGGGACAACGGGTTCTCGAGCGTGCCGTGTTTCGTGCGCAGCTTCAAGGACATCCTGGGCGCCGCGCCCAGAACCTGGGCCAGGCGGCAGGCCGCCGGCGAAACCGGCCGCCCCCGCCGGCGGCAACGCCCGCGGCCCTCTTCGAGGGGCGTAACGGGCGCCTGAGCCGCGCAGCCGCTGTCTCGCGATTCAATCCTCGGCAAAATGGGTGCAGAGAATCTACATCCGGCCGAAACCCGGTACGAGGACGCTCAGGAAGCCAAGGAGGAACAGAAGGATCCGCGCCCGTCACGGCACGGCGAAATGGCCGGAAGCGAAGACGCCCAGACCCATCGCGCCGACGAGAGTCAGCGTGACCAGCGGGTCGTTGTATCTTCCTGTGTCCTTCCAGAATTTGGGTAGTCTCATTTGCGCGTCACGCCGAACGATCGCGGTTCATGCGCTCCCGTTGGTGCGTCCGCGCGCCATACCGGAGTCGCGATGCAGCCGGATGTTCGGCCCGATCATGACGCCCACTTGATCTGCAATTTCTTGTGACGCAGGGCGCAGTCCCTCAGGTAGAGATTAATGAGGCTCTGATAGGGCATGCCAAGCTCAGTCGCCAGCGACTTGAAGTAGGCGATCGTGGATTTGTCCAAGCGCATCGTGACCGGTCGCTTCAACTGCTTGACGTAGGGATTCTTCTGTCCCTTCATATTCCCAAAATCGTAATGCTTTCTCATGATTCAGCTCCAGTAGTCCGCCCGTTCCCGTTTGTTGGCTTTTCGGGCTGAAATGATTCGGATTACCGAATCGTCAACCCGGTAACAATGACACACGACGAGGACCCGAAGCGTGAAACTCATTCCCAGCATCAGAAACCGATCCTCGTCATCTGAGTGATCCGGATCGAAGAAGCGAACGGCGTTCTCGTCGAGGAAGACCGTCTGGGCCTCCTCGAAGGAGACGTTGTGCCTCCGCTTGTTCTCCCGGTTCTTCCGCTCGTCCCATTCAAAATGGATGTCGCTCATATGTACACTGTACGTACGATAGCGCGGCTCGTCAAGTCGTTTCTTGAGGCGCCGAACGCTGAACTGACGCGCTCCGGGCAGGCCGCGGCGCGGCCTGCCCGGAGTCGGGTCCAGTTTGACGTGGGCTATCTACACCTTTCGGGTGTGCAATCCCGCACGCTTTGCCGCGTCGAGTTGCCTCTTGTCGGATGAAACAAACAGGTCTGCTGCCCATTCGAGTGCGCAGCCGACGTGCAACGCGTCCAGCGCACGTGCAGGGCTCCTCTCCAGGACGCTGATGGATGATCCAACCACGGACGTGGTCAGGTTGATGATGTCTGCATCGCGCACATCCTCGAGCAGGCGCCCCTTGGCGGAGTTGTACTGAGCTCGCGTGAGCGTGCGTTCCCGCCGCCGGCGGTTCAGCGCCGACACGATCTGCGGTACGCACAACACGCTCAGGCCAAGCTCCGTGGCCTCCGCGCAGGTTGCCTCGACCGTGTCGCTTCCCGCCTCGTTGATGAAACGCTTCGCGAAGGAAGAGGAGTCAAAATACGCCTTCACGCCTTCGCTCCTCCAGAATCGCAGAAGAAAGCTCCGCGCCCTTCGCTGACAAACGCAGGGCAGGTCTCTTCCATGATGGTTGTGAGTGCTTCGCACTCGCCACCGGACAGACCTCGGCGATCGGGTGTCCGTGTCGAAGGACAAGCAGCGTCTCGCCGTGTTCAACTTCCGTCAACATGCCGGAGGCATGGCTGCGGAATTCCGTCAACGTCACCGTCTTCATCCTGCACCTCCACTATGTACAGAAGTGTACAGTATTCTGTGCAGAACATCAATCCTTGAATCTTGGCCAACAGCAATTTTCATTATGGCGGCGCCCCCGTGAAATCCGTTCGTAGTCAAGCCCGCAAGGGCTGTCCGTACACGCCTCTTGCCCCGGGAACGCCCCTCACGGGGCTTCCACCACAGGCGGATCTTCGACACTGCAAACGGGCGCAACGCCATAATGAGAATTCCTGCTTGGCGACGAACCGATCAGCACTCACCATTTTGCGCGGCGACGCGCAAATATGGTGGAGTGCATGGTTGTGCGTGTCATTCTAGGTGCGATTGAATTTCCTGAGTTTCGCCCGACGTCTGAGTCCGGATCCCAGCAGCCACGCGCCCACTAGAAAGCCCCACGGCCAGAATCGGGCAAATCGAGTCTCGACAAGAGACGAGAGGGTAACCACTGTCAAACCGATAGACAAGACCAAGAGGGCGACTCCAGACGTGATTGCGTGGGTGCACGCGCGGCGTTCGTTACGGGTATACCGTTCGAACAGTCCAGAAATGGACTCTTCTTCCAGACCACGCTCGGCGAGGATCTCTGAGACCGCGCGGCGATGAGTGCCCTGCTTGGCCAGACTGTAGAGAACCCCGCTGGCGCGACTCAGTTCGTCCGCGCTGGGTTTGTCGTTGGACATTCTCTTCTCTCGCACAACGTGCTGCCTCAGGCGCGCGGTCTACCGCGTCGCCTGGTACCGTTTGTTCCCGTGGCTGATGGGCGGAACGGGCAGCCAGTTTCCCAACTGGCTGGCTGCCCGTTCCGGTCTCAAGCAGGGGAGCGCATTCATTTCGAAGAGGGTGCCTCCCTGACAAGCTCAGGCAAAAAGAGCCACTGTGCGCGGAGCGCACATGGCATACACTGAGTGCAGAGACATCAGGTTGTTCCAGTGCACGGGGCGCTGGGCCTGTGTCATAGGAGGCACTCATGAGGAGTATTTTCAGGCGTAGGAACCCGGATGTCCAGGCTTTGTTTCAAGCAGCTGGCCGTCCCGAGAAGGTCATGTGTGTGGCTTTATATTACGCGAAGAAGGAGCACACCGCCCTGGTTTGTGACGGCACCGGCCGTCCGCTGCGGATGCGGCGGCATGGGTGCCGGAGCCCCGTTGCGCGAGGCGGCACATACCGCCCAGGTATGCGCCGCCTCGCAC
>JAFGHX010000298.1 GCA_016929905.1 Kiritimatiellia bacterium
CCACTGGGTTCAGACCGAACATCGAACATCGAACACTGAACATCGAACGTCGAACGGGCCTCTCGGTGCGGTGCAGATTTCCCCGAACCCGGGAGAGCCTCTGATTTCGACGTTCGATGTTGGATGTTCGATGTCCGACGTTCATTCCCGGTTCGTTTTATCTCGCAGAACAACCCCCTCCCCACACCCAGCCTTTCCCCGCAAACTCGCCAAGTTTCAGGTCATGATGTGGGCGCTGCCCAGCACGGCCGCCGCGAACAGGATCAGCAGCTCGACCAGCTCGTTCGCGGCCCCGAGCAGGTCGCCCGTGATGCCGCCCACCCGCCGCCGGCACCACAGCCCGAACACGCAGGCCGCCAGCCAGCCGACCCCCAGCGCCACGCCGCCCGCCGGGCCGAACCCGGCCGTCAGCAGCACGAGCGCCGAGCCGGACGCGATGAGGTAGTGCCACACGCGCGCCCCCTCCACGAACGAACCGGCCGTCCCGTGCTCGACCCGCGCGTAGGGCAGCCTGGCCGCCAGCGCGACCAGCACGGTCCTCGACACCACACAGGCGGCTATCACCCACGCCAGCATGCCCAGCGCGGCCAGCCGCGCGAAAGCCGTCCACTTCGCCAGCAGCGTCAGACTGGCCGCCGCCATGCCGAACGAGCCGATCCGCGGATCCTTCATGATCGCCAGAACCTTTGCCCGGTCCCGCGCGCCCCAGAACCCGTCCGCCCAGTCCGCCACGCCGTCCAGGTGCAGCCCGCGCGTTATGAGCACCTGCAGAACCACCACCGTCAGCGCGACCGCTGCCGGCCAGTCGGGCGCGACATACCGCTGCACGACCCAGCCCGCCCCGTACAGCAGGGCGCCGACCATGAGCCCCACCAGCGGGAACCAGGGCAGCGCCGCGGAGAGCCGATTCGCATCCCGGCCGGGCACCGGTATCCCCGTCAACGTTCTCAGCGCCGTGATCAAACCCCGCATCGTGAACTCCTCGAAGTCGGGTGTCAGTATCCTGACACCTCGCCCGAAACTCGCTCGCAAACTTGCTCGAGAACTTACTCGAGAACCCCCGCCGCAGCGGCGGGATCGACAAAGCTTACTGCCTGTCCGCCCGTGGCGGAACAAAGTTTCCACCTCGTCATATCCGGCGCCGGTTGGCGCCTCACTGACCTCTGACACATCCCCTCAACCTTTCTCCTTCCCCGCCACCCCGGCCGAGCTGAACGTGGCCATTTCGTTGTAGATCCGCACAGCGCCCTCGATCATGGCGATGGCGAGCGCGGCGCCTGTCCCCTCGCCAAGCCGCATGTCCAGCTCCAGCAGCGGACGCACGCCGACCCGTTCGAAGAAGACCTTATGCCCGGCTTCGGCAGAGCGGTGGCTGAAGAACAGGTAATCTCTTGCCGGCTCGCAGATCTGGCAGGCGGCGAACGCGCCCGCGCAGGAGATGAACCCATCGACGACGATGGGCACGCGCCGCGCCGCGGCGCCGAGCACCAGCCCGCAGATACCGGCAATCTCCAGCCCGCCCAGCGCGGCGAGGGCGGCAAGCGGGTCGCCCAGCGCGGCGCGGTTCGCCGCCAGTGCCCGCTCGATCACCGCCACCTTGTGCGCCAGCCGCGCGTCGTCAAGGCCCGTCCCGCGGCCCGTGACAGCCTCGACCGGGCAGGGGAGCCGTGCGGCAAACAGCGCGCTGGCCGGCGTCGTGTTGCCGATCCCCATCTCGCCCGTCCCGAGCAGCGACGCGCCCCGCTCGCAGGCGGCGGCCGCCTGCTCGATGCCCACCTGCATCGCCCGCTTCGCTTCGTCAAGACTCATGGCCGGCCCGGTCGCGATGTTCGCCGTGCCCCGCCTGATCTTGCGGCGGCAGAGGCCCGGGGCGTCGTCGAGCGGGTCGTCAACCCCGATATCCACGACCGTGAGCTCCGCCCCGACATGCCGCGCCAGCACGTTGATCGCCGCGCCGCCCGCCAGCATGTTCCGCACCATCTGCGGGGTCACCTCGCGCGGGTAGGCGGAAACACCTTCCGCCGTCACGCCGTGATCCGCCGCGAACACCACGATCGCTTTGCCGGCCAGCGACGGCGTGACGGTGTGCGTGGCGAGGCAGTAGCGGCTCGCCAGCTCTTCCAGCCGGCCCAGGCTGCCCGGCGGCTTCGTCAGGTCGTCCAGATGCGCCTGCACCGCCCGCTCCAGGGCCCTGTCCGCCGGCACAATCGCTTTGAGGGTGTCTTCCAGCGTCAATGTGGGCCCCCCTTCAGCCGCACCGCCATGCCGCTCACCATCAGCACCGCCTCGTCCGCCAGTTCGGCGACACGCCTGTTCAATTCGCCGGCCGCGTCGCGGAAATAACGCGCCAGTTCGTTATCCGGTACGATGCCCATGCCGACCTCGTTCGAGACGACCACGACGCGCACGCGCCGTTCGGCAAGCGCCTCGAGCAAGGCCGTCACCTCGGGATAGGGCTGGCCGGTCATCCCGTGCTTGTGCAGCAGGTTGCCGAGCCAGACGGTGAGACAGTCGATGACCGCCACGCCCGTGCCGGCTGGCACTCCGCGCAACGCGCCGGCCAGATCGAGCGGCGCTTCAACCGTCCGGAACGAAGCGTCGCGGTCGCGGCGATGCTTCGCAATGCGGGCGCGCATCTCGTCGTCGAGCGGTTCCGCGGTCGCGATGAAGACTCTTTCCCGGCCATCGCGCGCCGCCTCCAGCGCGAACCGGCTCTTGCCGCTTCGCGCGCCGCCCGTGACGAAAGTCAACGTGTTCACCCGTCTCCGGTCCCCATCGAATCTCCGCCGCCCGTGCCGCCCCCGCGAAGACAGCAGGCTAGAGCCGAATGGCTTGTCGCCGGAACAAGCCGTTCGTAGTCAACGCCGTAAGGCGTGTCCGCCTTATCTTAGCGCCATTCCAGGCTAGAGCCAACCGCCGGGTGAGTCAACCCGTTAGTGGCTCAGTTGTCGAGAACGGCAACGAAAAACGAGAAATTTTCGAGTGCCGAGAGCTCAGAGGGCAGAAGTCAGAGGTCAGCAAAACCCCGGCGCGCGGCGCGGCGCCGGATATGACGAGGTGGAAACGGTGTTCCGCCACGGGCGGACTGGCTGTAAGCTTTGTCGAGCCCGCCGCTGCGGCGGGGGTTCTCGATCGAGTTTGTGTTCTGCCTCACCCCACCCAGATCGGCGAGGACCATGCCGATTCGCGATCGATCTGCACGACCCGCACGTAGTAGCTGTTCGCGCGGTCCGCGTCGAAGGTCGGATCCGCCCATTCGTATTCGGCGGCCCACTCCCCGTGGCAGGGGACGGTGGCTACGACCTGCGCGTTCTTCACGATGCGGACGTGGTCGAGCCCGTTTGTGCCTTCGCAGTGGAGCCGGAGCACCGGCCGGGTACCGTTCGGCAGCCGGTCCGCTTCTTCGCCCATGAGCATGCCGTTCAACGTGACGTCGAGTGCGATCGGTGTTCCCGTCGTCGCGTAGCAGCGCCGGGCGTGCAGCGCGTCGAAGACAGCGTCCCGCGTGAGGGTCTCGGCCAGCACCGCGGCGCGCCCGCTGCCGCAGAAATGATACTGGTGCGGGTGCTTCAGGCCGGGCCCGTGCGCGTTGCCCGGGTGGCCGTCGTGCCCGTCGGCGGAGGCAATCAGTCCGAACCGATACCCGCGCCGGACGGCGTCGCGCACGTCGAGGTTGCGGTACCGGTCCGACACGCCGCGCGGGAAGTCGCCGTAGTATTCGCTGGACCCCCACACGGAGTAGACTTCGACGAGCCGGTCGAACCGCGGGTCGAAGTAGTCCCAGGTGCAGGGGTGCGACGCGGCGGACGGGTGGTGCGGGACGGTGATGAACGGGACACCCGTTTCGGCGAGCGCCGCCCAGAGTTCGGGCGGCGTAACGGGGTGCATGGCGCCGGCCTCGGCCGCCGGCGCCGCGCGTGTCGGCTCCACGACGAGCCCGCCGGCCGATCGGAAGTAGACGTTGCGATGGCCGTAGAACGGGCTCGTGTGCTCGAAAGCCGGCAGGCATACGAACCGGCCGTCCTCGTTGTGGGCGTCGGCCAGTGCGAAATAGCGCGCGGGGTCCCGGATCTGACGCTCGTGATCCGTCAGCGCGTAGAAATCCAGCGCGCCGGGCCCGCGCGCGTAGGCGTAGTTCTCGGCGCGCGTGCCGAGCCCGCACCCCTCACCGCCGTCGTCGGTTTCGCCGGAGTGCGTGTGTGTGTCGCCGAAATACACGGTGTACGCGCCGATCCGGCGCCGCGCCTCGGGCCGGAGCAGGGCCAGCAGCGGATAGACGTTCGCTTGCGGCAGGATGTTCGACGCCCGGTCCAGCTGCAGCCAGCGCGTCGACGCCGTAGCCGCCCTGGGCTCGGCCCGTATTTCGGCCGGCTCGCCCGGGGTCAGCCAGCGGGTGGGCACAACCAGCAGCGCCGGGCCGAAGGCGGCGAACGCCTCGTCGCGGATTGTGGAACTGAGCGTGAGTCCCATGAAGGGCGGCGCCGTTTCGATACGGTTTGCCGCAAATGCCAGCGCCGCCTCCCCGGATCGCCAACACTGCGAGTGGTTGACGACCCGGACCGACACGGCCGCGTGCCCGTTCACGAAGATGTCCCACTGCCCGCTCGGCTGCGACAGGGGCGATCCGTTCCCGAACCCGAGCGAAAGCACGAAGGCCACCCGCTCCCGCGGCCAATCGGGCAGCGCGGCCGTCTGCCACGTCATGCCCGCACGCGCGGCGAGCGGCAACAGCCACTCCTCCGGCCTGTGGTTCTCGTGAAAGCCCGCCTGCCGCGCGCCGCCGCGCACGGCGTCGCCGGCACGCAACATCCGCGCGAACCCGTCCACCACGTCCGCGTTCAACTGCCCGGCAAACAGGGCCCGGATCTCCTCGGCCTGTTTCCGCGCGGCGCCCGCTTCCCAGTATGCGTTCATCATGTGTCTCCCCGTCGGGTGCGCCACCCGCTCAGTAGCCGGCCGCCGCCCTGGTGTTCATGTGACAGGTGTCAGCGGAAGCCTGACACCTGAAACCTTCCTCACGGTGCCCCGTGCCTGCGCCGCGCCTGGAGATACACGCAGCCGGGGGTCGGCCCCTGATCGCAGACTTCGTTCAGCCGGGCGGGGAGCGGCTGGCCGATCACGGCCTCGATCTCGCGTCTGAGCGCGGCCACCACGTCCGGGTGCGCGTCGACGACGTTCTTGTTCTCGTCCGGGTCGGACGCGAGGTCGAACAGGGCGTGTTTGTCATCGGTGTGGGTCCGTGTCACGTAGTTCCACTTCGCCTGGCGTGCGGACACGGCCGCCTGCGCGTTGCCTTCGCTGTGCAGCGCCCAGCCGATGACGATCGTGTCGCGCAAGGCGTTCGTCTCGCCGCGCACGAGCGGCATCACGCTCGCGCCGTCGGCCCTGGAGTAGGGGACCTCGAGCAGGTCGAGAATCGTCGGCATCACGTCGTGGCTCTGCACGAAGGCGGAAATGCGCGCCGGGGCCACGCCCGGCAACCGCATCTGCCACACGATGCCCGTGTTGTAGGCACGCATGTTGCCGCCGCCCTTGCCGAAGTGGCCGTGGTCCAGCACCTGCGTGCCGTGGTCCGAGAGGACCAGTACCGCCGTGTCTTCTTTCAGGCCCAAGGCGTCGAGCTTGTTCAGCAGCCGGCCGATCCGATCGTCGAGGAACGTCACCTCGCCGAAGTACAGGGCCTTGATCCGGTCGCGTTCCTCGGCGGTGGCGTCCGGGCCCGCGTTCCCGGGGCCGATGAAGTCGAGGCCGTCGTAGTCGGGGCCGTACAGGTCCGCATAACGGGGGGGCGGATCCCAGGGTTCGTGCGGATCAAACGCTTCGATCCAGAGCAGGAACGGCGTGTTGCGCGCGTTGTCCGCCAGCCAGTCTTCCGCCGCCCGGAATACGCGCGCGGTCTGATAATCGTCTTCGCCCTGCCGGAACCGCTGGTTCTGGAAGTACTGATACAGGCCCGTGCCCGGCCCCGCGTCGTCCGGATGCCGCACGTGGCGGCGGACCAGTGCCTCGATCAGGTCGGGCGACCCGCTCTTCCAGTTGTCCGATTCCTGGCCGCGGATGAACTCGTAGGAGGCGAACCCGCGCGTGTAGTTCAGGCTCGGCTTGAACATGTGGTAGACATCCGCGACCAACCCCGTGCAGTACCCGCGCGCACCCAGAATCTCCGCCAGCGTGTCCTGTTCCGGCGGGATCTTGTGCCAGCCCGGCTGGTGATGCCAGTGCCCGCGCCGATCGAAGTTGTACACGAACGGAAACGAACGGCAGCCGGTGAAAAACGCGCGCCGGACCTGGAGCGTCGGCTGCCCCTCGCCGAACGCGTTCTCGAATACCACGCTCCGCGCCGCCAGCGCGTCCAGATTCGGCGTCTGTACCCAGCTCAGCTTCTTGCCCGGGCCGATGATGTCCGCCCGGAATGTGTCCAGTACGATCGTCACCACATTCATGTCGGTTGTGTCCCCCCCGGTGTGTGCTTGTTCAATCAGTTCCGGTGTCCAACGGCGCCCCTCACGGGCGCGCGGCCCCCGCGCGTCCCGTGCAGGGGCTGGTTCGGCTGCGCATCGTCGTCTCGATGGTTGTCCCGATCGTTGTCCGGTTCTGAATCGTCGCGCGTAATCGTCGTCCGATTTCGCCCCACGGTCATGGTCACGCGCGGGAGATTCGGTCGACGACCACGCGCGACGATTACGGACGATTTCCGGATCCATCTTCCGGTGTCCAACCCGTCCATTCCAGAATTCCTTCCCCGGCAACTTTCCGCAATTGCCCTCGTTCACCTTCATTGGTATATTTTCACCGTCATGACCGATGCGGAATGCCTGAGCGGGCTTCTGGACAGGAAGCCGGAGTTGGTTCATATCCATCGTCCGATCCATGGGGTGCCGGCGGTGCTGCCGGTGTTCGTGCCGGATCTCTGGGCGGCGATCCTGTACGAGTACGAGGCGTCGGTCCGGATCGAGGAGTCGGATTTCCCGATCCGGCCCGGGTTCGCCAGCATCATTCCGCCGGGTGTCCACCGGGTGTTCCGGTTTTCCGGCCGTTCGGTGCATCGTGTGGCGAACTTCGACATGCCGCGACGCTGGCGCGGCCGGCTCGTGCGGCCGGTCATGGTCGATACCCGGGAACAGTTCCTGCGGCTGCGCGACGCGTTCGACGCCGCACTCGGGCTGCTGGCGACGCATCCGCGGCGCGCGGAGGTGAAGGTGTGGGACATGCTGCTGACGCTGGCGGAGTGCCCGCTCGTGCACGGCGGGGCGCGGCCGGCGCTGCACCCGGCGCTGCGGCGCGCGGTGTCGGTGGTCGAATCGTGGCTCTCCCAGCCGTTCGGCGTGGCGCAGGTGGCCCGCGAAGCGGGCATCTCGCACAATCAGCTCATCCGCCTGTTCCAGAAGGAGTTTGCCTGCACCGTCGTGGCCTACGTGCGCCGGCGCCGCATGCAGCTCGCGCGGCATTGGCTGATCCATTCCGACTTGCCCCTGAAGGTCATCGCCGCGCGCGTCGGTATTCCCGACCCGCACCTGTTCAACAAGACGGTCCGGCGCCAGTTCGGCTGCGCCCCGTCCGACCTGCGGCGCCGGGCGGCCCGGCGCGCGGTCCAGCCCTGATGCCGGCCTCTGAAACTTGCTCGAGAACCCGCCTTCGCCCAAGGCTACGGC
>JAFGHX010000299.1 GCA_016929905.1 Kiritimatiellia bacterium
GTCGGAGATCAGAGGTCAGCGGCTTCTCAGCCAGCATCGCGTTCTGCCTGACCTCTGACTTCTGCCCTCTGACCTCTCAGCACCCGAGAATTCATTGTTTTTCGTCGCACTAACGCGAATCCGGCGCAGCGCCCGGCCCCCGCCCGCCGGGCTCTCCCGCCGCACCCTTGACACGCCGATCCTCACGCGTTAAAATACACACGTTAGTAAATTGCAAACGTCGGTAACTTTCGGGACCTCGGAAGGAGGGCGCGCATGCCCGTGACGCTCGAGACCATCGCCGAACGCGTCGGCGTGTCGAAATGGACGGTCTCCCGCGTGCTGCGCGGCCGCGCCAAGGAGTCGTGGGGCAGCATGGCCAGGCGCGCGGACGAGATCCGGCGCGTGGCGCGCGAGATGGGCTACCGGCCCAACGCGGCCGCCAAGGCGGTCTCGGAAGGCCGGTTCGGCAATGTCGGCCTGCTGCTCAGCACCCAGCAGCGAACGAGCCGGCTCACGTCCGGGATGCTGAACGCGATGCACGATGCGCTCGCCGCGCACGAGACCAAGCTGACCGTCGCCCGCGTGGCCGACGAGAAACTCACGGACCCGGACTACCTTTCGGATGTGCTTCGCAGTCTCTCCGTGGACGGCTTGCTGATCAACTATACCCATCACATGCCGAAACAGATGATCGAGTTGGTCCGGCAGTATCGGTTGCCGTCGATCTGGGTGAACGTGAAACGCTCAACCGACGCGGTCCATCCGAACGATCTGAAGGCCGGCAAACTGGCTGCGCAATTGCTCCTGGACCAAGGGCATCGGTACACCGCGTTCGTGAGCGTCACCGACCCGTGGAGCCCCGAGAGGGAGAGGCATTACAGCCTGGTAGACCGGCTGCGCGGATACGAGCAGACCATGAAAGCCGCCAAGGGCAAGCCCAGCGTCTCCATGCTGACCGCGATGATTCGGTTCGGCCGCGGTATTCGCAACGAGGACAAATGCGTGGAGGTGATGACCGACTGGCTCGCCCGCCGGGGCCCGATCTCGGGAGCCGTATGCCACTCGGAATGGGCTCTCACCTCCCTGCTGCTCGCCGCAGCGCGTGCGGGCGTTCGCGTGCCTGAAGACGTGTCAATCGTCTACATCGCCTCCGACGTGGCGCGGGTCGGCGTCCCCGTCGCAACAGTGCGGTTCGACGAAGGCGAGATGGGCCGCATGGCGGTGGAGATGCTCATGGAGAAGATCGCGAGCCCGTCGCGCAAGCTCAAGGCGCGGCGAGTGGAGTTCGCCGTGTCTGAAGGCGGCACGCTTGCCCCGCCGCCACGATAGCATACCCTGAAACGTTCGCGATAGATCGAACCGACGATCCGGCACCCGCAACGGCGGGAGACCCCATGAACCCGCGGCAACTCGCCTCACAGAGATCGGGAGGAGACCCTATGGCACAAATTGCGCATGACGGGACCCTGCGGTTCGCGCTGGTTGCGGCGCTGCTGGCCACGACGACGCTCCGGGCGGCGGAGCCCGCACGCTGGCGCGTGCTGCCGATCCGGCGCCAGGCGGAATTCGAGCAGGGGCTGCTCGGCGGCGAAGGCGAGCAGCACATGGAAGGGGGCGCGCGGTGCCGTTCGAACCCGGACGTCATCTATCTCGGCCATGACGTCGCGCAGATGTGGCGCAGCGTGAACGGCGGGCGCAGCTGGATCAAGGTGCACGGGCGCGGCCTCCACGTGCGGGGCGGACACGCGCTCGAGGTCGACCCCGTGAATTCCCGCAAGGTCTTCATGATCGCCAGCCAGTTGTGGGACCGGTTTGCAGAAGACCGTGCCGGCCTGCATGTGACGCTCGACGGCGGCGATACATGGAAGCGGCTGCTCCCCGTCCCCTTCTCGAAAGAGAGGCGGCACGATTCACGCCGCTACACGCACCACATCGACTACGATCCGGCGAGCATCGGCGAAGAAGGCGCGAAACGGTGGTACGTCGTCTTCTCGCGACACGGCGTCTACCGCTCGGAGGACGGCGGCGGGACCTGGCAGCCCGGCGCCCGGTTCGGAGAAGAGGATGGGGTCTACTGCCTGCACGCGCACCCGAAGGACGGCAAGACCGTCTATCTCGGAACCCAGGCTGGACTGCGCGTCAGCCACGATCGCGGTGCGAGCTTCGAGCCGATCGGCGACCTGCCGCCCGGCGCGGTTTCGTCGCTTCAGATCAATGAACAGGCGCCCGGCGCGCTCTACGCGGTGCTCGAGGGCAAGGGGCTGTACCGCTCCATCGACTCCGGGCGAACCTTCGCGCTCCTGAAGACATTCAACGCCATCCACGTGTTCCTGAACCCCGCACACCCCGAGGTGCTCTATCTGGTGGGAATCGAGGCCGAGGACAACAGCTTGGTCAGTCACGACGCGGGCCGCACCTGGCACAACGTGGCCGTGATCCCGCCGGTCGGGCGCGAAGCCGACAAGGGGGTCTGGAAGAGACGGCTGTGCGGGAAGCATTCGGCGGTGCTGCCGGACCCGCGCGACCCCGACAAGGCGGTCGCCTTCTCGCGCGGACATTTCTGGCGCACCGAAGACCGCGGGCGTACGTTCAAGAATAGTTCGACGCTGTTCACCGGCTTCGCGGGACGTCCCATCTTCGACCCGTTCAACCCCGACCGGTGGGGATTGCTCCTGCACGACGTGGGACTGGTCCTGACCGAAAACGGCGGAGACTGGTTCGAAGGGCGGGGCATCCCCTACGCCTGGAAGCTGCAGAAGGAAGTCGCCCATACCGGCATGCTGCGGGGCTCGTTCCAACCGCTGCGCGGCTCCGCTGTATTCGTCGGGGCGGCCGGTGTGACATGGAAGCTGAGACTGGTTCGGACAGAAGACATGGGGCGGACTTGGACGCTCGCGGGGGAAAAGTGGGGGCACAACACGTTCCTGTCCTTTCACGGCAAGGATCCGAACGTGCTCTATGCCCACGATCAGCGCTCGTCGGACGCCGGCCGCACGTTCCAGCCGTTGCCGGGTCTGGCCGAGCCGCAGGCCTCGATCGTCGGCATGTGCAGCGCGCAGCCCGACACGGTCTATGCCATGCCGAAATCGCGCAAGGCGCTTCTGCGTTCGGACGATCGAGGCCAGACATGGCGTGAGGTCGTAAAGGTCGACTGGCGCTTCGCGCCACTCAGTTCGCATCCGGTCTTCGAGGTGCATCCCGAGAATCCCGACCTTGTCTATACCGTGGACACGAAGGGCGACCTGGCCGTGTTCGACGGAAAGGCGTGGCGGAGCCTGGGCGTTCTGGCCAGGGCGGGCGGCGAGGACCTGCACAACTTCGTGGAGCAGGTCGCGTTCGACCCGCGCCGGCCGAACACCCTGTATGCGGGTACGCAGGCGATCGGTTTGCCGTGCATCTGGCGCAGCCTCGACGACGGGCGAACGTGGCAGGATATCACGGCCAATCACCCGATGTGCGGCCCGCAGCAGTTGGTGGTACACCCGCTGACCGGCGAACTGCTCAGCGGCGGGTTGTCGGGCACCTGGGTCTTCCCGCCGCCTGACGACGGGCCGCGTACGCTCTGGCGCAAATGCGCGGACCCGCTGGAGGTGTCCGAGCGGCTGAAAACCCGATGAACGGGCAGGAGGGAAGAGATATGCATAGAATGTGTCTTAACGCCATCGTTCTGTTCGTCTTGCTCTGTATGCTCATCCCGCCCGCCTCGGGCCGGGAGCCCTTCTCCTGGGAAACGCCCCAGGCCAAGGTGCTGCCGAACGGCGACCTGGAGTGGGCGCCGAAGCCGTTCCGCTACGAACCGGGCCAGTCAGTGCGCTACATCGATTTCGAAAACGGCTCGGACGACCGGGCCGGCGCCACGCCGCAGACGGCGTGGAAACACCATCCGTGGGACGCCAACGCCACGGGTAGCGCGGCCGCATGCCGCGGCGCCGATACCTACGTCTTCAAGGGCGGCGTCTGCTACCGCGGCACACTCACCGTGAAGGAGGCGGGCCGGCCCGGCAACCCGATCCGGCTCACGCGGGATGCGAACTGGGGCAAGGGCAACGCCGTTCTCTGCGGCTCGGAACGCGTCACCGCGTGGCGGCGCGGCGCCGACCATAAGGACATCCCCGAACCGGACAAGGTCTGGGTCGCGGAACTGGACTTCGCGCCACGCAGCGTCTGGCTGGTCAAGAGCGAAGACGACATCGTGCGTATCCCCCTGGCCCGGACCCCGAACTGGACCTGGTCGAACCCGGACGATCCTCACGCCGAATGGTACGTGTTCGACAACCCGAAGAAGGTTTTTGACAACTTTGTCGAGGCGGAGAAGGGCCGCAAGTACCACTTCGCGATCGACACAAAGCATATCAAAGACAAGCCTGAGAGCTATTTCAAGGGCGCCTTGATCTGGCCGGAGTTCGGCTGGGTCATGGGCACGCCCTATCCCACCCGGGTCGAGGTGGTGGATTTGGAGCAGCACGGCTTGGGGTTCTCCGGCTGGACCGGCGGGACTCCGGGCAGCGGCAAGTTTCATCGCCACATGCGCTACTATCTCGAAGACAAGCCGCATTACCTCGACGATCCGGCAGGTGAATTCTGGTTCGAGAAGAAGGGGAAAGGCGGACGTCTGTTCATCCGGCTGCCGGCCGACGCCGACCCGCGCCGCGTGCGAGTCGAAGCCGGCAAACGCCTGAATCTCGTGAACGGCACTCGGGTGAAGCATCTCCACGTAACGGGCCTGACTTTCCGGTTCACGACGCCGGGATGGGACATCACGGCGTCTTCATGGGACTTCTCCACCGCGCCCTGGGGGTTCCGCGACGATATGCACCCGGGCGGCGTGCGCGTGTGGGGCGAAGGCACCGACATCCGCGTCGCGAACTGCCTGTTCGAGCATGTGGTCGCTCCGATCCGCATCCGGGCGATCAGGAAGGGGCAACGGGTTGACGCTGTGCGGATCGAGGACAACGTCATCCGCTACACCGAATACGGCGGCATCGCCGTGGCGAACGGCTCGGCCTGGGGCTATGCGAGCCGGCACGGCCTGTTGGGCGACGTGCGCATTTATCGCAATCGCGCGTTCATGACCGGCCTGCGCGCCCGGCGCTTCGGCAACGGCACGTGCATCGATGTGGAATACCCGGACACGGCCGAAATCGCGGGCAATTTCATCGAACGGTCGGGCGGGCAGGGCATCAATGTGCGCGGCGCGAAGAACAACCTCTGCTGGGATGACGTGCCGTTCACCCGGATCCTGATCCACCACAACAAGGTCTGGCAGCCCATGCAGATCGCCAACGATTTCGGCGGCATCGAAACCTGGCAGGGCGGTCCGGTCTATGTCTTCAACAATCTGGTCTATGACGCGCGCGGCCCGCAGCATTGGAAAATCCGGCACAGCGGCAAGGGGTCCGGGTTCGGACACGCTTACTACCTGGACGGCTCGTACAAGAACTATCTGTTCAACAACATCGCCTGGGGCCGCTCCAACGACGAGACGAGCATTTTGGTCAACTGCGCCGC
Organism: Kiritimatiellia bacterium; assembly: GCA_016929905.1. Classification (GTDB taxonomy): domain Bacteria; phylum Verrucomicrobiota; class Kiritimatiellia; order JAFGHX01; family JAFGHX01; genus JAFGHX01. The sequence continues at coordinate 5,491 of JAFGHX010000299.1, forward strand.
GTTCCAGGGCATCCATGGCTACCAGAACACGTTCTTCCACAATACCGCCTACAACTACGTCGTCGGTTCTCGGCGCCAGGCGCCGCAAGCGGGCCGGAACAAGTACCTGGCCAACGTCTGGCAGGGCATGAGCCGCCGTGTCTTCCGGCACGCCGATCCCGCAAAGAGCGAAGCGGCGGCGAACGCGGCCGACGCCGGCCCGCAGGCGGGCCAATTCCCGCTGGAATCGAACGCCTACGCGAACAATGTCTTCCACGACGTCAAGGAAATCGGGGTCATGGAACCGTCCGGGCGTTGGCACAAGACCCTGGAAAGCTTCCGTGCCGTGCTGGTGGCGCACAAGAGCCTGGCGACCGGCGTGGGCGCAATGGCAACGCACGCGCCGCTGCGCGATCCCGCCAAAGGCGATTTCCGCCCCGTGCCCGGCTCGGGCGTCGAGGGACGCGGTGTGAAAGTCTTCGTGCCCTGGGCTCTGCACGGCGTGGTGGGCGAGTGGCCCTTCCTTCCCGCCGGCGATGACCCGGCGCACGTCATGGACGAACACTGGTACTTCACCGACTACCACGTCACGCGCAACCGCTACCACACGCGTCCCTCCTATCCGCTCCAGGGCGTGCATGTCGGGCAGGGCAATTATTGCCGAGGCGAGCTCGAGAACTGGACCGACGGCGCGCTCCGATTCAATGCCGCCCGGAAACAATACGCCGTGCTGACGAACGAGAAGATGATGACGCCGTTCTCGTTCAAGGGGCGAAAGGCGAGTCCGGGCGAGAAGGGGATCACGAATCAAGAGCACACCTTCGAGGGCGAGGCGCTGAAGAACCCGCAGATCTACGCTGGCAACTTCCTGATCGAGGCGTACCTGAAGATCGAACCCGGCGCCGCCGGGCTGGTGACCGGCAAGATGAAAGGGGCCGGTTACGATTTGCGCATTGACGGAGAGGGCAAAGCGGTCTTCACCGTCGCCGCGGCAGCCGGTTCAAAGGCCTCGATCAAGACCGGGCTGGCGCTGAACGACGGGACGTGGCATCATCTCATCGCCGAGGCGGACCGCACGGCGAAGACGCTGACGCTTTACGTCGACGGCAGGCAGGACGCTGTGGGCCCGGGGCTCGGCGCGGTGTCGTTGGCGAATGAAGGGGACCTGTGCGTCGCGGGCACGCCCACGGGCGACTACCTGGACGCCACGTTCGACTTCCTGCGCATCGCGCAGGGCACGCTGGCGGACGCCGATACGACGATCGGAGAACTCTACGCCTGGCAGTTCGACGGCCCGCACCTGCGCGACTTCGCGGGGCGCCCGCGCACGGCGGAAAGCCCGGCGGGTGCTCTGGCGCAGTAGAAGGCGGAACACGGACAGGCACGGACCGGCACGGACTCACACGGGCGAACCGGCATGGGCACGCCCGTGTGAGTCCGTGTTTGTCCGTGTGGCGCCGCGTGAACCGAACGGCACTGGAACAACGCAAGGAAGCAGGAGCAGAACACCATGCAGAAGAAGTGGACGCCCACGCCCACCCGCTCGAGGAAATGGCACGCCCAATGGATCTGGACGGACCGGAACCCGCCCGAGCCGAACACGTACGGCTATTTCCGGAAGACGTTCGACCTGGCGGCAGTTCCTGAACGATGTGTGCTGTTCGTGACCGCCGATTCGCGCTACCAGCTCTTCCTGAACGGCGTGTTCGTCGGCCGCGGCGCGCCGCAATCGCAGCCGTTCTTCCAGTACTACGACGAGTACGACGCAACAGCATGCCTCGCCGCGGGGACAAACTGCATGGCAGCCGTCGTGTACCATGTCGGCAACCTCCCGGACACGCGGGGCGGACTGCTGGCGGAACTCGCAGGCGGTCGAGGCGAACGGATCATCGGCACGGACGCCACGTGGCGCGCAACGCGCGCTGTCGCCTGGGAGCCGGACACGTACTACTTCCGCATGAACAAGGTGAACCCGTACCAGGAGTTTTTCGATGCGCGCAAGGAACCGGCCGGATGGCGGGAGGCCGGGTTTGACGACGGCGAATGGGGGCGCGCCGCAAGCCTCGGGGTTGGCGGGGGCGGCGGCAGAGGAAGCGGACCGTGGTCGCGACTTGTGCCCCGCGACATCCCTCGCATGCGCTACACCGCCGTCAACCCGGAACGGATCGCGCGCGTCGAAGAATGTCTCGACATCGAGAACCGCCCCCGGCGCAACGATCTGGCGCCCGGCCTCTCGATGGTCGGCAAGCCCATCACGTACTCCCGCCTGAAACAGGCGGAAGGGCTGTGCGGGGGCACGGGCCCGATGCTCGTGCAGGGCAGTCAGAACCATCTCGATCGGGATTTCGACGGGCGGTACGATCCCTGCGTCGTGTTGGATTTCGGCCGCGTCATCACGGCCAGGGCCAGACTGAGCCTGCAGGGCGCCGCCGGCGGCCAGGTGGATATCGGCTACGCAGAACGGCTTATCGACGATCAATTCAACATCGATCTCGAAGGCGCATTCGCCGATCGCTACACGATGAAAGACGGCGAACAGGTGTTCGAGTCGTTCGCGTGGAAGGCGTTCCGCTATATGAAGCTCCGGTTCCGGAACTGCGACCGGCCCGTACGCGTGGATTCCGTTCAGGCCGTGACCTCCACCTACCCGTACGAAGAGCGCGGCGCGTTCGCGTCCGCCGACGCGACGCTGAACAGGATCTTCGAGATCTCGCGGTACACCCTGCGCCTGTGCTCGAACGACGCGCTCATGGACACGCCGTGGCGCGAACAGGCGCAATGGCTGGGCGATGTGGCGCTGGTTACCGTGCCGGCCGTCCACTCCTGTTTCGGCGATACGGCGCTGCCGCGCAAATTCTTCCTGCAGGCCGGTCAGAACCAGCACCAGACCGGCATGATCTCGAACATGAGCAACACGGTCAACCACGAGTGGCGAGGGGCCATCCCGGATTATTCCCTGTGGTGGGTGCGTGGACTGTGGGAACAGTTCCTCTACACGGGCGACGAGGAACTCGTGCATCGGCTCTACCCGCAGGCCTTGCGCGTGCTCGACGCCCACATCGACTATCTGAATAACGAGCTCCTGATCGAAAACATGCCCTACTGGGTCTTCATCGATTGGGCGGCAGTGGATACACACGGGGTCTGCGGCCCTTACAACGCGATCTTCTACGGAGTGCTCGAAAGCCTGGTGAAGCTGGCCGAATTCAGGGGCGACACGCACACGGCCGGATACGCGCGGGAGCTGAGAGCTGGGATCAAGGCTTCGTTCCACCGCGTCCTCTTCGATTCGGCCAGAGGCTGTTATGCCGATGCACGCGTCAACGACGCCCTGTCCGGGAAGATCAGTGAACACGGAAACCTGACGCCCATCTGGGCCGGGCTCTGTGACGACGCCGTCGCGCGGCAGATCGTCGGCGCGGTGTTCGGGTCCGAACGCTCCCAAACGTTTACCGAAGCGCAGCCTTTCTATATGGCCGTGGTCCTGCCCGCCCTCGAGCGGGCCGGACGCTTCGAACTCGCGCTCGACCTGATCCGGCGCCGTTGGGGCCGACGCATGGTCGACAAAGGCGCCACCTCTGTGTTCGAGGAGTGGTACCAGAACGGAAGCTGGCGAAGCGGACGGTTCCACGGGTTCCTGCGCACGCATTCGCACGCGTGGTCTGCGTTCCCGGCCGACTTCCTGATCCGGCATCTCATGGGGCTGGAGATCCTCGAGCCCGGCTGCGGCCGGCTGCGGGTGGCGCCGAAGAAGACCGATTTCGACTATATGGCGGCATTTCCAACCCCGCTCGGAACGGTCTCGGCCGAGTGGAAGGCCGGCGAAATGACCGTGTCGGCCGACGACGGGATCCAACTGGAGTTCGGCGAATAGCTCTGGTCAGCCGTTGAGCTTGTCGAAAAAAAACGCGGCCGGCACGGGCGCTCTCTCTGCACGGGCGTGTCGGTGTTCGTCCGTATCCGTGCCTGATCCCCATCTTGACAACGAAGCCAAAACGTTATATCGTTCGAATATAACGATTTGGCTGAGCTATGAACGAATGCGTGACCCTGAAAGACATTGCCCGAAGTACCGGGTTCTCCGTGCCGACCGTCAGCCAGGCGCTGAACGGGACAGGCCGGATCAGCCGGGCGACGCGCGAGAAGATTATGCGCGGTGCGCGCGAACTGCGCTACCGGCCCAACGCGGCCGCACGGACGATGCGGCGCGGGCGGTTCGGCAATGCGACGGTCTTGTACCCGCCCCGGGATTCCTATCTGCCACAGGAACTTCTGCGCGGTCTGTTGCGCTCGCTGACGGCGCATGACCTGAACATGCAGGTGGCGAATATCGGCAGCGACGCGATCGTCGGCGAGGGCGACCTGCCGCGGCTGTTGGACGAACTGTCGACCGACGGGCTTCTGGTGAACTTCAACGCACCGCTTCCGGAGCAGACTGTCGAGTTTCTCGCCTCCTACAGCGTGCCGGCTGTCTGGATCAACAACAAGATGCCGGCTGATTGCGTGTATCCGGACGATCTCGGCGCGACGCGGGAGGCGACGCAATACCTGGTCGAGTTGGGGCATCGCCGCATCGGCTACCTGTGTTTCCGCGGCGGCCGGCACTACAGCCTGGCGGATCGGCAAGCGGGCTATGAGCAGGCGATGCAGGCCGCGGGGCTGCCCTTGCGCCTTCACGCCATGCCCCTGGATTATCCCACCATGTTGAGTCGCAAGGACAACCGTACGGCGCTTCTGCGCGAATGGCTTTCCGCGGCGGATCGTCCGACGGGCTTTGTCACCTACGGGCACGATTCGGCGTTGCCCCTGGCGACCGCCGCGCTGCAGCTCGGGTTCCGGATCCCGGAGAATCTCTCGATCGTCACGGTGTACCCCTCGCTTCTCGCGCTGTCCGGCATCCCGATCACGACGATGCAGGGGGTATGGAATGAGGTGGGGGAGCGGGCCGTCGAGATGCTTCTGCGCAAGATGGAGGAGCCGGGCACACCTCTGCCGCCATGCGCCTGCGCCTACACGTTGCGCAAGGGGCGAAGCTGTGCGGAACCTGGGCCCGCATGAGCCGGCTGGCCGCGAATGCAGGACCACTGTCCGACCGGGCGCACTCAGGACTCCGCAGAGGGCGGATCGATTCTTCCCTTCACCTTCCGCAGCAGCGCCTGAACGGTCGCCAAGCGGCCCCGAAGCTCATCCCAATCCGGATCTTCGAGATCGAAACCGGGGTAGCGCTGCGCGAAGTAGCACTCGGCCAGTTCTTCGACCAGTGACTGGATTTCCTGAACACAATCAGAGTCGCGTTCGGCAAGCTGATCGGCCAACTCTTGAAGATCGTGCGTCTTCTTCAGGAATCACCCGAGGCGGATCAGCTCCGCTTTGAGCACTTTCTCCAGCGCTTCAGCCAGTTTCGCGCTGCAGACATGAAAGCTGATCTCCCGTTCCGCAAGGGCTTGCACAGCCGCCAGGTCTGCCTCGGCGAAGAAGACCCAGTCCGCGGGCTCGTTGGAGTCAGTCTTCCTTGGCAAGACAGATACCCTCCTGTAGCACCGTAGCGAAGAAATGGTCGTTCCTTTGTTTCTTTTCGTCAAGACGCTGAGGGGTGATGGGCAGAAGCGTCAGCGGCGGTTTGGGGCGAATCCAGCGGATGGCCCTGCGGAAATCCCGGGCTGCGCGGAGTTGCTGTTCCGCATCGTCGGCTATGATGCACAAATCGACGTCGCTGTCGGCACTCGCTTCTCCCCGCGCATGCGATCCGAAAAGGAGGATCTCGTGGATACGCCGGCATCGGCCGAACGCGGCAAAACACCGGGAGAAGACATCCTTCCTGTCCCGAAGGGAACTCGGCAAGTTATCCAGCAGCAGTCTCACGCGGTCGATGGTAGCCTGGCGAGCCCGTAAGTTCAAGCCCTTTCACCGCCACGTTCCCTCCGCGGGCGGATCGGCGTGCCCGTCCGGCGCGGGCGGCAGGTGGTTGCGGTACAACGCCCACATGTGGTTGACGAACGGATCCCAGGCCTGGCCCTGGCGTTGCCAGGAGGCGGAGTAGTCCCAGCCCTTCGCCTTCTTGATCTGTTCGATGTGGCCGGTATCGTCTTCGGTCATCCAGCGGTCGACGTAGGCGAAGAAGGCGTCGTGGTTCCACGGCTTCTCGGCATGAAGCAGCCGCATGGCCAGCGCCTGGCCGACCCACGCGACGCTCGTGCAGCAGCGGCGGTAGTTCTCGCCCAGTCGGCCCGGCCACTCCGCGGGCGGCAGGTGCTCATAGGCGCCCCAGTCCGCCTTGCCCTTCACGCCGCCTTTGCCCACATGGCCCGCGTAGACCGCCTTCGCCCCGGTCCACCCGTTGTCGAACATCGTCTGCATGTCTTCCCCGAACCGGAGTTTCGGAAACGCCTTGGTCGGTGCGGCCATCTCCGGGTCGCCGAGCATGAGCCCGGCAAATACGATCGGCAGCTTCCGGCCCGTGCCGTGCCCGCCGTGCGCCTGCCAGCCGCGCGATCCCGCCCGCACCACGCCCCACAGATCCACGCCGTACTGCACGACATTGACGAGAAGCGGCTCCAACTCCTCGGGCGTGAAGTCCAGGCAGAGCAACAACGCGGCGATCCCGACTGCGCGGCCGCCTTCCCGGCCGTACTGGACCTGATACTGTGCGGGCGCGTCGAAGTGAAAGAAGCAGATGTCAAGCCACGGCCGCTCGAAATGCGCCGCGAAATCGGCCAGTTCGATCGGTCCCTGCTCGTGCCGGAACTCCAGGCCGTCACGCGGGAGGCCGGGCAGCAGCTCCCGGCGCAGGTTGCGCGCGAGATAGAGCGTCTGGGCCCGGTCGCCGTACGACGGCCGGAATGCGTCGGCCGGCGCCGGTTCCGCCAGACACGTGAGGATCGACACGCTGCCGACCGGACTGAGGTTCTTGTCGCTTGGCCGCAGGAAATCGGGGATGGAACGCGGCTGCGTGCTGATCGACGAAATCAGCGCATCGCCCGGCTTCATCTCGAGCGGGAACGCGGCCCGCAGTTTGGCGCCCACCTTGCCGCGCCCGCCGGCGACGCGACTGTCGAACGGGCTGGCGCCGACACTCGTGACGGGCAGGTTCAGGCATGACTGGTTTCGCCCCTTCGCCGGCGCCGGCTCGACCGACGCTACGGTGACCGGCCCGACCACATAGTAGTCGCCGTTCACGAACCGGCCGACCCGCGCCTTGTCCGCGAACCGCCAGGTGATCCCGTGCCGTGAGACGCTGCCGCACAGCGCAAGATCCTCCAGCGGCGGCGTCATCGGTGCGTTGGCTGCCGTGTAGACCGGATTCGCGCCGAGCGCGGGCAGAACGACGGCGAGCGTGAGGAACAGGGCCCTCCCGAGGCTGTTTCGGTGTGTCATCGTGCGCCCTCCCCGATTCTTCGTGATGCTGTAACTGCGACGAGAAGTTGGGCTTGATGCCGGTACGCTCGCTGCACGCCGCCGAGCGAAGCGGCCGAGGGGGGGGCTTGACCGAACAGCACAGGCGCTGCCTGTGCCATCTCGTGCCTCTCGTAGTCAGGCTAGCGCCGGCGCCTCCGGTACAACAATGACGGCGTCTACGATGGGATGTCGGAACCTACGCTCAGAGCTGAACGGCGCTGGAAAAGCGCCCGCCCCCACGGCCGCTCCTCTCCCGCCGCCAAACGTACATGACTCTTGGCCGGTTATCCAACGCTTCCTGGTTGCAGACGGGCTGGCGATACCGCTAGTGTTTCGAATGACGTGTACCGGCCCGATCGGCGAGGGAGGGGGATCCATGCTGACACGGTTCGATCGAATTCTGGAACGCGCCACGCTGGACGCGATGCATCAGGCCGCCCTGGACATGCTTGCGGGGACCGGCTTGCGGGTTGACCATCCGGACATCCTGGCCGAGCTGGAGCGGCATGCGGGCTTCAACCTCGACGCCAGTCCCAGGGTCAAGGTCTCCGCTGAACGCGTGGAGGCCTGGGTCTCGGAACACCGCACCCGGCACAAGAGCGGGCCGCGCGCGCCGCACACCGCCGCCGAACCGGCCCGGCCGTGTTTCTCGGTGAGCGACAGGCCGATGTGGATGGTGGAGCGCGACGGCAAGACGCTGCGCCAGACCACGCGCGAGGACGTGATCGCCGGGGTCAAACTGACCGAGGCGCTCCGCGACAAGGGCGTACGTCCGGGCGCAACCGCGGTGCCGACCGATGTTCCGCTGCGTATCCAGCCGCTGGAGCAGTTCCTCATCACCGCCGAGTACTGCCGCGACGGCGGACGCACCTCCCAGGTGACCGATTTGGCCGCGGCCGAGATTATCCGGGAGATGGACCGCGTTTACGGCCGGCCGCCGCGCTTCTCGATCTGGTGCCCGAGCCCCTTGATCTTCGGAGGGCCGGAGCTGGACATCTTCTGGCATTTTCGCGACGAGGCCGCCAGCGTCTCGGTCGGCTCCATGCCGATGATGGGCATGACCGCGCCGTGCGACCCGGTCGGCGTGGCGACGCTCGCCATGGCCGAGACGATCGGCGGCGCGGCGATCGTGCACGCGCTCTTTCCCGACCTGCCCGTCACCATCCATCCCCACCCGGAGCCCGTAGACATGCGCACCGGTACCATCGTGTTCGGCACGCCGGAGTGGGATCTGCTCGACCTGATGCATCGCGACATTTTCCGGTACTACGGCCGGGAGCGCGGCGGCAAGCTGCTGCACACCACCGCCTCGGTGCCAGGCGCCCAGGCGCAGATCGAACGCACGACCAGCGCCACACTCGGCGTGCTCGGCGGCTATACCGCGTTCGGACCGGCCGGCCAGCTCGGGCTCGACGATGTCTGGAGCCCCGCCCAGCTCATCCTCGATCTCGATATCGTCGCCCACGCCGCCCGCATCGCGCGCGGGCCGGAACACGCGCCGGGCCTCGAAACCGGCGCGCTCGCGGGCGTCGTGCATGACGTCGTGCAGAGCGGCTTCCTCTTCGCCGAACACGAGACCACGCTCGCGAACATGCGCAGCCAGTACCATCAGCCCGTCGTGCTGCAGCGGCTCGGCCGACCCCAGTGGATGGGCGCCGGCTGCCCCGAACTCGTGGCCGACGCGAACCGATACGCGGAGGAACGGATCGAAACCTACGAATACGAACCACCCCGGGACACGCTGCGTGAACTGCGCGCGATCTATGAACGCGGCCGCGAACGGCTCGGCACCCTCTGAATACGCCGCGATCCGCGCCCGATGCGCAGGCCCGAACCGACCAGACTCCATGCGCGCCGCCGACGGCCGCGTCGTTATCGCCATCCAAGCCAGTCCCGGCGTCGCACACGCACGCTTGGAACCTGCAATCGTCACGCCGCCGCTTTGCCATTTAAACAATTAAACAATTGTTTAATTGTTTAAGTGGCAAAGTATCAGCCGTCGATCACGGGTGTTCTGGCGCCGTGGCACGCCGCGGGGGCTCAAGAGGCGCCGGCGATGGAGCCGCACGCCGCCACCGTCGGCGCGGCGTCCGCGTTTCGCTCGCGTGGAAGGGCGTCCGAGGGGGGCATGCCGCGCGGATCTTCCTCCAACGGCGTGACATCCGACGTTTGGACGTACCAATCGAGCATGCGCTGCTCGAGCGCCCGGCGTGCGCCCGCGTGGCGCGGATCGTTGTGGAGGTTGACCAGCTCACGGGGATCCTTGCGCAGATCGTAGAGTTCCGACACGCCGGCGGGCCGGCGGATCAGCTTCCAATCCATGGTGCGGATCATCGTCGCCCGGCAGACCGTCTGCGGCACCTCCTGGTGCATCCGCGACTGGATCCAATAGAAACTCTCGGGCTGTTGCGGTTGCGGGCTGCGCCCCGCCGTCCAAGCCGAGGAATAGCCCTCGAAACAATGCGGTTCGTGCAGGCCGAAGCCACCCTCGGCGAACACGGCACGGCTTGGGTCGCCGGCCGCGCCGCCAAGCTGCGGCACCAGCGACTGCGCGAAATGGGTGTGCTGCGCTTCGATGCCGGCGAGGTCCAGCGTGGTCGCCATCACGTCGAAGAGTTCGACCGGTTCCGCAACCGCGTGGTTCGGAATCCCGCCCGGCGCTCTGATCAGCAGCGGGACGCGGGTCATGGGATCGTTCAACGCATTGTGCCACTTCTCAACCAGCCCCCAGTCGCCGGCGAAATCGCCGTGGTCGGCGAAGACAAACACCGCTGTCTCCTCCGTCAGTCCGGTTTCATCGAGGGCCGTGAGCAGTTCGCCCAGCATCGAGTCGACATAGCTGACCATGCCGAGATACACGGCGTTGATCTTCCGAAAGAACGCTTCCGGTAACGGGTCCAGCCCGCGGCGACGACGAATCTCCGAGAAGAAGTCAGGCTTGTCGGCAAACTCGCTCGATCGCAGCGGCGGCACGTTGTCCGGATGCACCATGCTGTAGAACGGCTCGGGTGCGGTGTACGGGGGATGAGGGAGACCCAAAGGAAGATACAGCATGAAGGGCGGGTCGTCCGGACGACGCGAACGCACGAACTCGATCCCCTTGCGCACGCGTCGCATGTCCGCCGTCTCGTGCGGGCCGCACGAGAGCGGCGCGTGCAGATACGCATAGTAACGCACGTCGCCGAACGCAAAGGCGTTCGGCGCGCCGGCTCCCCCGCCGGGACCGCGGAACCTGTCCACCGTGGCGAAAGACTCCGGCGCATACAGATCGTTCTTTCCGTACCAGACGATGTCGTATCCCCCCCGCTTGAGGTAACGAAACAGGCTCGGCTCGCCCGGGCGCAGCAGATGCCAGAGCGAACGGTGCCCCCGCACGTGTGGATACCAGCCGGTCATCAGACTGCAGCGCGAGGGCGAACACAACGGAAACTGCATGTGGCATTGGTCGAAGCGAGCCCCCTCCCGCGCCAGACGGTCCAGATTCGGCGTGCTGACAACCGGGTGTCCATAGCAGCCGACGCTCTCGGCCCGCAACTGGTCCGGCATGAAGAACACAAAATTCGGTCTCGATGTGCCGCTCTTCATTTTCTCCCCCTGTTGTTCCGCAACTCTAGTGCGCGCCTCGGATCCGGCACAATGGCGAAAGGGCCTGTAATTTGTCGTATTATGCTGCAAATATCTTGCATAGGGCGGGATGATGGCCGAAACTTTGTGTATTATGACTGTTCGAACTTTTCGACATGTGTTCCAGGAAGGCCTGGACGAGCAGAACACGGCTGAGTTCGCCGTGAACGTGATCGGTTGTCGCAGGCCGCTTGCGCACGTGTATCGTGCGCCCGAAGGCCGTCCCGTCTGGCTGATCGCCTTTTTCTATGCCGCGGCGTTCGCCGAGATCGAGCGGCGCGTGGTGCGGCTGGCGCCGAACAGCCTGGTTGTGTTCCCGCCCGGAGTGCCCCTGCGGTACGGGGGGCCGAATCGGCCGGCGCATTCGTGGTGGAACTGCGGCGGCGTGCGGGTTCGTGGCATTCTGGGGGAGGTTGGGCTGCCCGTGTATCGCGCCGTTACGCTGCCGTCGCCGATTCTCTTCGAGCGCTACCTGGCCGCCATGGATGCGGAATGCAGGAGCCATACACCGCCCGACGCACGATTCCTCGCGAATCTCTTCGAGAATTGGGCAATCGAAACGGACCGGGCGCGGCGAGCGTCGGGCCGGGGCGTCGATTCCAGGCTCCTGGCCGTACGGGAGTATATGGAGGAGCACTACGCCGCGCGGATCACGCTGCCCGACTTGGCTAGACGGGCGCGGTTGTCGGTTTCGCGCTTCTCGGTTGCGTTCAAGAGCTGCTTTCACGTCTCGCCGATCGAGTACGTTCTGCGCTGCCGCATGAAACAGGCCGAGTATCTTCTGCAGGACTACGGCCTGAAGATCCACGAGGTCGCGCGCGAAGCGGGCTACGACGACATCTACCACTTCTCCAAGCTCTTCAAGAAGCATCACGGCCTCAGCCCCCTGGCCTATCGCCGGCGGCACGATCCCGTGGCGCCGGCGCAGTAGCCGGTATGCCGTCGCACCGTCTCTGCCGTGCCGCGGGAATCGGCCGGCCCCGGGCCGCGTCATTCCCGGGGCCGTGCCAGCGTTGGCCCGCGAAAATGTGAGGTTGTTCTGGCGCGGGCGCCAAACCCGTGCGCGCGCCGGGGGCCGGCTCGCAGGGCTTCGCCTTTTCACTTGACGCCGCGCCCGGAATCGGCTACCTTAAAATCATGCGTAATACGCATAGTAAGATTCCTGCCGGCAAGCGCGTGCCGCGCGACGGCGACAGCGTGCAGGCGCTGGAGCGGGGGATGCGGGTGCTGGCGCTGCTGGCGCGGCACGGGCCGATGAGCGCATCGGCGCTGGCGGCGGAACTGGGCGTGCACCAGAGCAGCGCTTCTCGGTTATTGCGCGCGCTGGTGAAGTCGGGCTTTGTGTGCAAGCCGTCCTTTCAGCGCTTCGCGCTGGACGCCGCCGTGCTCGTTTTTGCCGGCATGGCCCTGGAACGCTTTCCGGTGACGGCCGCCGCGGTGACGGCCTGCAACGAGATCTACGCCCGCACCGGACTGTCCGCGGCCGTGGCGATGCTGCGGCAGGGCCGGCTGGTGTACCTGGCGCGTATAGACCAGAGCACCGACGCCTCGACCGTGCTGGTCGACAACTCGGATTTCCCTTTGCACGAATCCTCGCTGGGGCTGATCCTGAGCCACAGTCTCGGCCGGAACGGGATGCTGGCGGAACTGAAGGCGAGTCTTAAGCGGGCCGGCTGCGCCGGCGCGGGGACGGAGCCGCGCCGGCTCCACGCGTTGACGGCCCGCAGCCTGCGTTCGCACGGCATTCTCTACACGAGGGGATTCGGGCGAAACCGATTCAACGCCTCCATCTGTTTCCCGATCGGAGGCGAACGGTACGCGCTGGCCGTCTACAGCAAGACGCGCGTGCCGTCCCCCGCGCGCGCGTGTGCCGTTCTGGAATCGGGAAAGGCGCGCGTGCTGGAGGTCTGGGAAAAGCGGACGGGACGCAACCTGTCGCGCGGCCGGGCGCATGCAGAGTAGGCATGGCGGTTCCATCAGACGAGATCCGACGATGATCGACAACACGGTCAGAGCACACATGGGCGGCGCCATTCTGCGGCTGGTCTGCGTGACGGTACTTGGGTTCTGGCGCGTCGACAGCCGCGCGGCCACGCTCGCTCTCGAGGCCGGCGACCACTTCGCGCTCGTCGATCTCAATATCGGCGACACGCTCGCCTTCACGCTGCAGAACCGCGAAACGCGGGTCATTCGTGTCGCGGACCGGGGCACGGACGTTTACACCGATTTCGGCAGGAAGGAATGGACGATCTGGGCCGAGTTTGAATTCGAGGGGCATGTCTGCCGCCTGAACTACTCGCCCTTCCGCATGAAGGCGTTGTACGAGCCGCTCAACGTGAACGGTGTGCGGCTCGGACTGGACAACGTGAACAACATCGAGACGGCCACCGGCTGCGACATGGTGCTGGCCAGCCCGCCTTCGAAGCACGTTCGCTTCTGGGTGAATGATGCGACCCTGCCGACGCTTCCAGCCTGTCATCTCTGGTTCGATCTGCATCAGGATCGCAGCGGGGAAATCCCGACGTCGTATGCCCTGCAGACCGTCTGGCCGCACAACCCGGACTACCGGATCCGGCAGGACCGGGACATTCATCCGTCGAGCTACCTGATCGACACCTCGCCGAAGAACAGTTCGTCGAGCCAGCCGCCGTACAAGACCGGCTGGCTCGGCTGCTGGCCGTACACCACGTCCGAAATCCACAGCGGGATCGACATTCAGATGCCGATCGGTGTGAATCTGTACAGCATTGTGGACGGCAGCACGATGAACGGCCTGTCGGGTAGTTCCGGGCTCGCGCGGTACACTCACGACAACGGAAGCACGAAGTGGACCTTCGCCAACTATCACTGTTCGCAGGCGGTGGCGTCAACCGGCAGCACGATGCACAGCGGCGATGTCTACGCGCGGTCCGGCAGCGCGGGGGCGGGGATCCCGCACGCGCACGCCTACATCGCGCTGGCCGGCGTCACCATCAACCCGTGGCTGGCCGTGTGGCAGGGGCTCGAGAACAGGAAGGCACGCGACGGATTCATTCGCGCCGCCATCGCGCCGGTCGGCCCGAAGGATACCGGTCAGCCGATTACCTTCGACGGGGCGGCCTCCCGCCCCTGTGCCGGGCGGCAGATCGAGTCCCGGCAATGGTATTTCGACGACGGCGCCGCGTCCACGTCATCCTGTCCGACACGATCGTTCGCCGACCCGGGTCTGCACCAGGCGATCCTGGTCATTGAGGACGGGTACATGCGCGATCTGGACGAGGTGTTCTTCTCGGTGGGGACGCCGGCCGCGGAGAAGGAGCCGGCGCTTACGCTGGAACCGTTTGTGAACAGCGCCTCATCGCCCACGCCGTTGCTGCCGGAGGTCGGCACCGACGTCACCTATTCGGTGCGGGCCCTGGGGCAGGACGGCCATGCGCTGGCGTATCTCTGGCATTTCTCCGATCGCACGACGCTGACCGGTAGAACGGTTGTCCACCGCGTAGGCGAGGCCGGCCGGCATGTCGCCGTCGTCCACATCCGGGACACGGTCAACAACAGGGGCCGGCTGGCCTGGTACGTGCTCGACACGCGCCAGTGGCCCGAGGCCCAAGCCCCCGATCGGGTCGCACCGGCCGCGCCGACGGGTCTGTGCCTCTCGCTGCGTTGAGCCATCGGGGATTTTTGAGCGAACAGCCGTCCTTGGTTCGGATCGGCCCGGGCCGCTCGCAGAGCCGTCCACGAGACCCGACGTACGCCGCCCGGCTATTGGCGGCACACGCCGCTAGTCCTGAAGCCACACACGTGCGCGATAGTACGTGGCGGCGCCCGGCGCGGAGTTGGTGTAGACCCGCGTCTGGCCGTCGCCGGTTACGGCGTCGTAGCCGCCGAGGGTCTGCCACGCACCGTCGATGAGTCCGTTTCGTTCTTCCAGCGCGTACAGGCGTGTGAGCCCGCTGTAGCCGGTGCCGCCGGCGGCGAGGGTGGGGAACGACACGAGCAGGCTGCCGCCGGACATGCTGAGGCTGACGCCGAACAGCTTTGAACTGTCGTCCGGGTCGGTACCGGCGGTGTATTCGTCCATGTTGGCGAGGCCGTCGCCGTCCTTGTCGCCGGCGGCCGGTTCGCCGGTTCCGTTCAAGTTTGCGATTTCCCAGTCGTCGGGCATGCCGTCCTGGTCGGCGTCATCGGCGGCGGACAGCGGGCTGCTTTCGAGCACGGTGAGTTCGGCATCGAGCATGGCATCGCTGCTGCCGATCTCGTGATTCAGCACGTGGACGGCCAGCAGGTTGGTGCCGCTGAACAGGTGCGGAATCTGCGTGCCGGTCAGGGTCCCGTTCCACTCGCCCGGCGCGTCGGTATAGCCGGAGGCGACGGTATCGAACGGGATCGCGGAACCGGTCGCGCCAGGCGTGTTGACGCGCGTGATTTCCTCGCCGTTGACCCAGAGGGCGAACCCGTCATCGTACCGCACCCAGAGCCGCAGCTCGCGCACGAGCGCGGCGCACGGGATCTGGAATGTCTTGCGCAGGCACAGTGACGTATACGTGTAGCGCATATCGGTCAGCGTCGTGCCGTAGGTCAGGCTGCCGTACCCGAACGGGGCGTCACCGGCGGTCCAGCCGGAATCGTCGAACGGGAGATGCCGCCACGCGGCGGGCGGGTCCGATGGCTCGGCCGTCCCCCGGCTGTAGCGCCAGGCGCCGCCCTTGTCGACCTTCACCGCCGGGGTCTCGCCGCTGACGCGGAACGCGCGCAGGCGCAGTGCGTTGATGTAGAACCGCGGGACGCTGTCGGTCACGGTGAACAGCATCGCGCCGTCCGAGCCGGGGTCGATTTGGGCGTAGCGCGCCACGAACCCGTTGTCGGTGTTTGCCCCGTTGTTGATGGCGGTGGAATCGTCGGGCATGGCGCTGGAACTGACGCCCGCGCCGCTGCTGCTGGTGTTGGCGAAGCTGGTCACGTCCGAGATGCGCACGGTGGTCATGCGGTCGGTGTAGGCCGCATTGTCGCGATTGCCGTAGAACACGCACTCGTAGCGCATGGCCGGGTCCAGCCCGCTGAACGTGAGCGTGAGGTCCGCCCCATAGCTGATCACGCCGCTGCAGTCGACGATCCCGTTGAAGAGGCCGTACGCGTCGGTGCCCGCGGCGGCATTTGTGCCCTGCGTCGGATAGACGCCGCCGCCGCCGTCGTTGACCGTGAGCAGCACGTTCGTCGGTTGGCCGGTGGCGTAGTCGCGCAGATACCCGCCTTGTGCCGCGGAGTACGCCGTGATGTTGGCGGCCAACTGCCCGCTATCCCAGGACAGGTCGTTGTAGGCCGTGAAGGCCAGGACCGGCCCGTCGTTATCCTGGATCGTATAGGTGAAAACGGCGCTGCCGAGCGAAGCGTTCGCCGGGTTGCTGAGCGAGACGACGACCGTCTCGTCGCTTTCCGCCGTGCCGTCATCGGTCACCTGGAGCGGAATCGACTTGCTCGTCTGACCGGGCGCGAACGTCAGCGTACCGGCGGAAAGCGTGAAGTCCGAACCCGCGGAGGCGCTGCCGCCCGTGGCCGCGTAGTTGACGGTGACCGGGTTGGTCCACGCCTTGCTCAGGCTGACGCCGAGGTTCACCGACGCCGTGCTTTCGGAGCCGGACCCGCTCGTGCTGTCGAACCCGACCGAGGGCACGTTGTCACCCGGGCGGCTCGCCTTGAGCATCAGCGCATTGACGTAGAACCGGCTGTCGCTGTCGCCGACGGTGACGGTGAAATCGCCGTCCGAGCCCGGATCAATCCCGGCGTAGCGCGCGACGTGACCGTTCGCCGTGTTGTCGCCGCTATACAGCGTCGTGGTGTCGCCCGGCATACTCGTCGTGCCGGTGGCGACGCCGGGCGTACTCTCATTTTCGAACCCGGCCACGTCCGAGATGACCACGGTTGAATACCGGTCCGCATAGTCGACCCGATCACGGTTGCCGTACAGGACCAGCTCATACCGAAGCGCGGGTTCCAGGCCCGTGAACGTGAAGATGAGGTCGGTGGTGCCGTACTGGATCAGGCCGACGCAGTCGACGATCCCGTTGAACACGCCGTGGGCGTCGGTGCTGGCCAGCGCATTGGTGCCCCGGTCCACGAACGCGCCGCCGCCGCCGGCATTGATCGCGAGCTGCGCGCTCAGCGTGTCGCCGGTGTTGTAATCGACCAGGTTCCCGCTTTGGGCCGGGCCGAACAGGGTGATGCGAACGCCGAGTTGGCCGTTGGTCCAGGCCAGGTCGTTGTAGGCTTCGAACAGGGTGTCGTTGTCCTGGATCGTATAGGTGTGCGTCACGCGGGTGCCGAGCTGCGCGTTGGACGGGCCGCTCAACGAGACGACGACCGTCTCGTCGCCTTCCTCCTGGTCGTCGTCCACGATCGTGATCGCGACGTTCTTGCTGGTCTGGCCCGGGCTGAAAGTGAGTGTGCCGTTGGCGAGCGTGTAGTCGGTTCCGGACCCGGTCGCGCTGCCGCCGGTCGCGGAGTAGGCGACCGTGACGGTCTGCGCGGATGCGCCGTTGAGCGTGACGGAGAGGTTGGCGGGAGACACGTTTTCGTTGCCGGCGGAGCTGGACGAGGCGAACTGGACGTAAAGCGTCAGCGTGGTGGCGGCGCCGATGTTGGAGTAGTCGGAGTCGCCCATCGCGTTGGTCGCGCGCACCTGATAGTCGAACGGGGTGGCGGCGGGCAATCCGCTGTCGGCGTAGCTCGTCACGCCGGCGCCGACGGTCGTGAGCGGCGCCCAGGAGCCGCCGCTGGCGCGGCGTTCGATCTTGAAGCCGGTCTCATTTCCGCTCATGTCGGTCCAGAGCAGGTCGATGCGGGTGGCGGATACCGCCGTGGCGATGAGGTTCGTCGGCGGCGCCGGCGGGCCTTCGTATGTGGTCGCGGCGGCTACGGCGCTGTAGGGGGAGTTGCCGTCGGCATTGTAGGCCTTGACCTTGTAGTAGAATTCCGTGCCCGCCGGCAGGCCGGTGTCGCTGTAGCTCGTCTGGTTGGCGGCCGGCTCGCCGACCCGCACCCACGCGCTCAGCCCGCTCTGGCGGCGGTCGATCTTGAAGCCGGTCTCGTTGTCGCTCATGTCCTGCCAGGTCAGGTTGACTCGCGTCTGGGAGGCGGCCGTCGCCGCGAGGTTTGCCGGCGCGGCCGGCGGGTTGCCGACGCTTGCGGCGTGGGTCAGCTCGATGTCCATGAACAGGTCGCTGCTGGTGGGCCCGGACTGGTGCACCTCGACGGCCAGCACGTTGAGGCCCTGCACCAGTTTGTCCGCCTGGCTCGAGAGGTTGAACGTCTCGTAGCCGGAGGCCGTGTGGCTGGTGGCGGCGGTCTCGTAACCGATCGTGCCCGTCGGCATCGACCCGCGCGTGAGTTCCTGCCCGTTGAGATAGGCGACGAACCCGTCGTCGTATTTCGCGTACAGGGTCAGGTTCGTCACGTTGCCGGGCGCGGCGGCCAGGGTAAAGGCCTTGCGGAAGTAGGTGGTGATGTGGCGCGCGGCGGGGTTGTCGCCGTAGTCGACTTCGGTGTCGAGCTCCGGGTAGCCGCCTTCGTCGGCATAGCCGAGCGGGGCGTTGCCGTCCTGCCAGCCGCCGTCGTCGTAGCCGGCGCTGCGCCAGGCGGTCCCCAGATCGATGCCGCGGTCATGATACTTCCAGCCGGCGGCTCGGGAGACGAGCCCGCCGGAGTTGGCGGCGCCCGGCGTGCCGCCGGCTGTGAGGCTGGCGGCCCAGTTGGCCGGGTCGTTGCCGTAGGCGGCCGGGTCCTGCCGCTCGAGCGACGGGCCGTCGCCGTCGGCGCTCTCGGGCCAGGGCGAGTTGTCGTTGTACTGGACGCGGTCGACCAGGATCCAGGGGATCCCCTCCGGGTCGGGCGCGTCGGGCCGCCACAGCTTCACGCTCTCGCCGGCGTTGTTCAGCACACCCGTGTAGGGCCCGAAGATCTGGACTTCTGCCGGGATTCCGTACCGGGTGCGGAACGCAGAGGCGTTGGTGGCCACGACCAGCGCGTACCGGCGCGCGCCGAGTTCGGTGTCCGTCGGGAACGTGTAGTTCACGGCGGCCGAAAGCTTCCATGTGTTGGCCGGTGTCCCTTCGTCGTAGAGTTTCACGGTACTGTCCGAGAGATTGTACAGCTCGATGAACTCCTCTTCGCCGTACGGCGGGTGGTAGTGGATCTCGTTGATCACCACCGGGCCGACCGCCGGATAGGCATTCGCGGCGCCGAATGTGTTCGTCGCCGATTGCGCGACGAAATCCTCCTCGCCGTCGGTCTTGACATGCCGGCCGAACGCCACGCCGTTGGCCGAGCCGCCGAACCGCTGCTCGGCGAAGTAAACCAGGTTGTCGCTTGCGTCCCAGGCCGAGAGGTAGACTTCGTCGCCGTGCGAGCTGAGCGCGAAGCAGGCGGGGTCGTTCGTGTTGGTGTTGAAGTCGTGCTCGTCAAAGACGAGATAACCGCCGGCCGGGATCGTGGTGCCGTCCGGGATCCGGAATTTCTTCAGTTCGGCCAGGGCGTCGCTCAGATACCAGCCGCTGATGTCCGCGCTGCTCGTGCCGGCGTTGTGCAGTTCGACGGCGTCGACCTGCGGCAGATCGGTATGGCTGAGCACTTCGTTGACGAAGACGCGGTAATAGGCGCCTTCGTCGTAGCCGGGCGTGCCGCCGATCAGGTTCGAGGCACGCCAGTTGGCGGGGTCGTCCGGGTCGCCGATTTCGTCGACGACCGCCAGCGAGTAGCCGGCGCCGTCCGGTTGCGTGGGCCAGGGATCCTTGTCGTTATAGCGCACCGAGGTCACCGTCAACCCGTCGCAGTCGAGCAGGGCCATACGCTCGCCGCCGTTGTCGAGCCGGCCGCTGTAGACCCCGAACAGGGTCGCCTGGCTCTTGGCGTTGGGGTAGCGGTTGGTGAAGAGGGCCTCGTTGCTGACCAGCAGCGCGATCTGGCCGCCGTCCAGCTCGGCGCCCGGCGCGAAGGTGTAGCTGACTCCCTTCAGCCACATCTGCGACAGCCCGCGCGGCGAGGTGCCGGTATTCTTGATTTCGATGAATTCGTAGTCGCTGCCGCCGATGGGGTTGTACATGATCTCCGTGATACCGATGCGGCTGTAGTGCGCGGTGAGGTTGAAGGTGGCGTCGTGTGCCGCGCTCCAGGTGCCGTTGCTCTTGTAAACGCGCGCGCGGACATGGGTGGTCTTGGAGAGCGTGATGGGGCCGCTGTACGCCGCGCCGAGCCGGCTGCCGCCCGCCTTGCGCGGGTCGCTGCCGTCCACCGTGTAGTAGATCGTGGTGCCGCTGTTCGGGTTCGACATCGTGAGCCGGAACCCGGTCGCGATCGCGCCGCCGTGCTGGTTGAACGTCGGCGGATCGATCTGCGGGTAGAGCCTGTACCCGTTCACGTCTGTGTTGCGGCACGCGTCGCGAAGCTGTACGGCGTTGCCGGTCATGAGGTTGCGGATCCTGTCGCGCGCCGCGTACCAGTGCCCGTGGCGGGTGAACAGCGGGTACTCGGTGCCGACCTGGTCGCGCATCAGGTCGCCCCAGCGCGCGGATTCGCAGACCATGGGGTCTTCGATCCGGGCGTTGATCGCGTCCCAGCGCGCCTGGGCCGTCGCGTCGCTCAGCGCGCCGTTGTTGTAGCCGTGTTTGTAGACGCGATCGGAGAACAGGACCCTGAAATCGGCGTTTCGAGCCAGCCCGCGCAGCGGGCGCGCGACCCACTTGTGGTTCCCGTCCACGTAGTGGGCTTCGCCGGCCACGCCGGTCTTGAACTGCGGCTTGATCCAGGCGCCGTCGTTCGCGCGGCCGCGGTAGCCGCCGTCGGCGGTGTCGTGGATGACCTCCCAGGCCGTCTCGACATCCCAGGCGAAGTACATGACCGGGCCGCTCGGATTGTTGCGGTTCCCCACATAATAGTTGTTCACGTACTTGTACCCGCTCGGCTCGCGGCCTTCGGCCCAGTCCCCGTTGCCCGTGTAGAACCGCGCCAGGCAGTGGTCGGCGTACTGCGCCACGTCCAGGTACTCTTTGAAGCTCTCGTAATTGGCCGCGGTGGAGAGGTCGTAGTTGGCGCGGCTCAGCATGGAATAGAAACGCGCCGGATCGCCGCTGATCTCGCCGTGGCTGTCATGGCCGTGGTTGCCCGCATACCAGTCTTCCTTCTCCCCGCCCCTATATTCGGAGGTGAACGAAGCGTCCGGCCGTTCCGTCACGTTGTAGTGGCCCCAGTACAGCCCGTTGAAGTAGAGGTGCACCCACGTACCGCGAACGCCGATTCCCGCCATGGCCGTTTCCGAATCACGCCCCCACTGGTCGCGCGTGTATGTCGAGATCGTGCAGCCGGCCACGCTGGCCTGCCAGCTGTCGTTCGCACCCGCGCGCAGGACGATGCGGTCGAACTTCTCCACGGCGGAGTCCGCGTGCAGGGTGGCCGTCTCGAACATCGGGTACCGCAGCTTGGTCGGGCCGTAGGTGCTGTTGAACAGCAGGGTGAGGCTGCGCTTGCGGCTCGTCCAGGAGCGGGGCCGCGCGCCGCAATCGATCTGGAACCCCGCCGAGCCGTCGGGATGAATGAGCTCGGCGGACACCGCCCTCTCCCAGTCTTCGTTCAGATCGCCGGAGCCGCCGCCGTTGCGGTAGAAGCCGTCCGTCCCGAAGATGTCGCTGGTCTTGGCGACAATCGAAAGGGTCGGGATCGACTTGAGATAGTCCTGCATGTTCGCCTGGTAACGCGAGTCGTTCACCACGTCCGGGTCCATCTGGTAGTCGGCCCGCATGGAGTTGGCGTCGCCCGTGCTCTTCCAATAGCTGGGAAAACCCGCCGGATTGATGGGTTGATTCACAACGTCGCCGAGGAAGATGTACGTGTGCGTGTCCACGTTCGTGGGCTCATGGCCGGATTTGTACGCCGCGGCGCGCAGGCACGTCGTGGTCGTGATGTGGACCGCTACGTTCGTGCCGCCCGTGGAGCCGGACGTCGCCGTTGGCGGCGTCCCGTTCGTTGTGTACCGGATCGTCGCTCCGGCAGTCGTCGTCGAGACGGTCACCCAGAAATCCGAGGTGTAGAACCCGCGGTCGTGGCTGAAGCGTGTGTCGGCAACACGGTCAATCGTGCTGATCTCCACGTTCATCTTGCAGTCGCCGCTGTCGAGCGACGCGTTGAACGCCTGCACGGCAACCACGTTTTCGCCCAGCACTAGGTAGTCCGCCGCGTCAGGAATGTCGTTCGTCTCGAAAATGCCGCCCTCGTGATCGCCGGAGGCAAACGAGTCGTACATCGGCCGGTCGTACACATCGTCCGGCGCGTTCTCGTCCTGGACCCGTTCCCCGTTCAGCCACAGGATGAATCCGTCGTCATAGTCGACCGCGATGCGCAAGAAAGTATCCGGCGTCAGGCTGGAAACCGTGAACGTCTTGCGCAGAAAGAAGCACGAATAGCTGTTCTGCATGTCTGTGAACGTGGTGTTCAGGTCTGTCTCGCCGTAGCCAAGCGGGGCCTGGCCCTTGGCCCAGGCGGTGTCATCGAAGTCGATCGTGCGCCATTCGCTGCGCGGATCCGAGGCTTCTCGCGTGCCTTTCAGGTATAGCCAGGTCGTCGAGCGGCTCAGCAACGGCGCCCCCTCCGAAATGGACGATGCCGCCAGAACGACGAACACGAGGCGCCAGCACATTCCCGGCAGTGATTTCAATCCTCTTCCCTCCTCACGATTTGGATCTAACAGCAAGTTTCGCGCCAATCGGCATTGCGGGCTCCAGAATCCTTCAAACCTTCGCCTCAAAACCCTGTTTATACATCCTGTAGTATGTACCGGCTGCAATTCCGGGTTCGTGCTTTGCATTTTTTAGAAAACGGCGTCGCGATTCTGAGAATGGGGGGAGGCCGTGCGTTGCGTTGGGGACTGCAGCGGCAGGCCGGCCCTGTACTGGCGTGCGACCTGTCCGGCGTCCAGCGCGCGATGATAGACGGCAACCAGGTGCAGAGTCCCGAGCCAGGGGCGGAACGTTTCCCAGTGCCGGTCGGGATGCAATTCGCGGGCGAGCACCAGGTGGTGTTTGTGATCCCAGTTCGCGAAACTGCCGGTGAGCGTTGCGCGTGCCGTTTGCACGCCGTTCACATACAGCACCAGTTGGCCCGCGGCATCGCGCGTGATCGCCACGTGAGTGAGCGTCGTGCCGATAGCACCCGCCGGAGCGCGGAGGGGCGTGGCGGCGTTGGCGGTCGTCTCCGAGGTGCGAAGCCGGAAGTTGAAATCCGGCCCGTCCTGGACAAATGTGAACAGGCGCTCCTCGCAGTTGAACGACAGGGAGACGATTCGGGATGTCGGGTCGAGCTTCTGCTCTCTGCCTTGCGTGAGGTTCAGCGGCTGCATCCAGGTCTCGACGGTCAGTTCGTTGCTGCGCTGGCAGGCGTCGATGATCTTGTCTGCGGGCCCGGCCGAAAAGACACGGGTCGGCGCCTTCACGGCCAGGCCGCCGTTCGGCAGCCACTGCGCGGCTTTGGGGTCTTCGATTTTCAGGTCGAGCGGGTCTCCCGCGCCGGAGACGTCGCGTACCGTCTGACCTTGCCCCTCGAGGAAGGTATAGAGTACCAGCAATCCGTCGCTTGCGCGTGTTGGGCGGGTTCCGGCCGCGGTTTTCTCGATGCGGTAGGCCGCCAGTTCGATTCCGGGCCCTGCCAGCGCGCCGTACCCGGCCGTCAGCGTGAGTGAGTCTCGACTGTGCCTGTCCGCGACGTCCACTTCGCCCTGAGAGACGTCTATCCGTGTTGAGTCGGGCACGACCGATACGAGGAACTGCGTGCCGCGCACCGATACGCGGGCATGTGGAGTGAACACGACGGTGGGTTGCGGCGGCTGCGTCCTCGTCACAGCGGCGAAAATGTCGCCGCCGTGCACCGACAGACACCTGCCGGCCGGGGTCTGGCCGGCGGGCCCGGACGGATCCGGTTGCAGCCGAACGGTTGTATCCCGGTTGACCACGAAGTGGGTGCCGTCGGCGTAGGCCAGCACGGCACGGCTGCGATCGGGCCCGGTTTGCAACCGGTCGCCGTAGCACAGCGGTTCACCTTGAGCGGGAACGCGCGGCGCTTCCGCACGCAGCAGGGCAACCGAACCGCTGATTTGCTGCACAACCGCGCCGCAAGGCACCGGCGTTTCTGCGCTTGCCGTGTCCTGCGCCAGGGGGCGGAGCCCGCCGATCTCTCGTCCCAAATACAGACCGAACGCCAGGAGCACGGCCGCGGCCGCGGCCGTGAGCCGCCAGCCCCAGGGGCCGGCGGACAGCGGGCGGGTTCTTCCGCCGCCGCGACGCCGGTCCGGCCGGGCGCCAAGGTGCCCGGGCATCGGTTCTGCGCGGCCGGCGGCGTACTTCACGACCTCGGCGCTGATGAGTTCATGAACGGCCGCGTCCAATTTCGGCCGAGGCAGGATTTCCGGTACGTTCGAGAAACGGGCCAAGGGAGAGAGTTCATCCAGGGCGATCCGGCAAGAATCACAGGAGGGAAGGTGATTGTCGAGTGCCCGCCTCTCTCCCGGGCCCATGTTTCCCAGCAAATAGTCAAGAATCTGCTCGTCTGTGTAGCGCTCGCACATAGGAAATCGGCCTTTCTAAGAGGAATAGCGGGCGGGCGACCGAAACGTGCTGTGTTTTTTCCGCGCGACGCGGAAAATAGGCCAATCAAACATCACCGTATTTACGAATCCGACCACCTAGCGTCTTGCGCAGCGCCTGGAGCGCGTAGCGCATGCGGCTGCGTGCGGTGGGTTCCCCCGCGCCGGTGATCTCGCCGATCGCCGCATAGTCCAGCCCCTCGTACAGGCGCAATACGGCCACTTCGCGCAGCCGGTCCGGCAGAGCCAGGACGGCCTCGCGTGCCCGTCTCGCCGTCTCCGCTGCTGCGGCCGCCTCGGCCGGTGAGGCGTCCGGCGAGGGCGGCGGGGCGAAGGCCCAACGCAGCTCGTCGTCCGTGCCGGCCGGTAAGCCCACCAGCAGACGTCTGCTGCGCCGTGTTTCGTCCACCGCCATGCTTCGCGCCATGCGAAGCAGATAGGCAGCCAGTTTCCCCCGTGCCTCGTACCGGGCCAGGTTCTGAAAGAAGTAGGCGAACACCGACTGAAAGATGTCTTCGGCTTGCGGCAGATCGCCCGTCATGCGGTAAGCATAGCCCATGACCCTGGCGCGGTAGCGGCGATACAGCTCCGTCAGAGCCGCCTCCGAGCCGCCGCGCCCCAATGCCACGAGTGCATCGTCGTCTGTGTCCTGCAGGGAGTTCATTGCCCGGGGTCACAACGGTATATCGACTGTACCGCGCAGGCAATGGAAAAGCGTGGGAGGCGGCGAAACGCCGTCGCCTTTCCGTTTTCGCCACGGAGGCTTGGGCAGGACAGGTCGGGCTGTGACGGACTCAGGGCGCCGCTTCCAGGGGCCGGTCGGAAAGGCCCCGGCGCACTGCGCGGCGCCGGATATCACGGGTGGAGACTTCGTCTGAGGCCGTGTCGCCCATAGTAGAAGAGCCGTTTCGGCTCTTCCCCCTCAGCTGCACTCCGTGCAGCCGGGGACCCGGGCCTGCGGCCCGGAGGAAGCGGCGGGACGCCGCTTCTACTTTCAAGTTTCAGGTCAGCACTGGCTCCAGATCCAGGAACTTGCAGGCCAGTTCGAGCGCCTGGGTTTGATCTCCGTGGATCAGGCTGGCGTGGTGGATGAACCCGTTTTCCACCAGCGTGCGGTAGAGCCGGTCGTGATCGGGCACCTGCACCCAGGACCAGGTGCCGGCCTGCACGTCGTCGGAGGGGACAATCTCACCTTTCACGATCAGCAGTTTCCAGGCGTCGTCGCACTCGGCCAGCCGACAGAGCGTGACGGGGCCGGGCTTGAGCTGGAACTGATGCAGACCGCCTCTGGCCTTGTCCGCCTCCGGCGTGAGTTCTCCTTTCATGTCCGCGCGCGAGCGGATGGCCGTGCGGCGGGGGTCGTTCGCCAGGCACAGCGGCGCGTTGCCGCAATGCCAGGCCAGAAGACGGTTCTCGTCCTCCCGGTGCCGGATCGTCCAATCGATCAGGTGCGGCACGGTCCGGCCCAGCGCGGACCGGTAGCTGATCAGCATGGAGACCGCGCCGAGCACGTCGGCTTCGCACGCGGTGAGCATGCCCTGTTCGACCAGTCGCCCGTTCACCGCGCACGGCTCCAGCCCCAGGGTCTGGTGTACGGCCGGCCAGCATTGCAGGGCCATGGCCGAGAGCCTGTTCTCGGTCCAGAACTCCGTGAGCGCCAGCTCCAGCTTCGCGGCGTTCGGCAGATAGCTCTCGGCCGCGGTGATGACGGGCACCGACGCGCGTGTCCGCTCCATGATGGCCTGCACCTGCGGGTCCGCATCCGAGAGGGCCCGTGCCGCGTCAACGATTTCGGCCAGCGACTTGGTGATCACGTTCTGTCCGAACTTCCGGATCAGCGCGGGTTCGTCGTAGGCCACCGATTCGAACGCGGCAGGATGCAGGCCGACCTGCCCGATGCGGGCGCCTTTCAGGCCTTTGCCCACCGATACGGCCTGCACGAAGGTCTGAACCGCGTCGCGCAGTTCCGGTTCATCCGGAAAGAACAGGCCGGCCCAGTGGTAGCGCGTCTTCCTGCGATACAGCGCCGTGGCCGCCGCGAGATTGCCGCAGTAGGAATCGGAGACCCGCGCCAGGGAGGCGTCCGTTGCGGCCGGCGGCTCCTTGGTCGCGTAAAGCAGTACCGGCACGTTCAGCCGCTCGGCAATCTTCCCCACGGACCGTTCGTCTCCGAAATCCAGCGGGCAGACGATCAGCCCGTCGATTTTCTGCGCCAGGAAATGGTCCGCCGCGGTTTCCGCTTCGTCAAGACCGCTGACCGCGCCATGGCGGGTTCGCCCTTCCGGCGGCCGCACGACTTCGAGCCCGGTGACGCCGCCGAATGCCGCCAGGCTCCGGTCGTACATCTTTCCGCACCAGTCGGTGAATCGGGAGCGGTACGAGGGGACAAAGCCGACCTTGACGGTTTGTGTGGTCCTGTCTGCCATGCCCGGTGCCTCCTCTCGAACATCGAACAGTGAACGCTGAACAACGTGTCCGCCGAAGCAACCGCAGGGCGGAGGCGGATCGGACTTTGAACGCGGCTCCCGGCACGGTGAAGATTTCCTGCGAACCCGCGAGAGCCTCTGAGTTCGACGTTCAATGTTCAGCGTTCGATGTTCGGCGTTCCCTCTTCAGATTTCCTCGACCCGCACCACCCGTCCCTCGCGCATGGACGTGAGCACGGCCAGGCTGACCTGCAGCACGTGCAGCCCGGCCTCGATGGATGCGGCGGGCTGGCCTCCGTTGGTAATCGCCGCGCAGAACTCGCGGATCTGACGGCTGAAGGCGATCTGGTAGCGCTCCTTGAAATCGGGGTTGGTGATTTTGGTTTCGCCCTGTTCGGTCACGACAATCACGCCGTTGCGCAGGTTCCCGATGATGAAGCCTTTCGGGCCGATCATCGAATCGCCGAGCGTGTTCCTGAGCAGTTTCAGTTGGTCCAGCTTCGGCAGTCCCCAGCTTCCGGACAAGACGCCGAGATCGCCGCTGTCGAATTTGAGCAGTGCGTCGCCGGTATCGAGCGCGGGCTTACGGCCGTCGGGGATATCGAACCGGATCTCGCTCATGGTGAAGCCGTTGGCCGCCACTTCGGTGACGCGCGCGTCGAGCAGCGTGCACCAGGTGTCGATCGTGTGGCAGAACTGGTCGATGAACGGGCCCCCGTTGATTTCGGCGTCGATCCACTGCGTGAATTCCGACATACCGTTGAACGCGCAGGCGCGCGCCAGGATTGGGCGGCCGATCGTACCGGCCTGGACCGCGTCGCACAGCGGCGCGAACGTGTCGAACCGCCGCTCCATAAACCCGATCGCATAGACTTTGCCGGCGGCCTTGGCCGCCGCAATGGCGTCGCGCACCGCCTGGACGTCCAGGCCGGCCGGCTTTTCCGACAGCACATGCTTGCCGGATTCGATCGCTTCCTTGGCGATGACCGGATGGAACTGGGTTGGCGTGCAGATGGACACCGCGTCGATATCATCCCGCTTGAGGAGTTCTTTGTAATCCGTGACGGTATCTACGATTTCGTACTGCTCCGCCTTCTCTTTCGCGGCTTGCTCGTTCAGGTCGGCCACGCATACCATTTGCGCTTTGTCCGCGTTCTGCGCGTATCCCGCGAAATGGCGCTGGGATATGTTGCCGGCCCCGATGATGCCGATTCGTACCTTTCCGCTCATGGCGTTCTCCTGCACGCTGTCTTGTGTCGCCCGTCTTCTGTCCGAATGGGCACGGATCCGCCTTCGCCAAGGCTACGGCGGACAGGCGAGCCGTGCCCCTATGAGGACCTGGCCCGGCCCAGGCCCTGCTCGGCCAGGAACTTCACGCTCTGTTCGACGGCTTCCATCATGTCGGTGTCGCACCGGTCCAGCTCGACCACGAGCCACTTCAGCGTGTTCGGGTCGGCGGCCTCGATGATCGGGGGCCAATCCATCTTGCCGGCGCCGACGGCCGTCTGGGCCGGTTCCCGCTCGCACGGCCCGTCCTTGATGTGCAGCAGCGGGATGCGCGGCGCCAGGCCCTTGATGACCTCGGCGGGATTCTTCCCGCCGACTCGGGTCCAGTAGGTGTCGAGTTCGCTGTTCAGGTCCGGCGCCCGGCCCATGAGAATCTCGTGCACCGTCTTGCCGTTGAACGCCGTGTCGAACTCGAATTCGTGGTTGTGCAGAGTGAGCGTCAGGCCTTCGGCCTTGAGCCGAACCGCCGCCTTCTGGAGACGGTCGGCCTCTTCAATCACCTGTTCTTCCGTCGCCGCCTGTTTGCGGCTGAGCCCGGTTGTGCAGTGTTCGGCGCCCAGCACCTTGGCGGTTTCGATGATCCTCTTCGTGTCGTCCTCGTCCACGAACTTGCCGCCCGAACTGGGCACGGCCAGGCCCAGATCGTCCAGGACCTTCTTGACCTCCTGCGGCGTCATGCCGAACAGCCCGGCGGGCTCTACGCCGAGATACCCCATCCCGGCCACTTGCTTCAGGACCCCCACGAAATCGTCCTTGGCCTGTTCGCGAACGGAATACAGTTGCAGTGCGATCGGATACCGTGCTGCCATGTTCTCCTCCTCCGCGGACTGGAAGGTTGGAAGGATGGGGGGGTGGGGCCATGCCGGCCCTGCGCCTTTCCCGTCTTCCATGCTTCCACCCTTCCCTAATGACCGACTTTCCGCGCCATGTTATGAGAAAAGCGTATCCTTGCAGGCCGTCTGCGCGAAATGGGCACTGTTGCGGGGGTCTTGTCTGGGATTGCGGGGCGCAAATCCGCGGGCGACAGCCCGCGGATTTGCAGGGTTGATGGTTGAGAGTTGATGGTGCAGAATGTGGAAAGGAGCCGCCGGATGACATCTGGAAAGCGTCCGAACATTCTGTTTGCCATCTCCGACGATCAGTCCTGGCCGCATGCGAGCGCCTACGGGCATCCGACGATCCGAACGCCGGCATTCGATCGCGTAGCCCGCGAGGGGGTCCTGTTCACGCACGGGTTCTGCCCGGCTTCTCAGTGCAGCCCGTCGCGTGCGGCGGTATTGACGGGGCGCCAGATCTGGCAACTGGCGGAAGCCGGCAGCCAGGACAGCGTGTTCCCCAACACGTTCCCGGTCTACACGGATTTGCTGGAGGCGGCGGGCTACCATCTCGGCTACACCGGCAAGCCCTGGGCGCCCGGAAACTGGGCGGCCGGCGGCTGGCGGCGCAACCCGTCCGGCCCGGAGTATAACGCGCGCAAGCTGAGGCCGCCGACAACGGGGATCAGCACCTGCGACTACGCGGCGAACTTCAAGGACTTTCTCGATGCGCGGCCTGCCGGATCGCCGTTCTGCTTCTGGTTCGGTTGCCGCGAACCGCATCGGGACTACGAACGCGACTCCGGGATCCGGGCAGGCAAGGACGTTCGGGCCTGCGTTGTGCCGCCCTACCTGCCCGACGTGGATGTGGTGCGCCGGGATTTGCTGGACTACGAACTGGAAATCGAATGGTTCGACGCGCAGCTCGGGCTGATGCTGGACCGGCTCGCGCAGAACGGGGAGTTGGAGAACACGCTGGTGGCCGTCACCAGCGACAACGGCATGCCGTTCCCGCGTGCGAAGGCGAACCTGTACGAACAGAGCACGCGCGTGCCGCTCGCCGTGTGCTGGGGCGGCCACATTTGCGGCGGACGCGCCGTCGACGATCTCGTCAGCTTGGTCGACCTGGCACCCACCTTCCTCGAGGCTGCCGGCCTTGCGCCCCCCGGCGCGATGAGCGGGCGAAGCCTGATGAACGTATTGAAGGCCGCGCGGAGCGGCTGCGTGGATGCCGAGCGGAACCGCGTCTACCTCGGGAAGGAGCGGCACAACCACGCGCGGTTCGACAACGTGGGATATCCCAGCCGCGCCATCCGGACGCCGGATCACCTCTACATTCGCAATTTCAAGCCCGACCGGTGGCCGCTGGGCGATCCGCCCGAATTCTTGTGCCACACCAAGATGGCGAACCCGTGCAAGGCATTCATCCTGGAACATCAGCGCGAGGAATCGATCGCGCCGTTCTATGCCATCACCTACGCCAAACGGCGGCCGGAGGAGCTCTTTGCCGTGCGCGACGATCCGTTCTGCCTGCGCAACCTGGCTCAGGATGCCGATTTCGCCGCGCTCAAGCAGCGGCTGTGGCGGGAATTGGAGTGCGTGCTTCGCGAGCAGGCCGACCCGCGCGTGTTGGGCTATGGCGACATCTGGGACAGCTATCCGTATTTCGGCCCGATCGAGCGATCGCTCGGCGGGTTCAACGAGAAGGGGGCCTACAACCCCGAGTTCTGGCGCCGCGCCTGTGAGCACGCGCCGGAAGGCGCGATGCCACCCGACCCGCCCGCGGGACCGACGCGAGACGGTGGATGAGGTTCAGGCGCCGGGTTTCGGGTGTCAGGATCCTTCATCCAATGGCTTCCCTGCTGACACCTGACACCGGAAACCTGAAACCCAACGCGCGGCGCCGTATTCCGGGTTCGCACGTCAATCGGCGCGTTCCAGCAGCAGCACCGCGTCGTCCCAGTGCGCCGGCTTGACGAACGTGGCCGTTCCCGTGTTCGGGACCCGTGTGGGCCGATTCGGCTTGAACGCACCGCTCGTCGTGCGGAACCCGCGTGCCCGCATTGGAGCGGGAAAGGTGCGCATAATGGGGGCGGTTGCCGCCGATCTGTCGGGGATGGCGGCCGGCGCGGGCGTTGACCCGGCCTCCTGCGCCGAATCGGTCTCGCGCTCCGATGTCGCCCCTCGTGCGTGCCGTGCAGGCGATTCACGTCTTTTGCGTCGTCTTGACACCTCCTTGACACTTGCGGTCCCGGCTTGGTTTACAATAGTGCGCGTTGGCAGGAGGCATTCCTGATTCCGAGGGCGGCACCCCGGTCGGCTGATGATGACGCGCGATCGTTGAACGTCTACGCATGACGCCAGGAGGCAGAGATGAACGCAAGAGCATGTTGGTTCGTGGCCGTTGCGGCCGTTGCCGGCCTGGCCGGGACGCGCGTCGCGGCCGGCCCGGAATCGGCCCTCAAGAAGAAGATGGAACGTATCATCGTCCCGACGGTCGAGTTCCGCCAGGCGAACGTGGTCGACGTGGTCAAATTCATGGCGGAGATGAGCGTGCAACTGGACCCCGAACCGGACCCGGCCCGGAAGGGCGTGAACTTCATCTTGAACCTCGGTTCAGGCGGCAAGGACGGCGCGCAGGTGGACGTGCCGCAGGTGACCTTGAGACTGCGGCGCATTTCTCTGCTCAAGCTGCTCGATTACATTACCCGCGTGGCCAACCTCAAGTACCGGATCGACAAGCACGTGGTGATGATCGTGCCGGCGGACGCGCCCGACGGCCCGCTCGTCACCCGGATATACCCCGTGCCGCCGACATTCGGCGACTGGCTGCGCCGCGCCGGCGAGCAGGAGGACCAGACGGCCGACCCTTTCGCTGAAGCGGGCCTGCACCCGCGGCGGCTGGGCGCCGAGGCGCACAAGATCCGCCATGTGCAGGCAGGGGCGGGGAATGCCACCGCGCTGTTGGCGCAGATGGGCGTGCCGTTTCCCGATGGCGCGTCGGCGACCTACAGCCCCGCGATCAGCAAACTGATCGTCCGCAACACAGGCGAAAACCAGGCGATCCTCGCTGAGATCCTGGCCCATCTCGGCGCCGGGCTGTGACCAACGCCCGGCGCGTGGCGGCGGCTGCCGGATACCGGGCACCGGACCGTGTCCGCCGCAGGCCCCGCGGCGGCGGATGCCGCGTGCCGCGCGCCGGGCAGATGCACGTAGGCCCGCCGATATCCCTCCCCCCGCCTTCACGCTTGACGGGGATGCGGCTCAACCGCAAGATGATTCCGGACCGGGGGCAATGCGTCCGCCGCCGGCGAGTTGATTCGAGAACGGTACGTCCAGGAAAGGGCCACGATGAAGAAGCCGAACGTCCTCATTTTCATGGCCGACCATCTGATCGGCGACGTCACACGCAAGGATCATCCGTGCATCACGCCGAACCTGGACCGGTTCGGGGCCGAGGGTGTGCGGTTCGAGTCGACCTTCTGCACCGCGCCGCACTGCTGCCCGTCGCGCGCCTCGTTCCAGACCGGCGAGTACCCCTCGACGCACGGCGTGTGGAACAACGTGTCGAACCGGTGCGCGATCTCGCAGAAGCTGAACGCCGGGATCCGGACGCTTGGCCAGTATCTCAAGGAAGCGGGCTACACGATGGGCTACTCCGGCAAGTGGCACGTCTCGGAGTGGGAATGGCCGGCGGACTTCGGGTGGCGCGAATTCCACGTGCGGAAGCATCAGCGGCCGCCGGAGATCGACTCCCGAATTGCGGCCTACGACGCGCAAGCCCGGGAGAAGAAGGCGCCGCCCGCGACGGACGGGACGATTCAGCGGCCGGGCTGGGGAAACCTGCAGTATTACGGCACTCGCGAGTCGGAACCCGATCCCGTCAACCCGGAGATTACGCACGGGATTGAAGGCCTGAAGACACTGGCCGCCGAAGGCGAACCGTGGGCGATGATGATCTCGACCAACGTGCCGCACGATCCGCACGTCGCGCCGGACGTGTATGTGGAACTGTATGAGAACAGCGCCGTGAATCTGCCCGCGAGCTGGCTCGACGACCTCCGCGACAAGCCGCGCATCTGCCAACGCATGCGCAACCAGTACTGGGACCAGATGTCCGAGGCCCAGTCCGCGGAATGCCTGAAACGGTTCTGGGCCAAGTGCACGATGGTCGACGCCTGGTTCGGCAAGATCCTCGCCGCGCTCGAGCAGACCGGCCAGGCGGACGACACGCTGGTCATCTTCACCTCGGACCACGGCGATTACGCCGGCGCGCACGGGCTCTGGGCCAAGGGGATCCCCTGCTACAGAGAAGCGTATGCCATTCCCGGCATCGTCCGCTGGAAGAACGGCATCCGGAACCCCGGCCGCGTGGTGAAGGACCTGGTGTCCATCTGCGATTTCATGCCCACGATCGTCGAGGCGGCGACCGGCGCGGCGCCGGCGGTGTTCGGCCGCAGCCTGCTGCCCTATCTGCGCGACGAGCAGGACGTGCCCTGGCGCGACGCCCTGTTCACGCAATGCAACGGCGTGGAACTCTACTACACGCAGCGCAGCGTGTTCACGCGGGACTGGAAGCTCGTGTACAACGGCTTCGATTTCGACGAGCTGTACGACCTGCGCAACGATCCCGGCGAAACCGTGAACCTGGCTTTCCCCGACCGCTACCCGCAGCGGGGCCGGGCGCCGGGCGAGGAGTTCGTTCCCTGGCCGCGGCTCACGCCCGAACTCGAGGCCGTGCGGCGCGAGCTGTACGCCAAGCTGTGGGCCTTCGCCCGCGCGAACGAGGACCACTTCCTCTACACCCCCTACATCACGACCTCGCAGGCCGCGTATGGGCCGCTGCTGGGTGTTGAGGGACCGTAGGACCGTGGGACTGTGGGACCGTGGGACCGTGGGACCGTGGGACCGTGGGACTGTGGGACCGTGGGACCGTAGGACCGTGGGACTGTGGGACTGTGGGACTGTGGGACCGTGGGACTGTGGGACTGTGGGACTGTGGGACCGTGGGACTGTGGGACCGTGGGACCTCGGCTTTGAGTCGGTTCGGGCCTACTCCGGCTTGGGGAGGAGTCTCTTCTCCTGATTGTTCCACTCCGTCTTCTCGAGCACGGACGAATCGAAGCTCGAGGTGGCCGCCCACTCTGGCCTGGGGGACGCACCGTAGCTGCGCAGGACGACAATCGCATAGGACCAGTCGAGCTGCTCCTTGCCGCCGACAGCGGGGACAAAGAAGAGTATCTCGACCGGGTCTGTACCCCTGCGAAAGGCTTCGTCCAGGGAGCATTCTTCTTTCGTCTTCAGCTTGCGAGTGACCGCGCGGCTGAGTTCGCGCGTCAGCAGCGGCTTCCCCGCGTTGTCCAACAGATAGCAGTGCGAGCTGAAGTGTCCGTCGGGCGTCTTGCGGCTGGGCCAGACCACGGCCCGGACGACCTCAGCCTTCCGTTTCTTGACCGTCTCATTGTCATACACGATGTAGGCAGCTTGCTCGTATGCGGCGCGCGAGACTTCGATCGTGAACAGGGCGTCATCGCCGTTCGAGACCGTGTTCTTTGCGGCGCGGGCTGAGGGTGCGGTGTCTCGGCGTCGGTCATCCGGGAGGAAGCTTTCGGCAAAGACGGGGAGCAGGTCGTTCCATGTCTCGAGCATCGACAGACTGCTCCGTAGCCGTGCCCGGTACTGCTGCGTGCTCAGGCGAAGGCGTTGCGTCTTCTCGTGCACGAGCCGGGGAATCTGTCCAAGTGCATCCACGAGGCCGCGCGCATGGATCCGCACGGAGTGGCTTGTCGCGCTGTGTGCCTCGGCATTCTCAAAGTACTCTACGTAATGCCGGCTGATCTTCAGCAAGAGGTCGGCGTAGGCCGCATCCCGGTAGCGCTTGGCGCGGAGCGTTTCGCGGCTGGCCTGCATGGCGTTGAAGCCGACAAGTGCCCTCTGCGGCGACGTGTCCAGCCAGCGGGCGATCTGGTGCGTGTCGTGCAGGAAGAGTTCGATGTCGCGCAGCGCCGCTGCCTGTGCGTATAGCGCGGCGTACGGGACCTCCACCCACTTCAGATTCTTCGACAACACGAGCCCTTCCCGTTTTGGCTTTTCGGAAAGCAGCGCTCTTGCATACCAGGGGTCCCGGTCGTACCCCTCGCGATACTCCGCGACCCCGACGAGTGCACCCAGCGCGTTCAGGATCGGGGCGCCTGTGCTGTGCTCGCGGAACTGTGCGTTGATCCCGAATACGCCCGCGCGGGGCTCCACGGCGACGTCCCCCTCCTGCCGAGTGATCGATCCCATGCCGCCTTCGTCGCTGTACAGGCAGACCTTCATGCCTTTGTGCGGGGGAGCTGCGGCCTTTGACAGCGCCGCCACGTCCGAGTCCGGGATGCGGAGCCGGACGAGGTCGCATGTGTCCGCAAGTTCGATCAGATCCGGTCTGAATTTTTGACCCGCCCGCGATCGGATCTCAATGGCCTTCGCGGCTTCAATGACCCGGCTACAGGTCACCACATAGTTGCTGCCGCCGAACTTGCAGACGAAACCGGTCCCGCGCGTCAGATCTGTTTCGATGAGAACGACCGAATCGAGGGGCGTGTCGGGGGTTTCGGCCGCCTGTGTCCAGCGCGCGAGCAGACCGCACAAACCACACAAGAACAGCCTGTAGTACGACCTCTGCATCCATGCGCCCCTGTGCCGTGCACGCCGCCGTCAGAGCCACGCACCGACGGCTGGGATACTACACGAAAGACAGGATTGTTCAAGTCGTTCTCGCGAAACAGAGACGCTTGATCACGCCGTCTCGGCACGTTTCGAGCGTTGCCCGACGGGAGAGACGGAGTGATAGGGGCGTATGTTCCTCGAGCCAAAGCCGCACCGCCGGTCATCGAGCGTCGCCCGCCCCGCAGACCGGGCTTCAACTCACACCGTGAACACGACCTTGAACGCCTCGCGTGTTCTCACGCGTGCGTAGCCTTCGTCGAACCGAGCCATGGGCAGCACGTCGGAGTAGTAATCTTTCGGGTCGATCTTGCCGGTCTCGATCAGCCCGCACACCTCGTCGTGCACGGCATGCTCGCCGACCGGGAACTGGAGGATGTGAAGGCTGGTGTTGTTGCGTATGTCCGCGATCGACAGGTCCATGTCGTCGTGGTGCAGCACGCCGAACACGCACACTTTGCCGTTATCCTTCAGCCGCGGAAAGCTTTGCCGGATGATCGTCGTGCTGCCGACCGCGTCGATCACGAGGTCGAACCGGCGGTTGCCGAGCGCCGTTTCCAGGTCGGTGCTTTTCTCGTTGACGACAAGGTCCGCGCCGCCTGTCGCCCGGATCTTCGCCAGGCGGCTGTCCCAGTGCCCGACGGTCACGACGCGCGCGGCGCCCATCAGCTTCATGAACCGCACCAGCGCCAGCCCGATCGGCCCGTCGCCGAACGTCAGCACGTCCATCCCGTCCCGGACCCCGAAATTGCGCAACGCGCTGAACGCCTCCTTCAGCGTGAGGAGCACAGCCGCGTCTTCGTAGCTCATCCCCGCCGGAATTCGCGCCGTCAGCCGCGCGCGCGGATGCAAGCCCGGCGCCCCGTCCGCGGCCATCGCCTTCGTGTCCTGCGCAATGCCGTACTCCGCAAACTGGCCCAGCACGATGCCGTAGGTGTTGCCGGGCAGGCGCAGAACCGGGTCCGTCACGCCGTCGCCGATCTTCAGGTTCCGCACCTTGGGGCCCAGCTCGACGATTTCGCCGACGCCCTCGTGGCCCAACACGATCGGGTAGCGGCCCAGCAGCCCTTTCATGTGGCCTTCGATCATCTTGGTGTCCGTACTGTTGCAGAACCCGCACGCCTTCACCTTCACCAGCGCCTCGTAAGGGCCGATTTCGGGCGCTGGGACGTCCC
The DNA here is from genome assembly GCA_016929905.1 of Kiritimatiellia bacterium. Classification (GTDB taxonomy): domain Bacteria; phylum Verrucomicrobiota; class Kiritimatiellia; order JAFGHX01; family JAFGHX01; genus JAFGHX01. The sequence continues at coordinate 42,494 of JAFGHX010000299.1, forward strand.
TGAGCGCCAGCTTGCCCGGCTCGTCTACAATGATTGCTTTCATGCGTGTGTCTCCTGTCTTGTGGGGGCTCTCGGTTGACTAGTCAGAGTTCCGCCTTTAGGCGGAAGCTTTGGCCCGGCTTCAGCCGGGCCACCCTCACCCCGGCTCAACGGGCCACCCGCGCGCCTAAAGGCGCGCCGTGATTTCCGCTTAGAGCCGGAACTCTGACGCGTTATCCTGACACGTGCGCTGGATAATCTCGTTCTGCAGGCCTCTGTCCAGTTTGACGAAATGCTCGCAATAGCCGGCTACGCGTACGATGACGTTCTGGTAGGCTTCCGGCTGCTGCTGCGCCTGCCTGAGCGTCTCCTGATCGATCACGTTGAACTGGATCTGGAGCCCGCCGCGTTCGAAATAGGCCGCGACGAGGCTGCGCAGCAGGGCACTGCCCGGCTCGCCTTTGAGGAAGCCGGGGCTGAGTTTGACGTTGAATCCGTAGCCCGCCACGATCCTGCCGAGGTCGATCTTCGTCACGGAGTTGATCAGGCAGGTGGGCCCCAGAATGTCGCGGCCCTGTGACGGGCCGGGGCCGTCGCTGATCGGCTGGCCGGCGAGCCGGCCGTTCGGCGTTGCGGCCGTCACTTCACCGAGCCGGAGCGAGTCGTTGTAGCTCAGGAACAGGGGCACGAATCCGTCCGGCCGCTCCGCGGGATGCGCCAGCACGGTTTCGGTGAACACATGCATGAGCCGGGCGGCCAGTTCGTCCACCGCGTCGATGTCGTTCCCGAAACACGGGGTCTGCATGCTCAGCAACCGGCGCAGCGGCTCGTGCCCGTCGTAATTGCGATCCAGCGCATCGCGCAGCTCGTCCAGCGTCAGCACACGGTCTTCAAACACGAACTTGCGAATCGCGGACAGCGAATCGACGGCTGTTCCCAACCCGACGCCGCACAGCGGGCGCACGGCCGGATACGTGCTGCCGCCCTGGTACGCGTCCAGCCCGCTTTCGACGCAGCTGTCCAGCAGCGCGGAGGCGAACGGGTCGCAGGCGTGCGGCGGCGCGTGGCGCCGCCGCTCCTCGGCTTCCGCCATTCTGCCGAGCGTGCAGAACCTGAGCTGCTCGAGGTAAGCGGCCAAGAACGCGTCGAACGTCGTGAACGCGGACGGCGCCCCGGTCGGCAGCCCCTTCTGGCCGCCGCGGCTCAATGCGCCGTCGTGCAGGACGATCTCGATGAGATCCGCCAGGTTGATCGCGCCGCCGCTGCCGGTCCATTGCGCCGTCTTGCCGGCAAGCATCACCTCCACGCAGCCCATGTTGTAGTAGTCATTCGCGTCCTCGAACGGGTAGCCGCGCTCGACCAGGGCCGGGATCATGACGTCGTCGTTGAACAACATGGGCTGACCGTGCCCGAGTTTGATCGTCGCGATGGCTTTTTCGAGCAGGGCAGGGGGCGTCAGGCGGCTGACGCGGAGACACACGTTCGGATACGGCTCGCCGAGCTCGCCGATGGCTTCGAGACAGAGCGCCGAGAGCGTGTTGGCGCCGTCTTGTTCTTCGCTCACGAGCCCGCCGACGCACAGGCTCTGGACGGTGCGCATCTTCGGTTCGTTCACCTTGAGGAACACGCATTCCAGCAGTTCCAGGGCGGCGTCGCGCGAGAGGATCCCGGCTTCGACGTCGGCCTGGTAGAACGGGTACAGGTACTGGTCGAAACGGGCGAACGAAAGGGCGGACCCGCCCCCGATATTGCCGATCAGGTGCGCGAACCAGACGAGTTGGAGCGCGTCCCGGAAACTCGCGGGGGGATGCTCCGCCACGCGGGCCGCTATCGCGGCCATCTCGCCCAATTCGGCCGCGCGGGCCGGGTCCGGCGCGTCGCACGCGGCACGGTTCAGCGTCGCGGCATAGCGCACGATGAACCGCGCGGCCGCGTTCAACGAAATGAGCATGGCCTCGTACTGCGCCTGCCTGGCCGAGTCCCGTTCCGCCGCCAGGCGCTGCGCGAGCCGGCGCTTCAGCCCGCCGAACCCGCAGGCCAGCAGCTTGCCGTAGTTCAGGTGGCAGTGGTTGGAGGCGTACCACGGCAGTTCCACGAACAGCGCCCGGACCTCTTCGCCGTAGTCGAATTCGAAATGGGTTTCGAGCAGCCGGAACAGCTCCGCATCGCTCAGGCCGGTGTCCCCGTTCTGTTTGAGGCCGGCGAAGATCTTCTGCAAGTCGGCGTATTCGATCGACGCGTCGTAGTGGTCCCTGGCCATCGCCGCCCAGCGCGGCGCGCCGTCACGCCGCGCGCAGCGGGCGCGATGTTCGCGGACAACCGCCGCCGCCTCGGCGTACGCCGCTTCGTAGGTCGGCTGCGGCTGGGCCAGGGGCCACATGCCCAGAATGGAGCCGGCGATCCGTTCGTGGGGGAGCACCTCCTGCGCGACCGAATCCAACAGGTGTTCCAGGGCGCGCGCCCGGCGGATGGGGCGCGGCTGCCCTTGCGTGGCCCGCAGGGATTCGGCGACGAGCGGGTAGAAGGTCGTGCGCCGTACGCCCGCCCTGTTCAACGCGCGGATCGTCGCCTGCAGATTCGCGATTCTGGGTGTCATGCCAGGCTCCGAATGCACCGGTCGCCGGCGCGGGTAGCCAAATCGGCGCGAATTCGCCTGATTCGCGTCCAGTCTACGCCCCGGGCCGCAACGCGGGCAATGGACCGGATTGCCGGGCGCTTGTGCCGGATTGCCCGGGCCCGACCGGCGGTTCTCGCGGAGGCTGGCACTTCGTTTGCCGCAAGCCCCGCAAGGGGCGTGCCTGTGACCTGCGGGCGCGAAACAGCCCTTGCGGGCTTGACGACAAACCGCTTGCATGGCTTCGGGGATGGTGTTTTGATGATGGGCGGCATGACGGAGCTGGAACACATCAGCAAGAGCCGCATTGTCTGGATCGGGCACCAGCGGTTGCCGTCCGACTGGCGGATCCCGGCGCATGGGCATTCGTTCTACGAACTGATCGTGGTGATCCAGGGCAAGACTTACGTGGAGATGTGCGGGCAGAAGATCCACGGCACCATGGGCGATCTGCTGTTCTACCCGCGCGATTGCCCGCACCTCGAGCGCGCCGACGATCCGGGCAGCCCGCTCGAGAAATACTACCTGGGCTGGGACGGGCCGGATTTCGGCGCGCCGCTGCTCACGCACGACAGAGACGGCCGCGCGCGGATGCTGATCCAGTGGCTCTACGAGGAATGGCTGGCAGCGCACCGCAAGGACAGCGCCGTGATTCTTTCGCTGTTCGCCGCGCTCATCAGCGAAGTCGCCAGGCTGGCCCGGTACACGGAGCGCACGTTCGTGCAGGACGTGCGCGCGTTCGTGCGCGACAACATCGACCGCGCCTTCCGCGTCGAGGAGCTTGCGCGGATCGCCAACATGAGCAAGTACCATTTCATACGCGAGTACAAGACCCTCACCGGCCGTACGCCGATGGAAGACGTCCGCATGCTGCGGATCGAGACCGCCAAGAAGCTGATCATCACCACCGACATGCCCCTGCGCGCCGTCGCCGACAAGGTCGGCGTCAGCGACGAGTACCACCTCTCCAAAATGTTCAAGAAATACCTCGACCTGCCGCCCGGGTATTTTCGGAGCAAGTAGGCCCGGCTACGGCCGGAATCGGTCCAGCAGGCTCCGGCCGAACGTGTAGCGGACCACCACCTCGGCGTAGCCGCCCGGCTCGATCTCGGAGGTGACAAACTCGTCCGCCCCCTCGGAAAACGCAAGGCGGCGCAAGCCCGACGCCCTCGCCTGGAGGCTGAACGCCAGGTTCGCGTTCAGGGCGTACTCCAGTTCCGCACCAGCCCGCGCGCCCGACTCCCGCCACAGGACGCGCTCCGGATGCCCGGGGAATTCATCGTCATTGCAGAACCCATACCAGTTGCCTGCCGCTCGCGCGAGGAAGTGGAGCTTGCATTTCGACGCCGGCCCATACGTCACCCGGGTATAGAAAGGCACCGCGGCCATCAGCCGCCATGCCTGCCCCATCTTCCAGTACACGCCCAGCAACGGCATGCCCAACGCCTCGCCGTAGCGATGCGTGTACGCCCCGCCATGGATCAGCCGGAGCCTCTCGTGGAGCCGTTGCGTACCGAGAACGAATGCCGCCGGGCTGATGTGCGTGCCGCCCAACGGCACAAGCGCCTCGAGGCGAGCAGCCCGGGCCGTGAGCGTCTCGCCTTCCTGCTCGCGCAGCCGGCTCCCGGAGGTGGCTTCGAACCCGATACTCACGCGCGGCCGGAACAGATCGAGACTGAAGTCCTCCTCAGCCCCGTATCCCGATGCAGCCAACCCAAGCAAGAGCATGCACAGCCGTATCCCACGCATGGACGAAACTCCCCATTCCTCGGAGACAGCCAAACCCGATCGCAGACTTCGGCGCGACGGATATCTCCTGAATTCGGGCATTCAACTATGGCATACGCCAGAGTTCAAGAAATGGTTACGGAACTCGAAGCAGCCGCGCCTTGCGCGCCCCGCCGTGCCGCCCCGACTACCGTTAGCGGCTTTCTGACAGTTACACACGCTCCCGCGCGTATCTGAGTAGGGCGGCCGTCTCGGCCGCCCATGGTCGGGCGGGACACCCGGCCTACTTCGGTTGCGGGCAAAACTCGCCTTAGTGCCTTAATCCGCGGCCTCTGCAACAAAAAACAAGAAAATTTTCGCCGCAGCGGCCGCGGATTAAGGCAGTGAAAGTGGCAGGTTACAGGTGCAAGTAGTAAAGAAACTTCCTTCACGGTGCGCGCGGAGAACGCCGCTGGCGATTCGCCCTATGCCGGACGGGTCAGCGCGACCACGCCGCCTGACGGCCCCGCGCCGGACTTCGAGGCGTACAACGACTTGGCGTGGGCGGCCGGCCAGCTCTCGGCGAACATCACGACGCACACGGCCGGGGACAGAGGGATACGGGTGGACTATGTCTCGGGCCGCCAGACGCCGGTGACGCTGGCGATCGCAGGACCGGCGCCTGCGGATGTGCTGCGGCCCGACCGCGGCGCGCTGAGTGTCGCCGCCGGCTTCCTGAACGTCAGTTCCATCGGCGCGCGCTACGATGGATCGGGCGATCCCGCGGCGGAGACCGTCAACGGCTACAACCTCGAGAAGGGGTACGTCGCCCGGTTTGCGGCGATCGATCCCGGCCCCGACCCGCTTGGCGCGGCGGAATGCTTCGGCGTCCATGCGACGCTCAGCGGCGGTCAGGTCGTGGTCTCGTTTCAAACCGTGGCGGCGGCGGCAACGGGCTGCGCAGGCCTGGCCCGGTACTATGCGCTCGAGACGGCCGCCAACGGGGCGCCGCAACTCTGGACGCCCATGCCCGGGCTGAGCTGCATTCCGGGCACGAATCAGGTGGTGGCGTACCCGGCGCCTTCGGGCGGCGGTGCTTTCTACCGCGCAAGAGTCTGGCTGGAGGATTGAGCGAGGGCGGCGGAAATCAACCGTCCCTACGGGTTCAGCCAGACCCTGGCGCGGTAGAACCCGCCGGCGGAACCTTGAACCTGGTACTGGACGAGCTGGCCGGCGGCCGTGATGTCTTCGTAGCCAGGGACGGCCGTCCAGGCGCCCTCCGCGAGGGCGCAGGTTTCGAGCGCGTAATGCCGCGTCCGCCCCTCGTAGCCGGCGCCCTCAGCCGCCAGGGCGCGGAAGGCCACAACCGGGTGTCCGTCCGAGAGCGTGACGCCGACGGCGAAGCAGGAGGCGCCGTCGGTGGGCGCGGTGCCGGCGACGTATTCGGCCATGTTGTCCAGCCCGTCGTTGTCGGGGTCGTCCCAGGGGCTCGCGCTCGACCCGTCCGAACCGGCGAACTGGTCTGCTTCCCACGCGTCGGGGATTGCGTCCCCGTCCACGTCGCCCGCCGGTGCGCGCACCACATCCGTCCCGTCCGGCTGCACGGTGCGGAGCCGGATGCCGTTGACGTAGCGGCCGCCGGTGGTGCTGGTCATGCTCACGGCGATGCAGCCGTCCGGGCCGGGATCGATGTCGCCGAACCGCGCCACGCGGCCGTTGCCCGTGTTGTAGCCCGTGCACAGCTCCGTCGTGTCGTTGGTCATGCACTGCGTGTGCAGGATCGTGCCGGCGCTGCTGCGGTTGGCGAACGCCGCGACGTCCGAGATCGTGAAGGAGGCCAGCCGGCCCGTGTAGGACGGCTCGTCGCGGTTGCCGAACAACGCCACCTCATAGCGGTTGCTGGGGTTCAGGCCGGAGAAGATGAACGCCATGTCGCCGCCGGAGACCAGGCCGGCCAGCCCCACGACCCCGCCGAAAACGTCGTCGGCGTCCGTGCCGGCCGCCGCGTCGGCGCCCTGCGCCTGCCAGGCGCTGTGATAGGAACTCGCCGTCCGGACTGTGAGCATCACCCCGACCCCGGCGCCGGACTCGTGGTCCACGAGCTCGCCGCTGTTGACCAGTCCGTTCATGTTCCATGCGCTGATCCGCGTGATGTTGACGCTGGGCTGGCCCGCCGACCAGCTCAGATCGTTGTAGGCGGTGAACGGATTGTGAATGACCGGGTTCACGTTGAACTCGATGGTGACGGTCTGGGGGCTGTTGACGGCGCCGGAGCCGTTGTCCTCGACGGTGAAGGTGCGGGTCTGGATGCCGGCGGGCATGCCGGAGGTCGTGAAGGTCAGCGTGTGCGTCTGCTTGTCGGCGGAGCCGGTGGAGGAGCCGGTGGTCGGCGAGAGGCCATAATTGCTGCTGTATTCGACGAGCTTGTAGTGCAGCGTGCCCGTCCCCCCGTTCCACACCTGAAACGTCACGCTGGCCGCGTCCTGGCCCTGCGGGAAGCTGACCGCGATGTTCGTCGTGTTCACGGCGATCTGCGGCTCCGCGGCCGGCGCGGTGACGGTGAACTGGATGGTGATGGACACCGGGCTGTTGGCCGCGCCCGACCCGTTGTCCTCGACCGTA
>JAFGHX010000300.1 GCA_016929905.1 Kiritimatiellia bacterium
CAACAGTTCCGACGAGACGGGGTTCAAGATCGACCGGCGCAAGAGCGGGACGACGACGTGGGAGCGGATCGCGACGCCGGCGGCGAACGCGACGAGCTACACCGACAGCGGGTTGGCGTCGACCACCCAGTACTACTACCAGGTGAAAGCGACGAACGGGGCCGGCGACTCGCCGTACTCCAACACGGCCAGCGCGACGACGGGCGAGACGGCGCCGGCGGCGCCGAGCAGCCTGGCGGCCGCGGCGCAGTCGGCGACGAGCATCCGGCTGACCTGGACGGACAACAGCAGCAACGAGACGGGGTTCAAGATCGACCGGCGCAAGAGCGGGGCGACGACGTGGGAGCGGATCGCGACGCCGGCGGCGAATGCGACGAGTTACACCGACAGCGGGCTGACGGGCAGCACGCAATATTACTACCAGGTGAAGGCGACGAGCAGTGCCGGCGACTCGCCTTATTCGAACGTGGCGGCGGCCACAACGCAGGCGGGCGTACCGGCGGCGCCGAGCAGCGTGGCCGCCTCCGCCACGTCCGCCACCGCCATCCGGTTGACGTGGACGGACAACAGCGGCAACGAGACGGGCTTCAAGATCGACCGGCGGCAGAGCGGGACGGACGCCTGGGATCGGATCGCGACGCCGGCGGCGAATGCGACGAGCTACACCGACAGCGGGCTGACGGCGGCCGCCAAGTACTACTACAAGATGAAGGCCTACAATTCCGCCGGCGATTCGGCCGAATCGAACGTGGCGGACGCGACGACGCCGGATGACGTGCCGCCGCCCGCGATCGCCGTCAGCGCCACGAGCGTGGCGGTCTCGTGCGCGCAGGGGCAGGACGCGGCGGATGCGACGTTCCAGGTGTGGAACAGCGGCGGCGGCACGCTGCAGTACAAGGTGGTGGAGAGTACCAGCAAGTTCAGCATCGCGCCGGCCACCGGCAGTTCGACCGGCAGCGGGAACAAGCAGACCCATACGATCGCGTTCGCCACGGCGGACCTGACCGCGGGCACCTACGACCGCGATTTCACTGTGGAGGACAACGGGTCCGGCGCGGCCAACGGGCCGATCAGCGTCGCGGTGCAGATTACGGTGAGCGCAGGCGTCCCGGCCGCGCCGAGCGGCTTGACCGCGACGGCGCAGGCGTCGAGCCGGATCGATCTGAGCTGGGAGGACAACAGTCTGGACGAGACCGGGTTCAAGATCGACCGCCGTGAGAGCGGAACGGATATATGGGAGCGGGTCGCGACCCCGGCCGCGAACGCCACGAGCTGTAGCGACAGCGGGCTCGCGGCCGACACCACCTACTACTACAAGGTGAAGGCCGCCTCGGCGGCGGGCGACTCGGCCTACTCGGCCGTGGCCGGCGCCACAACGCCGGCTGGCGGGCCCGAAGTGCGAATCGGGAAGGGCGCCAGGTGGCAGTTCCGCAAGGGGACGGCCGAAGCCTCCGAGCCGGCCGGCGCCTGGCGCCGGCCCGGCTTCGACGATTCCGAATGGGCGGCCGGCGCGGCGCCGTTCGGCTACAGCTCCAGCGCCGCGGAAGGGCCGTTCGGCACGACGCTGAGCGACATGCGCAACAGCTACTCCTGCCTCTTCATGCGCAAAGCGCTCGCAGTCGAGTCGCCCGGCCTCGTCCAGGCCCTGCATCTGGGTGTCACGCACGACGACGGCTTCCTCGTCTGGATCAACGGCCAGGAGGTCGCGCGCGTCAACATGGCGGGCACGCCCGGTTCAGCCGTCTCGTCTGACGCAGTGGCCGTGGAGAGTATCGAGCCGGTCGAGTGGACCGCAACGCTCACCGGCGGCGATCTGCCGGTGTTGTACGCCACGAATGTCGTGGCGGTGCAGGCGTTCAACTGCTCGCTGGACAGCAGCGACATGACGATCGACCTCGACCTGGCCGTGGCGGAAGGCAGCGCGCTGCCCGCCGCCAACGACGCCGACAGCGACGGCATGGACGACGCCTGGGAAATCGCGCACTTCGGCGGCACTGGCCAGCCGACCGACGGCGATGCGGACGGCGACGGAATGTCCAACCTGGAGGAGTACATTGCGGGGACCGCGCCCGGTCAGAATGGTTCGTGCTTCGTGGTTGACGTGAAGCTCGACGGCGGACAGGTCGTCGTGTCGTTTCCTACGGTGGCGGCGAGCGGCACGGGCTATGACGGACTGAGCCGGCATTATGCGCTCGAGCGGCAGCTGAGCCAGAATGGCAGCTTGGACTGGGCTGCCGTTGCCGGCTATGCCGACCTTCTCGGAAACGGTCAGATGGTGACCTACACCGAGGCAGGCGGCCCGGGCGGTGTCTGCTTCCGGGGGCGCGTCTGGCTGGAGCAGTAGGGGCGGTGATCTCACGGCGACCCTACATACCGAAGCGTCACCGTGGCGGGCTGAATCCGCGGGGGCGACGGCTTGAGGGGATTGCCCTCCACCCCTCATCCGCCGATCCACCCCCGTACCGCCGGCACCGCCCACGCTCAGGATTCGCAGATTCTTAAAACTGACATTTCAATTCTGAGAAACGAGCGGATTTTCGGAGCGGGTCCTTCTTGAAATTACGCTATATATTGGGTGTTTTTTGGGTGGAATCTCTGAAAATACGCTGTGTGGCGAGTTTGGCGTGATTCATGCTGCAATGACGGGGGATGGGCTATGTTCAGTCAGGGCCGAGTCCGAAACACGGGGTGTTCGATGAAGAGCACGGGTTGTTCCCGGCAGGCATTCTTGCTGGTTGCCGTCTTAGCGTTCAGCCTTATGGCGGCGGGCGCGAAGGGGGGTACGCTGGTGGCGCGTGCGACGAGCTGGCGCTATTTCAAGGGGACGGTGGAGGCGTCGGACCCGCGCAGCGAGTGGCGGGCCTACGATTTTGACGATTCCGGCTGGGCTGCAGGCCAGGCGCCGTTCGGCTATCCGTCGACGGATGTGGCGACGTATTTCAGCGACATGCAGAACTCGTACACGACGTTCTTCATTCGCAAGACGTTCGAGGTGACGTCGCTGGACGAGGGGACCCGGCTGCGAGTTGGGGTGAACTACGACGACGGGTTCATCATCTGGATCAACGGCGAGCCGGTATTTGACCGCAACGAGCCGGACGGCCCGCCGCTGCACGACTCGCTGGCCTCGGACTACGGCGATTCGGCGGGCGCCTATGAGGAGTTTGAACTGCCCGACCCGCAGGACTACCTGGAGATCGGGCAGAACGTGATTGCGGTGCAGGCGTTCAACAAGACGCCCGACAGCAGCGACTGCCGCGTGGACGTGGAACTGACCTCTTATCTGAAGGTGGCGGACACGACGTTCAGCCATGATCGCGGGTTCTACAGCGCCCCGTTTGTCTGCACGATCCAGACGGCCACGCCGGGCGCGACGATCAAGTACACGCTGAACGGCAGCGATCCGCGCGTCTCGTCGAGTGCGATGACGGTGAACGCCTCTTCGGCGGCGGTGACGATCGATCCCGATTCGAGCACGGGCCGGCTGATCAACGGCGGCAAGGCGCCGTGCGTGGTGTTGCGGGCCTACGCGCTCAAGGGCGGCTACGACCCGACCGACGCGGACACGCAGAGCTATCTGTTCGTGCACAAGGTTCCGTACCAACCGGACGTGATGGCGAGCGAGAACTGGATCCCGGGCGAGAACCCGAAGAACCGGGTGATCGACAGGGATCCAGCGCGGCGGCGCAGCACGGTGATGGACTCGGCGCTCAGGAGCGAGCCGTATTTCAGTTCGATTACAAACTCGCTGCGTGCCCTGCCGACGCTGTCGGTCTGTGCGGAGTACGGCGACATCTTTGGCGACAGCTACGGTGTCTGGCACAACAGCCTGCATTACGGTGACGGCTGGGATCGCGCGGCGTCGGTCGAATGGATCGAAGCGGACGGCACGTCCGGCTTCCAGTCGGACTGTGCGATGCAGTGTTCGGGCGGCGGCGCCAACCGCGATCCGCGTTACAAGACGCACGTCTCGCTGACATTCGAATTCAAGCGCGCCTATGGACCGCCTCGATTGGACTATCCGTTATTCCCGAACTCGCCGGTGGAAGACATGAACGGGTTCCGAATCCGTGCCCACGCGAGCGATTCGTGGGCCTCGGGCGAGAACGTGCAGATGGTACGCGAGAGCTTTGCGCGCATGACGCAGCGGGCCCTGAACTGGCCGGCGGCACCCCAGGAGCGCTGGGCGCATGTGTACATCAACGGGATGTACTGGGGTTTCTACCAGGTCCTGGAACGGCTGGGTGCGGACTTCCTGGCTTCGAGTCTGGGCGGCGACGAGGCCGACTACGACGTGATCGGCAGCAAACGCTGGGGCGATTGCATCCCGACCCCGACCGGCACGTACCGGGTGAAGAGCGGCGATTCGGTCGCGTGGGAGGCGGTGCGTGCGGCGGCGAACGCGGGCGACTACGCGCAGGTCCTGACCTATCTGGACGTGGCGCAATACATCGACTACCACCTGCTCGAGGAGTGGGGCGGGAACGGCGACTGGGCGCCGCCGTTCCGCACGGATCCCGGCAACAACTTTCGCGCGGCGCGCAAGAGCCGGAACCGGCGTCCGGGCGACATGCAGTGGAACTTCTTCGTGTGGGATTATGACTACACGCTGGACCACACGGCGACGATATACGCCGCGACCAACTTCACTTACGGCACGTGGAGCCTGCATCTGAAACTGAAGGGAAAGACGGACTACAAGGCGCTCTTCGCGGACCGGCTCTTCCGGCACATGCTGGAACCCGACGGCGTGCTGACTCCCGACTCGGCGCGCGCCCGCTACATGGAGGCGGCCGACGACATCCAGCCGCATCTGTTCGCCGACCTCGCGCGCTGGAACTGGCAGCAGACCGTCACCGTCGGGACGATCACGAGCGTGAACCACTACAACCAGTGGATCGCGCGCCGCGACCGGATCACAAACGACTGGTGCCGGCTGCGGACCGACTTCGTGGTCAGCTATTACCGTTCGCAGGGCCTGTACCCAACGGTAGCGCCGCCGACCTACACCCAGCACGGGGGCGCGATTGCGGCCGGGTTCCAACTGGGCCTGTCCAACCCGAACACCTCGGGCAGCATCCGCTACACCCTCGACGGCACGGACCCGCGCCTGGCGGGCGGCGCCGTTTCCGGGGCGGCGTCGACCTACGGCGGCCCGATTGCGCTGGCGAAGACGACGCACGTGCGTGCGCGCATCTACAAGACGACCACCACCTGGAGCGCGGAGCACGCGCACACGTTCAACTATACGGGCCACTACAGCAAGATCCGCATCACGGAGATCCATTACAACCCGCTGGGCGGGAGCGACTACGAGTTCGTCGAGGTCCAGAACACGGGCAGTTCCGAGCGCGGCCTGTCGGAAATGACGTTCGACGGCATCCGCTACACGTTCCCGCCGGGCGTGGAGCTGGGCCCGGGCGAGACGGCGCTGTTGGTGAGCAACGAGTCGGTCTTCACGAACCGGTACCCGAGCGCGAAGGGCCTGGCGGCGTTCTTCGGCGAGTATCGCGGGCGGCTCAGCAACGGTGGCGAGCGGCTCAGCCTGCTGGACTGCGAGGGGCGCACGGTGATCTCCGTGCGGTACAACGACAAGTATCCGTGGCCGGAATCGGCGGACGGGGACGGCTTCTCGCTGGTGCCGGTGACGACGGACGGGGACCAGGACGACGCGGCGAAGTGGCGGGCGAGCAACCTGATCGGCGGCTCGCCCGGCTACGAGGACGGCGAGCCGTACCGGGTGGTGATCAGCGAGGCGCTGACGCACACCGACCTGCCGGATGTGGACACGATCGAGCTGTACAACGCGGGTACGGCCGAGGCGAACATCGGCGGGTGGTATCTCAGCGATACGATCGCGAATTACCGCAAGTATGCGATTCCGGCGGGCACGATCGTGCCGGGCGGCGGGTACGTCCTGTTCGATGAGCACGATTTCAACACCGACACGAACAGCCCGAGCTGCTTCGCGCTCAGTTCGCACGGGGACGAGATCTACCTGACGAAGTGGGACGGCGCCGGCAACCTGCAGTACCTGGCCGAAGCGCGCTTCGGGGGCTCGGCCAACGGCGTGGCGTTTGCGCGGTACACGAAGACCGACGGGGACGTGGACTTCGTGGCGCAGAGCGTGTCGAACACGCTTGGCGCGGCGAACGTCTACCCGGCGGTGGGCCCGGTGGTGATCAGCGAGCTGATGTATCACCCGGCCGGCACCGGCGTGTGCGAATACGTCGAGCTGCACAACCTCAGCGATGCGACGGTGGCGCTGTACGACACGGCGAACCCGGCGAACCGGTGGCAGGTGTCGGCGGCGGTGAACTACGTGTTTCCCGCCGGCGCGACGCTGGGTGCGAAGGAGTATGCGCTGGTCGTGCCGACCAACGAGGCGGCATTCCGCGCCCAGTACCCGGGCGTGCCGGGCTCGGTGCAGGTCTTCGGCCCGTACGAGGGGCAGTTGAGCAACGGCGGGGAGAGCGTGAAGCTGTGGCGGCCGGACACGCCGGACCCGGAAGGGGTCCCGCTGATCCTGGTCGACCGGGTCCAATACAACGACAACTCGCCGTGGCCGGAGAACGCGGACGGGAAGGGCCCGTCGCTGGAGCGGCAGGACGCGGCGGCGTACGGGAACGACCCGGCGAACTGGGCGGCGAGCGTGGCGGCCGGCGGGACGCCGGGGCAGCCGAACTCGGGCGGGCTGGTCTCGAAGACGAGCGGCTGGCGCTATCACGACCGGGGGGAGGACCTGGGCACCGCGTGGCGCGGGGCGTATGGGGCGTACGACGACGGCGCGTGGGACGACGGCAACGGGCCGCTGGGCTACGGCTACACCAATGCGGACACGGAAGTCTCCTACGGCGACAACCCGGCCGGCAAGCCCATGACGACCTACTTCCGCAAGACGTTCACGCTGGGCAGCGACCCGGAGGCGATCACGAATCTGACGCTGGCCGCGCTGTATGACGACGGGTTCGTGGCGTATCTCAACGGGCAGGAATCGGCGCGCGCCTCGCTGCCGGCGGGCACGATCAGTTACGGCACGGCCGCCAGCAGCCATACGGCGACGGACTATGAGGCGTTCGACCTGACCGCGCACAAGAGCAAGCTGGTGCAGGGCCTGAACGTGCTGGCGGTGGAAGTGCACCAGACCGACCCGGGCAGCAGCGACCTGCTGATGGATCTTGAGCTGACGTATGCGGCCGTGATCGGTAATCCGCCCGCGGCGCCGACGGGCCTGGGCGCGTCGGCCGCGTCGAGCTCCCGAATCAACCTGAGCTGGACCGATGCGAGCAACAACGAGACCGGCTTCAAGATCGACCGGCGCCAGAGCGGGTCAGAGGTCTGGACGCGGATCGCAACGACCGGCGCCAATGTGAGCACCTACAGCGATACGGGGCTGGCGGCGGGCACGACGTACTATTACCGGGTGAAGGCCTACAACGGCGACGGCAACTCACCCTACTCGAACGACGCGGCGGCCACCACTCAGCAGGGGCCGCCGGCCGCCCCGAGCGGGCTGACGGCAACCGCCGCCTCGGCGAGCCGGATCGAGCTGCTCTGGACCGATGCGAGCGGCAACGAGACCGGCTTCAAGATCGAGCGCAGCCCCACCGGCAGCTCGAGCTGGCAGCAGATCGCGACGGCCGGCGCAGACGCCTCGACGTATACCGACAGCGGGCTGACGCCGGGCACCGCCTACTACTACCGCGTTCGTGCCACGAACGGGATCGGCGATTCCGGCTACTCGAACATCGACGCGGCGACCACCACAACGATCAGCGTCCAGTTCGCCGCGTCGAGCTCGAGCGGGAGGGAGGACGTCTCGCCGGCCACGCTGACCGTCACGCTGAACGAAGCTTCGCCGCAGACCGTGACCGTCGGCTACGCGGCGACTGGCGGCACGGCCTCGGGCGGCGGCGTGGACTACACGCTGGCGAGCGGGACGCTGAACTTCAGCCCGGGCCAGACCAGCCGGCCGATCTCGGTTTCGATTGCGGATGACGAGACCGATGAGCCGGACGAGACGATCGTGGTGACGCTGAGCGGCCCGTCGAACGCGGCGCTCGGCAGCCGGCCGACGCACACCTACACGATCACGGACAACGACCAGCTTTTCGTGGCGTACAACGACTTGTGCTGGACCAGCACGCAGGCCGCTGCGGTGAACGTCACGACGTATTCACGCACGGACAGCGGCTTGCTCGTGGACCACAACACCGGGCAGGATACGGCTGTAACGCTCGCCATCGACAGCGGTGGGGCCGGTCCGTACGAGACCCAGGGCGTGCCGCCCGATTCCGGCACCGACGCCTACGCCGTGTTCGACGGGAAGGTGGACTGCGCCGGCTTGATCAGCTACGGCGAAGACCTCACGCTCACCTTCAGCGGGCTGGATGCGAGCCTGCGGTACGAGTTCGTCCTGTTCGGGAACCGCGGCAACTCCAGTTACACCGACCGCACGGCGACGACGACGATATCGGGCGCGGACGCGTTCGAGAACGCGAGCACCGCCGGCGCGGTGATCCAGGGGACGGGCAACAGCCAGACCGTCATCTGCAACGGGTGGAACACGCAGAACGGCTATGTGGCGCGCTACCGCCAGATCGATGCGGGCTCCGACGGGACATTCGTGATCACGATCTCCGACAACGCCTCGAAGTTCTATGCCAACGCCCTCATGCTGCGGGCCAGTCGGCCGCAGGGCCAGCAGACGACCGTCAAGGTGCCGGGCAGCGGCGTGTGGCGCTACGCCAAGGGCACGCAGGAGGTGTCCGATCCCCTCGCCGGTTGGGTCCAGTTCGCGTTCGACGATTCGGGCTGGGCGTCGGGGCCCGGCCCGTTCGGCTACAGCAGCGACGCGGCCGAAGGCCCGTTTGGCACGACGTTGGACGACATGCGCGATACCTACTCCTGCGTCTTCCTGCGGCGCGAGTTCGCGATCGACACGCCGGCCCTCGTCAGCGAGTTGAAGCTGAACGCGACGTACGACGACGGGTTCATCGTCTGGGTGAACGGCCGGGAGCTGGCCCGGGTGAACGTGTCGGGCGAGCCCGGCTCGTTCGTGCCCTACAACTCGTTTTCGACCACGCAGCTCGAGCCGACGGCGTGGACGGCGTCGTTCATGGGCGCGGATCTGCCGGAACTGACGCGGACCAACAGGGTCGCCGTGCAGCTACTCAACGGGGCGCTCGGCAGCAGCGACCTGAAGCTGGAACTCGAACTGGCGGTGGTGGAAGGCAGTCCGATGTCGACGGCGGCCGACTTCGACCAGGACGGCATGTCGGACGCCTGGGAGAACGAGAAACTGGGCGGGACCGGGCAGAGCACCGAGGGCGACGCGGACGGCGACGGCCGGCTCAACATCGAGGAGTACATCGCCGGTACGGACCCGGACAACAGCAACAGCACGTTCCGGGTGGACATGTCCGCGGCGGGCGGCAGTGTGATTGCCTCGTTCGATACGGTTGCGGCGAATCCGACCCACTATCCCGGCGTGACGCGCGGCTATGCGCTCGAGCAGCGTACGGGCCTGGACGGGACCGGCATGTGGCAGGGCGTGCCCGGCTATACCAACATACTCGGCGCAGGGCAGGCTGTTGCGTACACGAACGCCAGTCCGGGCGGCGCGACATACTACCGCGGCCGCGTGTGGCTGCAGAGCGAGTGAGCGGGGCAAGGTCGGGACCTCGAAGGTCGAAGGCCGGCAGGCATCGGTTGGAGAGCGGAGCCCGTGCCGGCTCTCGATTGCGCTGAAGAACCCCTGCGACGGCATGTCGAAGATCCGCCTTTGGTGGAGAGGCCGACCTTCCGTCGGGTTAATGAGACTGTCGAAAAAGCGCCATCCGGCGCCCCCAGACGGCTCACGGGGACCCGCCTTCGCTCAGATAGCTTCGGCGGGCAGGCTGTTCGCCCTCCATCTTCTGCAGCATATCGCATGCCTGGAGGGCGAGCGTCTCGCGAGCCGACTCCTTCGACAGGCTCAACAAGGCCGGTGAGGCGCGCGGCCGCGTCGCCTCCACCGGCAGGTTCATCTCTCCCGCCTATTCCTCCGAGTTTCCGTGTGTTTGCCGGTGAGGCGCTGTCCTGCTAGAATTGACGAGGGATGTAACATCCGGGGGCTAGGAGGACGCCTCATGTATGGGGGCGGGAAGGGTGGAAGGCGGGAAGGCGGGAAGGGTGGAAGGCTGGAAGGGTGGAAGGCTGGAGGGGTGGAAGGCTGGAGGGGTGGAAGGCTGGAGGGGTGGAAGGCTGGAGGGGTGGA
>JAFGHX010000301.1 GCA_016929905.1 Kiritimatiellia bacterium
AGAGGGAGGGGCGGAATCGTCAGTAATGCCAGCCCCCTCACCCCGGCCCTCTCCCCCGGGGGGAGAGGGAGGGGCGGAATCGTCAGTGATGCCAGCCCCCTCACCCCGGCCCTCTCCCCCGGGGGGAGAGGGAGGGGCGGAATCGTCAGTGATGCCAGCCCCCTCACCCCGGCCATCTCCCCCGGGGGGAGAGGGAGGGGCGGAATCGTCAGTAATGCCAGCCCCCTCACCCCGGCCATCTCCCCCGGGGGGAGAGGGAGGAGGCGTTGTCGCATTCTCTGAGCGCGCCGTCGAACGACGTCCCCGCGATCTCTCCGCTCCGCCGGCTGAGCACATCGAACCCGCTATCGAGGGGGCCGGCCGCTTCGCTCCCTCTTCCCTCGGGGGAGAGGGTTGGGGGGAGGGGGGCACAGACCACACCACACCCGGACAGCCGCCCGCCCCGGCGTGCGCGGCAGAGGCCTTCGTGTCAGGTTGCCGCAATGCTCGTGTTCCCGTATTTCCGTGGGCCGGGTTCCGGGCAAGTCTCAGAGCACCGCCTCGCAGGGGAACCGGCACGGCAGATAGGAGACGGGAATGCCGGGGAACTGTTCGCCGATGTATGTCGCCAGCGCCATCATACCGGGCAGTTCGGCTGTTGGGTGGTCGACAATGAGGACGGGGATATCGAGGTCCACGGCCCAGAGCCCGCAGGAGGTGGTCTGGATTCCGTCGTCGGTGGCGAGGATGGAATCGGCGTCGAGCTGATGCATGAGGGCGGGGTTCGTGATGGCGCCGGTCCCGATGGCGAGGCGTGAAATCGTTTTGTGCGTGTCGCCCATGATTCGCACCATCCGCTGGCCGAGCGGTTTCGTTTTCTCGAGGATGCGGCGTGCGACTTCCTCGACGGTGCGGCCGTTGACCTTGCAGATCTTGTAGAACGATTGGGTGTCCCGGGGCTCGGAGTCGAACCCGAGGAAATCCGCCCAGGCGTCGGGGATGCCGATGCCCGGCATCCGGTCCCAGGTATCGTGGCAGCGCATGAGCGTCACGCCGAGCTCGTCGATCAGTTTGCGCTTCTGGCGGTGATGGCGTTCTTCGCTCTCCGTCCCCTTGAACTGCGGGTAGAACGCGCCCTCGTGCGCGACGACGACGTTCAAGCCCTGCCGCGCGGCCTGTTTCAGAACGGGGTTCGTGGCCAGCCATGTGACGGCGATGCCCTTCACCTCCGCCTCGGGGTCCCCGTGCATGAACTGATCGCACGTCTTCTCCCAGTTGACCCAGGTGGCGACACGCTTGCAGTGCTCGCGGAGTTCTTTCGCCTTCATGTGGATTCCTTTCCCGGCCGACAGGCAATTCTGTTACGAGCGGCAGAGCGTCTTTGATTCTACGTGATAGCATTATGCGCCGGGGCGCGCCTGTCAAGAGCAAGGCCGGCTCTTCTACTTCGACGGAGGCCCATCCTGCAGACACACGTCCACGAGGTCCTGGATCTTGGCGGTGCCCACGGCGACGACGGTGTCGGCCGCGCCCCAGTAAATCTTGCACGTGCCGTCGGGTTCGGCGATGAGGCCGCCGGGGAAGACGACGTTCGGGCGCATGCCGCCGCCTTCGGGCCGTTCGTAGACCTGGTCGGGAACAAGTGCGGGCTTCTTGCCGATCCCGATGATCTTATGCGGCTGTTCCAGATCGAGCAGGATCGGGGCGGCTTCGTAGAGCTTCTTCCAGTTGCCTTCCCAGCCGCAGCCGGGCCGGTTATCGTCCAGGCTGACGCCGTGATAGAGCGCGAGCCAGCCGTGTTCGGTGCGGATCGGCGGCGTGCCGGGCCCGATCTTGTCGTTTGACCACGGGTTGTCGGCGGCGGCCAGGACCAGCTTGTGCCCGCCCCAGTGCACGCCGTCGGGCGACACCGACAGCCACATGTCATACGGGCGGCTTGCGGCGTACTTGCGCGCGAACGGGCGGTCCAGCCGTACGAGTTTGCCGTCGATCCGTTCCGGGAAGATCACCGCGTTGCGATTGTCCGGCTCGGAGACATAGACGCGCTCCCATTTCTTCAGGTCTTTGGAGACCGCCATACCGGAGTGGATGCCCCACGGGGTTTCCGTGGCGTAACACATGTAGTACTGGTCGTCCACTCGCGTCACGCGCGGGTCGTAAACCCGGTCGAACTCCTCTTCGTTGGCCGTCAGCACGGGGTGCGGTTCGGCCGTGAAGTGGATCCCGTCGTCGCTCCAGGCCAGCCCGATCTTGCATTCGGCGCGTTTGCGCGGCTTCTCAGGGGGGCCTTCCTCCCAGCGGCGGTCGACGCGGAACAGCAGCGCATAACGGCCGTCGGCCTTGCACGCGCCGCAGTTGTAGGCATTCGCGCACGGGTAGGGGACATCCTCTTTCGTGAGGATCGGGTTCCCGGGGTGTTTGAGGATGAGGTCTGTCGGATTCGTCATTCGTGTTTTTCCTTCGCATTCACCATTGCCTGCCATCTCCCTCCGGACGTCTTTGTCCTACTCTTTGCGGGAGCCAATGTCGAGGCGCGATTTGTCGTGGGCGGCGAAGCGCCTCACGCCTCGCGGCCGGCCGCGCATGTGTTGCGCCCCGGGCAGGGGTCGTACGGCCTACTCAATCCCCCAGTTCTGCTTGAACCACGCGCCCAGGTCCTCGCCGGCGGCTTCGCTGAAGAGCTTCACCATCTCCGTGTCCGGTAGATAGTCTTTGCCTTGGATGTCGCGCAGGATGAGCGTGAGCACCTTCGGCCCGTAGTCCTTTCCGTATCTGGCCTCGAGCTGATGCGCCATCTCGATCACGGCGCCGTGGAACCACGCGTAGTCCTTGTACTGCAGCGGGCCGAGATTGCCCGGGCGCTTCCTGCCCGTGCGGTACATCCAGCGGTAGAGCAGGTCGTGCGCGTCGGCCCAGTCTTCCTTGCCGATTTCGCGGTTCACCCACAGCACCGACCATTGCGCCAGCCCTTCGAACACCCACCAGGCGATGCCTTTGCCGGCGCGGCTGTGGTTTTCCGGGATACCGAATTCGTAGCAGAAATCGTGCATCACTTCGTGCACGTGAATGATGTCGACGAGGAGATCCACGTAGAAATCCGAGGAGGCGAGATAGTCCCCGAGTCTCCGGTCGCCGGCGTCTGCCCCCAACCCGAGCCAGACCTTCAGGTTCCGGGTTTCATCGGGCGTGAGCTCGGTCAGATCGAGCAGCGGCGCGATGACCGCCACGAGGCTGTCCGGTCTGTCGACGTTGGCGGCCGGCAGGATGACGTAGTGCGTGTGGTTTTCGCCCTGGGTCATATGCGGCCCGCCGTACCGCGTCCGATGCCGGTTCGGGGGGACGGCGCTCCAGTCCTGGCGGTCGGCCCAGTAGATTACGAGTTTGAGGTCGTGTGCGGCGTTGAAATACGTCTTCAGCACCGGATACGTCTTCTCGGTGATCTCCACCAATCGCTCGGCGATGTGCCGGCTGTCGCCGGAATAGTGGACGGTGACATTTCCGCGTTGGATCGTTTCCATGGCGTTTCCTTCCAGATGAAGCAAGGCGAGCGCGGCGAGCAATGTGAAGCGGGATCGCATCCCTATATCTTTCAATCCGCAAAAGACACTTGTCAATCCCTTTGTCTTGCCATCCTGCGGGGAGTGACGCAATATGGCGTGGTATACGTTTCTTCTTTGTGTTGGTCTGTGCGGACAACGGGGCGCCCGGCCGATTGCGCATTCGCGCGGAAAGCCCCGGGGAGGTCATGATGAGGCGACTGACGATCGGAGTGTGTCTGCTGAGCCTGGCGAGCGGCGTCCTTGCCGGGAACCTGCGTGTTGCGGTGCTGGATTTCGAGGATACGACATCGGCGAAATCGGATGCGCTGCTGGGCGGGAAGGTGGAGTCGGGTGTATTTGCGGAGAAGGCGGTTCTGCTGCTGGCGCAGGAACTGCTGAACGAAGACGGCGTTGACATTATTGACCGGCGCGACTTCATTGCGCAGATCAACCGTGTGAACCCGAAGGTGCCGGGGGTTGAGGAAGCGCGGACCTCGTTCATCCACGCCGCGCAGCTCCTGCGGGCCGACGCCGTGCTGCGGGGCAACCTGCTCAGCCTTTCGGTAGGCAAGGAGCGCGTCAACCCGGACGCGAACGCGCAGGCCGTCGAGTTCTCGAAGGTATCGCTGCGCGTGCTGGTCCAGGCGCTGGACGTGGTGGACGGCACGGTCCTGGCTTCCGCCCAAGGCGTCACCTCGCGTCAGTTTCGGCAGAGCACCGTGCAGCAGACGACGCTTGGCGAGGACGAGCTGTTTGTTCTGCTCGAGGAGGCGCTGAAGGAGGCGACGCCGAAGCTGAAGGCGGCTCTTGCCGAGCGCGTGAAGGCGCGCGGTGAACGGCCGCGCGTTCTGGTTACGGTCCGGTCCACGGACGATCCTGCGCTGGTCGAGATTGACGGAGTCCTGGTCGGCACGACGCCGATGGAGGGTGTGGCGGTGTACACGGGCGACCACGTGTTGAGCGTGGGCCGCCCCGGCTACGCCCCGATCCGGAAGCGGCTTGTCCTGGAGAAGAACGTTGAGATCAGCGTGCCGATGCTCCGTCTCGACCTCTCGGCGGAGGAGAAGAAGGAGTTGATGGGCAAGGCCGAGATGCGTGTCTACGTCACCGACGGCAAACCGGACATGGTGATCCAGACGATCGACTAGTTGCCGCCTTCCGGTCAGAACGTTGTGCCGAGAGAGAGGAACGCCTGGTTCTCGCCGCCGTCGGCATGGCCCCAGCCGATGACGGCGGGCCCGAGTACGGTATCGGCGCCGATCGCCAGCAACAGGCCGTACCTCAGGTCGTCCGCGTTGATATCGTCCTGCTCGCCCCAGACGTTGCCGGCATCGGCGCGGGCGCCGATGTAGACGCCTTCGCCGAGACTGGGCGGCAACTTCACGAGTCGGTAGCGGTAGCCGAGCGAGCCGGCCGCGAAGTACTGGCCGCGCAGCTGGTCCTGGGCCAGGCCGGCCAGTGAGAACGGGCCGCCCAGCAGGAATTCGTCATAGGGCGGCAAGGTGCTGCCCAGACTCGTCCCGCCCTTCAGAGAGACCTGCGCGGTATGAGCCCCGCGCGTGAAGAACTGATCGTACAGCGCGCGGACCCGGTCGTAGTAGACAGTGCCGCCCAGGAACTCACGGGCCAGGAACGCTTCGATCCCGATGAGATAGCCGTGCCGTGCGAACACCGCATTGTCGAGCCGGTCGAGCACGAACTGGAGGGCCCAGGCGCCGATCGGCTCATCGAAGCCCGGCAGCGCTGTGGCGCCGGCGTCTGTCTGGGCTTTGCCGTGGCCGACCACGGCGCCCGCGCGCGCCTCCCCGTGATTCGACATCTGGATACCGAGATCCAACCGGCCCTGTCGCAGGCGCACGTCGTAGCGTGCGATTCGGTCGTCGTCCTCGTAGACGTCCCGGATCTGGTCGGAGACGTCGATGCTGGGCGCCACGAAGAACGTCCCGGCGAAGCTGAGCGGCTGGTAGAATTCGGTGAACAGGCGCTGGACACTGCCGCCCTGCAGATCGGCCCGCCACTCGGCGCCGAGCGGATTCAGGCGCGTGCGGGTGTAATTGAGCAACACTTGCCAGTTCGCTTCGTTGTCCATATTGCTCTGCAGGCGAAGGCCCATGTGCAGGTACGCCGGGCCCCACGGCTTCTCCCGCATGAGGCAGTTCAATTCGTACTTGTCGCCATCCGGGCGGAGTCGATAGCTGACCGTCTGAAAATCGCCCAACCCGTGGATCCGGGCGAGGTCGGCGTTGAGCCGGGCGAAATCCAGCGTGTCGCCCGGCTGTGTCCGGATGCGGCGCCGCACGATCCGGTCGTCGACGAGCCGGTTGCCTGCCGTGACGACGCGCGAAACCACGATGTCGCCCGCGGGCCTGCGCCGCTGCGCGCGGAGGAAGCGATCATACTCTTCCCGGCTCACGCTGTGGCGGCGCAGCGTTTCGGCGGCCTGCTGCGCCGCCTTCACGCCGCACGGGATGATTCCCGCCGCGCGGTGGAAGTCGGCGGCGGAAAAGGCGGAGACGTCGGGCAGGATAACGATGTCGGCCTGTGCGAGCTGGGCGTCCTGCCGCGGGCGCGTCAGGATCGCGTAGGTGCGGGACAGGATACCCGCCACGTTCTCCAGCTTGCGTGCATCGGGGCGCGCCTTGATCGCGCCGACGTCCACCGCAATGACGAGGTCCGCCCCCATGCCGCGGACGACGTCGACGGGCACGTTGTTCACCACGCCGCCGTCAACGAGGAGCCGGCCCTCGATCGCCACGGGGGTGAACAGCCCGGGTACGGCCATGCTGGCGCGCATCGCCGTGGCCAGGTTGCCGCGGTCGAGGATGACGGCCTTGCCCGTCACGGCGTCGGTCGCCACGGCGCGGAACGGGATGTTCAGCCGGTCGAAATCGTCTATCCCCGCCGTGCTCAGCGTGAGGGTCTGCATGATGTTGTTGAATTTCTGGCCGGCCGCCAGGCCGGTTGGCGCCAGAATGTGCCAACCGCGCAGGCCGAGTTCCAGATCGAACAGGTAGCGCTTGTCGTCCTGCTTCCTGCGGAAATGGAGGTCGCGACGCGGCGTCTGATCCTTGAGCACCTCCCACCAATCCACCCCGACCAGCGTCTTCTCGATCTCCTCGGGCGCCAGGCCGGCGGCGTAGAGGCCCGCGACGATGGCGCCCATGCTCGTGCCGCCGATGCAGTCGACAGGGATCCGTTCGGTTTCGAGGACCTTGAGGATACCGACGTGTGCGATGCCGAGCGCACCGCCCCCGCCCAGCACCAACCCGATCCTGGGGCGCCGTGGGGGCGGGGCCTCTTCCCGCTCGCCCTGCGCAAGGGCGGCGTGCGGCCGGCCCAAGGCGAGCACGCCGAGCAGTGCGACCAGCCACCTGCCGGGCACGGCCGGCCGGCGGCGACTGTTCCGGAACCTCGTCTTCATGCGATGCCTCCCTGCGTGCGTTTCCGATGCCGGACCTATAGTGTGCCATGATGCCACACGGAATGCACCCCTGTCGATCCGGGGAGCGGGGGGGGGGGCGACACAGGCCCGGCCGGTCGGGCCCTGAAACCGGCCGGCGTGTGGCTCCGCAAAGAGGCTTGTCTTGTCTGCCCGGACGTGCGAGAAATGGGCTGTCACCGAATGGGCGGGGGTTGCATACACCGTGAAGGAGAGTCCATGCCCGGCGACGATCGCGTGAATGAGCAGATCGAGTCCTGCATCAAGCGTGTCCTGGCCGGCGAGACCGAGGCCTACGGCGAGATTGTGGACGCCTATCAGCAGGAGTTGTGGCGGCTGATCGTGTGGTTTGTGCATGACCGGGTGCTGGCGGAGGATGTTGTGCAGAGCGCTTTCGTCAGGGCCTTCTTCGCGCTGGACCAGTACGAATCCGGCCGGGACTTCGGGGCGTGGCTCAAGACGATCGCAAAGAACGAGGCGCGCATGATGCTGCGCAAGCTGGCCAGCCGTGCGCGGACCGCCGATCAGTATGCCGATCAGGTCCGGGCGGCAAGCGCGCTGCGGCAGGTCGAGAACGACGCGCTGTCGGTCGAGAAAATGTATCTCGAACAGTGCCTCGAGCAGGTGCCGGCCCCGCTTCGCCGTCTGCTCGAGGCGTACTACAAGCTGGGGCAGTCGGTGGCGCAGATGGCGGAGCAGACGCGTAGGAGCGTGGCGGCGATCAAGAAGGCGCTGAGCCGGACGCGGCTGCGGTTGAGACAGTGTATCGAGCGGAAGGCGGCCGGGCATGGCGGATGAGGACACAGCGTTGGCCGATCTGATCGGCGGCTATATGGACGGGACGCTGTCGGCGGAGGAGTCGCGCGATCTGGAAGCGCACTTGCACGGCGGCCTCATCGCCCTGGACCGGTTCCGCGGGCTGCTGCGTCTGCACGGCATGCTGCATGCCCGCTACGGGCGCGTCTCGCTGCGGGAGCGGGTTGTCGAGGACGTGAAGGCGGAGCAGCGGCGCCAGACGCGGACCCAGGTTCTGACCGTCGAGAAGAAAGACCAGATCCTGCAGGCATCGCGGGCGCAGGCCGAGGCGGCGCAGCGCCGCCGTGCGCCCAGGCGGCGGTCGCGTCTGTTCCCGCCTCCGCGCAAGAAGCGCACGCGGGCGACCCGCGGCTTCGGGCTGGCGCTGGCGGCTTCGGTAGCGGTGCTGGCGGGCGCCGGCTACCTGTACTGGAGCGGCCGGCGTGAGGCCGCGCCGCGTGAGCCCGTGGCCATGATCTTTGCGCTGCCGCAGAACACGCGCGTCGTGCGCGCCGGGCGCGAGACGGCCGCTGCCGCCGGATTGCCTCTGTTCGCGGGCGACGTCTTGCGGGTCGGCCGGGACGGCAGCGCGACCGTGCGCTATGCGGACGCTTCCACTCTGCGGCTGCGCGCGGAAACGGACGTGACGGTCGGAATCGATGTTGCCGATGTCAGCCGTGTACTGGGGTGGGAGGGGGCGCCCGCCGGTCACGCGGCGCGTCCCGGGCTGATCGGCAAGCACGTCTTCCTCGGGCGCGGAGCGCTGACGGCCTACATCGCCGAACAGCCGCCGGGTCGGCCGGCCGTGGTGGTCACGCCGAACGCGCTGGCCCGGGTAGTCGGCACGCGATTCGAGCTGGACGTTGAACCGCGTTGGACGCGCCTGCGCGTAAAGGAGGGGCGCGTGGAGCTGATGCACCGGCCCGACGCGAGGTCCGTGGTCGTGCCCGCCGGCCGCCGCGCCGTCGCGGCGCCGGGCATTCCGCTCGAGGCGCAGCCGATCGAAGCGCGGCGGTACCGCGCCAACGTGTTCGGGAGGCGTTTCGTGCTGGTGCACGCCGATATGGATGACCGCAAGGAGCTGGCGCGGCTGACGGCGATCATGCAGCGCGCGGCGGCGGTGGGCTACAACGGCGTTGTGCTCGACGGCACGCGCGGCGACTACGTGAATCTCCAGAAGCGGGCCAGGTCGTACTTCGCGAATTTCCACAGGCTCAAGCGCAAGGCGGACGAACTGGGGCTCGCGCTCATGCCCCAGTATATGAGCGCGGTGCAGGCGGCGTACGGCAATCCCACCCTCGTCGAGGCGATTCCCGTGCGCGAGACGCCGTTCGTCCTCGCACGCGGCGTGGCGACGGTGCCGGCGGCCGCTGCGCCCCGGCTTCGGAACCCGGGCTTCGAGGAGCGGGCGGACGGGACGCCGGCGCGCTGGACGCTCGAAGGCCCGGCGCCGGCGATCGCGCTCGACAGCGCGCAGCCGCACGGCGGTACGGTGTCCCTTTGCCTGGGCGCCCCCGAAACGGGCCGGCGCAGGCAGAAACCACTGGCTGAGCCCGTTGCCGTCGTCCAGGTGGTGGCGCTGGAACCGTTCCGGGCCTACGAACTCGCCGGTTGGGCCCGCACACGCGGCCTGGGCGCGGGTGCCCCGGTGGGCGTGTTCATAGAGGGCGCGAACGGGCGCCGGCTCGCCTGGCGGGCGGAAGACTTCTTCGCGTCGAGCCCGGACTGGCGGGCGTTCAGCGTTCGGTTCAACAGCGTCGACAACACGAACGCCGTCATCCGGATCGGCGCCCGGCGTGACGGGATGCGCGGCAGGCTCTGGCTGGACGACCTCACACTGCGCGAAGTGGGGCTTCAGGGCCTGGTCAGGCGCGATTCGTTGCCCGTTGTCGTGCAGGCGGCGGACGGCAGCGTGACCTACCGCGAAGGCGCCGATTACGTGATCGAGAAGGAAGAGCTCCGCGTCGCGCGGGGGTCCCGGATTCCGGACGCCGCCCGGCTGAAGGTCTCCTGGTACCAGCGCGCGGATATGCTGGGCGGGACTGCGCCCGCCAGCGCGTGCCGCGCGGACTACTTCGAGATACACCGGCGGAATGTGCTGGGTTTGCGCCAGATGTTCGGCGGGCTGCCGGGATTCGTCCTGAAGTACGACGGCGGTTGGACCGTCGCGAACTGGGATCCGGCGGCGGGCGTCAGAACGGCCGGCGAGTACGTGGCTGAAACGCTGCGCCGTTCGCAGGCACTGGTGAGAGACGTTCAACCCGATTGCGCGGTATACCTGTGGAACGACATGGTCGACCCGTATGCGGATGCCGGGGAATCGTACTGGCTGGTCAACGGGTCGCTTGACGGCGCATGGGAAGGGGTCGCCCCCGAGACCGTGATTTTGAACCGGAACCCCCACAGCCGCAGACGGGTCGACAGCCTCACGTTCTTCGCCCGGCGCGGGCACCGGCAATTCGTCGCCGTCGCGCCGAACCCGGAGTCGGTCCATGAATGGCTCGACGCTGTCGATGCCGTGGAAGCCGCGGACATCCGCGGAATCGTCGGCTTCATGTACGGCAGCCATTCCGATACCTTGAGCGGCCCTGCCGCCTACCGCCACCTGGAAGCGGCGGCCAATCTGTGCCGGCTCCGCGATCGATGGGGCGGGGCGGGCGCCCTGAGCGCTCAACGCTGAGGGCCGAATGCCGGGTACCGGGTGCCGGGTGCCGGCTACTGAATGTTCTCCCGTCGACTTCCTCCCAGTCTTCCATTCGGCCAAGTTGTGCGTGTGGCATTTCCGTGTCACCACCGTGCTGCGGCGCGCATACGCCCGAATGGAAGCGGGAATCCGGGCAGGGACATGCGTGAAATCAGAAGGAGGCGGTTCATGAAGGGTTCGCGAACGAAGGCGTGTGTGTGTGTTGCACTGCTGCTGGCTTGCCTGCCGGGGGCCGGCGCGTTGGGTGAAGCGCGCTATCCCGCGCGGCGGGTGCCGGATTGGGCGAAGCCGGGCGAGGTTTCCTCGCGTCGTCTTGGTCCGGGGATGTGGGGTTATCACGTTACGGTCGCGATCCACCCGACGAATCCGGATATCGCCTTCACGAGCGCGGACATGGGCGCCTCGCTCGCGCGCACCCTGGACGGCGGGAAGAGCTGGCAGCACGTGGGCAACCTGGACCGCGGGCAGCAGATTCCGCTGCGCCCGTCGCGCGAGATATTCTTTCATCCCAAGAAGCCGCGCCATGTGTGGACGAGTGATGTCGGCGGGCTCTACCAGAGTGCGGACCTGGGCGAGACCTGGGTGAACCTGGCTGCCAGCCTGGCGGGCAAGCCCGACGGCTTCGGAAACAGCTACTTCTTCGCCGACCCCGTGGACCCGGAGGTCGGCTACGCGTTGAAGGTGGCCAAGCCGGGCAAGGACCCGGCCGTTGCGCCTGCGGTCATGTGCTATCGCACCTGCGACGGCTGGAAGACGATTGAGCGCCGGTCGGGACCGGACAGTGCGTACTATCTGCACCAGGTTCGGCACGCGGCGGCGGAGGCCACAAGCGGCGCGAGCCGCGAGCGCCGACGCATCTACATCTGGGGAGAGGGCGGGGTGCTTTGCTCGCCCGACGCCGGTCGGAGCTGGCGATCGGTAAACGGCGACCTGCCTGGCGGCACGCTTGTGGGCGGCGCACTCGTCATGGACGGGGTGAAGCCCGTGCTGTTCGCCTGTCTCGATCCCTGGGGCGTCTATCGTTCCGATGACGCCGGCCATACGTGGCAAGCCCGGAACAAGGGGCTTGAAGGCATCGTGCGGCAGCCGGCGGCATCGGGCGCCGGCGCGAAGCGCGGTATTGGCGTGGGACGCGCGACGGCCGGAACGTTCACCCTCTGCGCCGGCGACCCGCGGATCGGGTATATCGCCTTCGACAGGCGCGGCGCGTATCGGACGCAGGACGGCGGGTTGACCTGGATGCCGTCGCTGGTGACCCAGCCACGCGCCGTGCAGGTCGACAACGGAACAGGGCGGAAGCAGGCGCTCAAGGTTCCCGGCAAGGGCAAGGACCGTCTCAGCCCGCGCGCCCAGACTTCCGGGCGCTGTTCGGCGATCGTCGTTTCGCCGGTGAACCCGAAAATCGCCATGATGTCCGCCAGCGTCATCCTTCGAACCGACGACGGCGGCAAGACGTGGTGGGACGCCGCCGTCGAACTTGGCAGCCGGTTTCAGCCGCTGGACCGCTTCACGGAACTGGACGCGGCTACCCGGTTCACGCACCGGTTGCGGCCCAGAGGCAGCGGCACGTTCGACCAGGTGGCGTGGGACATGGCCGCGGATCCGTTCGATCAGAGCACCCTCGCGATCGGCTATCAGGAGGTCGGCCTTCAGATTTCGCGCGATGACGGCCAATGGTGGGAATGGAGCTGCTACGGCAGCGATGACATGTACAGCCAGGACGATATCGCCGCCATCGCCTACGACCCGGTGATCCGCGACCGGGTCTATATGGGGCTGTTCGGCAAGCTCATCTTCACAAGGGGCTTCCCCACGCACGGTCGCGAATCCAGCCCGCACCGGCAACACTGCTTTCTCGTGAGCGACGACGGCGGCCGCACCTGGAACCGCGTGCCGGTGCCGCCGTTCGCCGAGCGCACCGAACGGATCCCGGCCGAAAAGTGGGGGAACGTGCCGTCGGTCTTCGACATTGCCGTGAGCCGCGACCCGCGCACGCGGCGCGGCCGAATCGTGATCGCCACGCCGTTCGGCCTGTTCGGCTCCGACGACGAGGGCCGCACGTGGCAGGAGGGCGACTTCGGCGCGGACCACCCCATGGACGTGTTCCGCGTGGCGCTCGATCCGCGTTCGCCGGACACCGTCTACGCGGGCGTCCTGCACGATTCCGGGAAATGGGGCCGGCGCAAGAAACTCTGGGATGACCCGGACTACCCCCGCGGGCTGTACCGTTCGACTGACGGTGGCAAGCACTTCCGGCAACTCGGCCAAGGTTTGATCGGCGGCGTGCTGACGATCTCAATCTGTCACGGCGCGCCGGACACGCTGTACGTCACCGCGCTGCCGAAAGGCGTCACGCACCGCGCGCGCGGCACGGCGCATGAGCTGTGGACGTCCAAGGACGGCGGCGCGGGCTGGCAACGGGTGGATCTGGCCGGCCTCTACATGGAGCGGGCCGTCGTGCACCCGGTCGATCCGCGCGTGGTCTATCTGTATGCGTCCGACGCGGGCCGAAACGCGCCTACCGGGATGTACCGTTCCGCGGACGGCGGCGGGACCTGGCAGAAACTCGCGGCCGGCATCATGCTGGCGCCCGGCGTCAACGGCCACGTCTTCCGTTTCGACCCGGTCGACGCGCGCCGGTTCTTCGTCTTCGACAACGTCTCGGCCCACGAAGTGTGGGACCTGGAACAGCCCTCGCGGGCGTCGCGTCGGGCCGAGCGGATCCTGCGCTGACGATTGGGAACGAGTCGACTGCACGAACGGCTCGCGAGGACGCTCGCCCTCCAGCAGGCCGGATGTGACGTGGAACGGAGTTGTGCCACGGCGCGCCACACGGAGGGCGAGCGTCCCCGCGAGCCGTCTGCGTGGCGTGGACCCACCCCAACACTGAGGAACGGCGCCGGGTGGCGAGCGGAGGACCGGTCGTGTTTCACGTCCTGCGTAACCCGGCCTGCTCGCCTTTGCCGAGCTGGATCTCCAGGACATCGCCCTCCAACTCTTGGGTGTTCCCGGATTCCCGCGCGAGCGTGGCCGGGCCGTTCCACGGATTTCTCAGCCGGAATGTGCCGCCGGCCTCGGCCAGGATCGTGACGGAACGGACCTGTCCCTCGTGCCGTTCGGCGCCGACGCGGAAAGCGCCTTCGCAACGCATCGGGCCGAACGCGACGTTCCGCCAGCGGCGCGGCGCGCCTGCAAAGAGATAATGCACGCCGCGGCGGCTGTGGATCAGCATATCCTGGATGGCGACGATCGCGCCCATGCCCGCATCCATTTGCATTCTCTCGCGAGGCCGCTTGGTTTCGCCGAACGACGGCGCGCCCATGGTCGTGAACCCCGGGAACTCGCAGTCGTGCAGCGTGCCGCCGCCTTCGTTGGTGAAAACGCGATCCCAGATTTCGAGCAGCAGCTCCGCCATGTCGGGGTTGTCGAGCCGCGAGTGGATCATGGATGCCCAGGGCACGCACCAGCCCGACCAGGCGCCCATGCCCTTGCCGACCCATTGGCTGATGCTTTTCGCCACGACGGGGCGCCACTCGTCGGAGGCGGGATCGATCGTGTCAAAGGGACAGATGGCGGCCAGGTGGGAATGGTGGCGATGACTGGTTTCCAGCGCCGTGCCTTCCCACAGCGCCATGACGCCCGGCTCGCCGTCCGCCCCATTGCCCGGCCGTTCGACGGTGGCCTTGGGCAGTTTCTCCAGCACGTCCAGCCAGCTCGGCCGGGCGGGCTCCCCGAGTCTGTCGGCCGCGGCGATGAGGTTCTCGCACAAGCGATGGATGGCGGCGAGCTGGAAGCTGGCGTTCCGGCCCCAGGCATCCATGTTGGCGCCGCGGTATTCCGGGGAGACGCTGACGGGCAGGACGAAGCGATCCTCTTCGCGCTCGAGCATTTCTTCATACACGCGCATGGCGCCCTTCATGAAGGGGAACGCGACCTGGCGCAGGAAGACGTTGTCGGCCGCGAAGGTCGCGTAGTCATACATCATCTGCCCCACCCATGCCGTGCACGCATGATCGATCGTGCCGGTCCAGAACGAGCCCATGCACGTGCAGCGGTCGTCGACCGCATGCGGCAGCATGAAGCCGTCCTCGATCCCGATGAACGCTTTCGCGTTCGCGCGCAGCGTGTCGCGCCAGGACCAGACCAGATCGAACAGGGGCTTGAGATGGCCGAGCCGGTTGGCCTTGTAGGCGGGCCAGTAGCACATCTGGACGTTGATGTTGAAGTGGTAGTCGCTCGACCACGGCGGCAGGGCGTACTCCTCGATCCAGGGGCCCTGCAGCGTGGCGGCGATGCCGCCCGGATGCGTGAACCCGCCGAACTTGTACAGACCGTACTGGTAGAGGAACTGGAGGCGTTCGTTCGGAAGATCGACCGAGGGAACGGCCTCCCAGTAGGCCGCCCACCACGCCCGGTTGGCGGCCCGCAACCCGTCCGCCCCGCGGCCCGCCGCTTCGTCCACCTCCGCCCGCGCGGCGGATTCGGCGGCTTCCGCGCTGTCCCCGCGGGCCGTGACGATCCAGAGCGCACCGTCACGCTTCGCGCAGGCCGCGCAGATGCCGGGGTCGGCCGGAAAGGGCTGGGTCCAGCCCGTGAGGTCGCCGTTCGTCAGTTCGCGTGGCGGCTCGAACGAGATCTTCCTGAGCGTGTCTTCGAGATCGGTCCACGCGGGGACCGGCACCGGCTCCGGCAGCGCGCCTCCTGCATCGGCCGTCACGCACAGCTGCGCGGCGTCCGTCGCCAGCCGCAGCGTGAGTGCCCTGCGATCGGCGTTGATGGCGTATTCGATGCGAACCGAGCCGTCGGCATAGCTCAGAACGCCGCGCTTCAGCTCCGCGCCGGCCGGCAGCCGCAGATCCATGCGCCCCACCGGAATGACGGACGGCCGGCGGGGCAGGCCGTCGGTGTGTTCAGTGGCCGTCTCAAAGAGCTTTCGGAGCGCGGGCTCGTCGTTGGCCTCGAGGCAACGACGGATGTCCGCGTAGTTCTGACGCTCCGTCCAGGGCATACCGCCGCGGTGGTCCCAGAGATCGGCCCGCCCCAGCGTGACCCGCAAGTCCCGGCCCTCGCCCCAGATCAACGCGCCCATCACGCCGTTGCCCTGCAGAATGCCCGTATGCGTCCGCGGCAGCGGAAACTCCCATTCAGCCGTCGGTTTCATCATCGCCGGTCGCCTCCCTCGCGCGTCGTTCCGCGAATCCGGCTCGCGGGGACGTTCGCCCTCCAGGCCCGTGACAGCACTCCGCGCGGCGCCATGGAGGGCGAGCGTCTCGCGAGCCGCCCGATGCGACAGGCGTCATGGAGGGCGAGCAGCAATTCTCATTATGGCGGCGCCCCGGTAAAATCCGTTCGTAGTCAAGCCCGTAAGGGCTGTCCGTACACGCCTTTTGCCCCGGGAACGCCCCTCACGGGGCTTCCACCACAGACGGATCTTCGACACTACAAACGGGCGCAACGCCATAATGAGAATTCCTGGAGGGCGAGCATCTCGCGAGCCGCGCCTCAGGTCCGTGGCGTCGGGCAAAATATGATGCGCTCTTCTGCTAGGGTAGCTTGGCATTCTGTTGCAATTCAACCGGGAAACGGGATAATATTGACGCACAGGTGGTACAATAATGAGGCAAAAAAGTGGACACCGGTTCGAGGCGCGGCTGTGGCTGCGCGAGGCGGCGCCGCTGGGCGCCCACGTCTGGGCGTTCAAGACGAACCGGATGAGGGGGGACGGGACGTTCCACTCGTACCAGTCTCCGAGCGGGATTACGTTGCGCGTGATCTCGCGGGGCAGGGGGACGGTGAACATGTCGGGGCTGGAGCAGGAGGTATCGGTCGGTTCGGTTTTCTGTGCGATTCCCGGTGTGCCGATCGAGTTTTATGAATCGGCGCGGCACCCGTGGGCGTGGTACGAGTTCCAGGTGCAGGGGGCGGGAGCCATGGATTTTGTGGCGGCATGCGGGTGCGGCGTGGAGCGGCCGGTGGTGCAGGCGGAGGAAGCGGGCAGAGTCGTGTCGTGTTTTCGGCGGCTGCACGAGTATTTCGGGGCGGCGCGTCGGGATCCGTACCGTGCCCTTTCGTTGCTGTACGCGGTCGCGGACGCGTGCCAGGCGGGGCGGGGGCACAGGGCGCCTCGGCTGAGTTCGCGCCGCCGGCTGGTGGAGGGGGCGCGTGCGATTCTGGAGTCCATGGCGTCGCCCCGTGCGAACGTGGGCGAGCTGGCGCGGCGGCTGGGCGTGGACCGGACGACGCTGCAGCGCGCGTTCAAGCGGGAAGAGGGGGTATCCGCGGTTCGGTTTCTGAAGCGGCTTCGCATTCAGAAAGCGCAGGATCTGTTGCGGTCGACGCATTTGTCGCTTGGCGCCGTCGGCCGCGCCGCGGGGTTCTCATCCGGGAAGTACTTCATCCGCTGTTTTCGCGAGGAGACCGGCCGGCCGCCGGGTCGTTGGCGCAGAGACGCGGCCGGGGCCGGCTGACGGGTGGGCGCGAAGGCTCTTGCGTGTGTCTTGACAGTCGGCCCGGGTTCACCGATGGCGTGCCGCCATAGCCCAAGGCGATGGCGCAAGCCGTCGCCTTCCTCGCGAGCCGCGCGGGGGATTGTGGCTTGACAGCCCCCGCGCTCGCCTGCCACGGCGTGACTCCACTTTCCGCGTCTCCCGCGAGTTCCGACATCGGTCTCTTCAGGATTCCCTTCTATGGAATTGAGCCTCATGTCCACCGGGTCCTTTCACCAGCGGGCCTTTGCATTCCGGCAAAGCGTAGTTGATCTCGCCGGCCGTGAAATCTTCATGCGGCGTAATGTGCGTCACGGGCGTCCTGACCCCTTCATTGAAGGCCAGAATGGAATCCGGATTGCCGGCCCGACGCGCGGCCGCGAGGGACTTGAAATTCGGCTCCTCGGATTCCGGATAGCGAAACTCGGGACTGTAGCATCCGTCAATCCACCACCCCCGGATCTTGGTCCCCCATCGCAGCGACCACTCCCGGCAGATGGCTTCCCAATTGCGCAAGAACGGGACCCACCGGAAATAGAGCCAATGTTTTCCGGGCTCCCAGTGCCAGGGGCCGTCGCACCAGTGATGCGGCATGCCAAGCCCTTTTCGGGCCTCCATATCCGCCCAGGACCCTTCGGCGGGCGCGTAGAGCAGAAGATCGATGCCCAAAGGGTGCAGGGCGTCATACAGGTCGGCGACCAGGTCGCGCTTGGCGCACTTGCTCGGAGCGAGCCCGGCGATCCGGTCATAGGTTTCGTTGGGCGTGCAATAGTGCCCCGATCCCTGACCGAGCGTAATGACGAAATACGGCGCATTCACGGAGCGGAGCTGTTCCGCCAACCTTGACGTATCGAAGGAATCGACGTGCCGATTCCACTCGTCGACCGTCGTTTCGGGTTTAGTGAGGCAATGACAGAACACGCCCCAACCGTGCTTGGCGAACCAGTCTGTTTTCGGCATCTGCTTCCTCCCTATTTTCTTGCCGGGGCGCGTCCGTGGCGGACGCGGCCGGAAATCACTCGCTCTACGGCAATTGCCGCCACACGACGAGACTGCCGGGCGGCGCTTCGGCCGCCAGTTGGCCCCGCTCATCCGCCGAAAGCACAAGGCCCGGCGGCAGCATCTTGTCCTCCAGACCCCGGATCGACTCCTCGCTGAAGACGTAGGGTTCCCACCGGCTGCCGGCCGGCAGGCCTTGCCACCGGATCGTGCGCTTCCGCTCGGCCCTTTGCAGGAAGCCCATGACCTTGGCGACCAGTTCGGGCGGATAGATGTCGTGCCAGATTCCGCTCCACGTCCACGAATGGTGCGCTTCCGGCCGCAGCAGAGCCGTTTCCATCTCGTCATAGAACCGTTTCAAGCCCTCGAACAGCTTGTTCGGGACGACGAAATTCAGGGTCACCGGCCCGCTCGACGTGTCCAAACGCAACGCGGGAGAGCTGTCATGCTCATCCTTGGTCACCGCCGAAATCGACGGCTTACCGCTGTCTCTGCCCTTCTTGAGATCTCCCGTGAGCGGCCACTCGATCGGCTCGCGGAAATGCCTGGCATAGTCATAGAAGGCCGACGAGCCCGTACCCGGCGCATCGGCGGCCAGGCCGCTCGATCCGACCCACTCCGCGGCCGCCGAGATGCCGCAGAACAGAGCCATGGCGATTCGCTTGTGCATGTACAAGCCGCCTTCGATTCCCGATTCCGGATCTCAGGTATTGGATGGGCGCAGCCTCCCCCGTCGGCGTCCCAGTGTCACTCGAACCACATCGTCCCGAACCGTTCGACGTTGTGGAACGAGCCGAACGTCGGCCGCCAGGTCGACAGCTCGACCTGCCACCCTCCCTTG
This sequence comes from Kiritimatiellia bacterium, assembly GCA_016929905.1. Classification (GTDB taxonomy): domain Bacteria; phylum Verrucomicrobiota; class Kiritimatiellia; order JAFGHX01; family JAFGHX01; genus JAFGHX01. The sequence goes on from JAFGHX010000301.1 coordinate 18,782, forward strand.
CCGCCTTCCTTGTAGAAGTAGTTGCGACAGAAGTTGACACGCCACGGATCGGCCCTGGAGGGCCGCGCCAACTCCAACGAGGCTAGGGGAATCGCCACTTCAGCCGTCCATTCGCCCTGACCGGTGCGGCTCTTGTGCAGCATTCCCGGGCAGTCCCACTGCCGCGCCTTCTCCGAGTCGTACTTCTTCGTCATGTCCGCTTCATAACTGTCCACGTAGATGTCGTCGGGCCCGAAGATGAGCTGGTACTTCCTGACACCTTGGGCGAAGAAGAGCTCGACGCTATCGTCGGCCGCCCAGACGGGCCGGTCCTTGCTTCCTGCCTCCTCCACTCGCCTGGGTTTCGGGCCGCCAAAAGGCGCGCGGATCGCCATGTAGAGCATCGTGTCGTCGTGCAGGAAGCGAAGCTCCGTCTGCGCGCGCAGATCCGCGCTGTTGAAGCTTTCGCAGAACTCGCTGGCCACGGCGGCCGCGCGCCAGCAGGGGTCGGCGATGTTCCCGTCGATCACGGGCTTTCGCGAGGCCGGCCCAACGGCCAGAGTCTCGTTCCGTATCGCCCGGTCCAGAACAGCCGTCCAGCGCTTGCTCGCCTTCTCGAAGGGCAGGAACGCCCGGAGGGTCTTGGCCGCGCGCGCATGGTACGGTTCCTGGCCGCGCGAGACTTCTTCAGCCTGCCGCAGATAGCCCATGACCTTTTCGACGAACGCCGGCGGATACGTTTGACTCCAAATCCCCTTGTGGCTCCAGCCCGCGGCCCTGTTGTTGGGATCCATGCCGGCCGCTTCGGCGGCCTCGTAGAACCGGCGCACGTAGGGACCTGCCGGACCGTAGAACTCGCGGTAGAACTCGCCGAGCACGGCGTCCACGTCTTCGTCCATGTTCCACATCAGCCGAAAGCCGACATAGATGTTCAGCGCGTCGTAGATCCAATCCGCCCAGTTGCTCCTGCCCGCGATCCCGGTGAGGTCCTTCCCCTCGCTGTCGAATTGGGTCAGCTCCAGATAGCGGCCGCGCACCCGACCGTACTCCAGAACGAGTGTGTCCCTGAGCGCATGCGGGAAAATGGACGGAGCGGCATGCTGCCCGGTCTCCCACCGCGGCAGGTTCCAATAGTCCCAGACGTAGAGATTCGCGGTCTTCTCCGACCAGGCCTTGATCCGACCGACGTAGTTGGAGCGATAGCCGGCCGAGTCCATTTGGAACGGCGCAGCCGAGCCGGTGCAGAGGGTGACCGCGACGTTCGGTTCGAAGACGCCGATCTCGGGCACCTCGCGATACGAGCCGTACGAGCAACAGGTGATGAACCGATTGGGATGCGTCTTGCGGACTTCCGCGGCCACCTTGTTGACAAAGCCCCAGACGAGATCGCCGTGCACGCCGCCGCTTCCCCTCTCAGGCCGCATTACCGCTTGGCATGCTTCGCAATAGCACGTGATGTCGCCGTCGCCGGGCATGACGGCCCCGTAAATCCACAACGTGTTGCCGTCGAACTGCTTGCGCTTGTCCTCGACCGTCAGCCGGAACACGTCCGGATTCGAGAGGCACACATGTCCGCCCAGCGCGCCGCTGCCGAAGAACTCCGTCTTGGCCGATCGACTGCCGTCCGGCCGCATCTTGAAATACTCGGGATGCGTCTTGCCGTATCTGCCGGGCCAGTCGTTGAACGAGTGGTTGGCGTTCGCCGGGCCGCCGAGCGCCCCGTGCCGCAGACGCCGCCACCAGAGAAGCGACTCGGCCGCGCTGATATCCGGGTCGTCCGCTCGCGCAAAGTAGGTGTGCCGGCAATCGAACGACGGCTTGCCGTGCCAGTGCATGCGGTCAAGCGAGACGGTGCTGCGCTTCGGCGCCACCAGCCCCAACTCGCCCGGCCAATACCAGCGCACGCCGAGCGCCCGCTCGAGAAACTCGTAGGTCGCGTACACCGTCCCGAAGGGAAGGTATTGTCTTGCCGCCGGATCCGCGTCCGGCGACTCGGCGTCGCCGCCGCTAAGCACCAGGGCGTCGCCGACCCGGCATGCAACCCAGTTGTCCGGCGCGTGATAGCGGGGCGCGAGGCCGAACCGCTCGGTCAGGGCCGTAGCGCCATCTGCACCGTCGGCCCCGCGACAGCCGCATCGTCCTTGACGATCGGCAGCTCGGCCGTCGCGCACAGTTTCAGGTGCCGGTTCAGTTCGGCAGCCGCGAACTTCACCGTCTTCGTGGCATTCGTTCCGATCACGATCGTCGCCACGGGCTTCCCGTCCCGCACGAGCACCAGCGGCCCGGCCTGCGGCTCGATGCCCGGCAGAGGATTCAGCTTGAAGGCTGCCTCCTCGGAAGCCGCCGGATTGGACCCGATGACAAGGATTCCCGCCACGACCATCCCGAGAACACGAACAGCCCTCATTCGGTTCCTCCCCATTCCCGCTCCTGCCTCTTCATTCTTCATCATCGAGTCCACTCCAAGCAGCGGCTCGCGGGGACGCTCGTCCTCCACAAACGCTGCCTGTGGCACCGATGGAGGGCGCGCGTCCCCGCGAGCCGGGTTGATGGAGAGGACTCATCGTTCATTCTTCACTCACTTCGTTCCGCCGGTGTAGTGGCGGCTGTACTCTTCCATTCTGGAGTGCCCTTCGAGCGTCTTGACCGCTCGGGTGTGATAGGGCTCCTGGCCGCGCGTCACGGTTTCCGCCCGGCGCAGATAGCCCATGACCTTGGCGATGAACTCCGGCGGATACGTATCGAGCCAGATCGCGCTCCAATCCCAGGTCTTCGGCCTCTTGAAGAACGCCGCTTCCATCTCCTCGTAGAACCGGCGCACCCACGGGCCGGCGGGCCCATAGAAGTCGCGGTAGAATGCGTCGAGCATCGCGTCCACATCCTCGTCCATGTTCCACATGAGCCGGAACGCCACGTACATGTTCAGCGAGTCGTACACGAAGTCCGCCCACTCGGCCCAATGCACTTCGATGAACCGCCCGCGCACCCTGCCGCGTTCCGACAGGAAAAACTGCTGGATCGCATGGGGATAGATGGCCGGCGCGCCTTCCTGGCCCTTGTCCCACCGCGTCACATTCCAATAGTCCCAAATGTACAGGTTCGCCGATTTGGTCGACCAGGCAGTCATTCGGTCGACGTGGCCGGCGCGGGAACCGGACGAACCCGCAAGGAACGGCAGTGAGGCACCCAGCGTCACCGCGACATTCGGCTCGAATACGGCCATGTCCGGCAACTCCGAATACGAGGAGTACGCCATGCACGTGATGAACCGGTCAGGATGCGTCTTACGGACCTCCGCGGCGACCTTGTTGACGAAGCTCCAGACGTGGTCGCTGTGCTTGCCGTGTTCGCCCCTTTCCGGCCGCTCCGCCGCACGGCATTCTTTGCAGTAGCAGGTGATGTCCCCGTCGCCAGGCATCACGGGCTGATAGATCCACAACGGGAGGGTGTCGAACTGCCGGCGCTTGTCCTCGATCGTCAGGCGCAGCACATCCGGATTCGAAAGGCACACGTGCCCGCCCAGCGCATCCTTTCCGTGCGTCTCCGTCCTGGTCGAGCGGCTGCCGTCGAGCCGTACCCTGAAATATTCCGGATGTGTCTTGCCGTACCGGCCTGGCCACTCGTTGAAGGCGTGGTTGGCGTTGGCGCCTCCGCCCAACGTCCCATGCCGCATCCGCATCCACCACAATGCGGACTCCTCGGGGTCGATCTCCTTGTACGGCTTGCAGTAGTAAGTATGCCGGCAGTCCCAAGTCGGCTCGCCTTGCCACCGCACCCGGCCGAGCGAGAGGGTGTGGCGCTTGGGCGCCACCATCCCGAGTTCGCCCGGCCAGTACCAGCGCACGCCGAGCGCGCGTTCGAGGAATTCGTAGGCCGCGTAGACGGTCCCAAGGGGAACATAGTTCCTCCCGACTGGGTTCAGGTCGGCGGATTTCGAGTCGCCTCCGGCAATGACCAGGGCGTCCCCCACGCGCCACACAGCCCAACTGTCCGGTGCGTGATACCGCGGGGCCAGGCCGAACCGCTCGCTCAGCGCCGTGGCGCCAATGTGCACCGTCGGTCCCCTGACCGCGGCGCCCTCTTTCACGACGGGCAGCTTCGCGCCCGTGCAGGCTTTCAAGTGCCGGTTCAGCTCCCTGGCCGCGAACCGCACGGTGCTCGTCGCGTTGGTCGCGACGACGATCGTCGCCGTCGGTTTGCCGTTCTGCACCAGGACCAGCGGCCCTTTCGTCGGTTCGAGTCCCACGACGGAATTGGTCGGGACCCCCGCGGGCGTCTCGTCGAGCGCAAGCTTGGCATCCGCGATCAGCAGCACGGTCGGTTCGCGCGATTTGCGGACTCCGCTGTGGAGATCGACCGTCGTCACTTCCTCCAGCGGCGGAATGACAAACCGCAATTCGAGCAACTCCCACTCGCCCACCTTCCTGCCCTTGCTTGCCGAACTGCTCGCCGAGAGGAACCCGTTGGTCCCGAAGTTTCGTTGATAGATGTTCAGGTGGGACGTGCCCTCCACCTTCTTGACGTAGGCCGAGAAGACCATCCGTTTGCCCTTGCATTCCTGGATAAGTTTGTCGGAGAACTGGTAGTTGAAGCAGAGCACGTCGATCTTGCAGCCGGCGGTGTCCAGGCGGATCGCGGCCGAGCCGCCGTGCGTGTCGTTCGTCTCCAGTCCGACCGCCGGCTTGCCGGTGACGCTATTCGGCTTGAGGTCGTCGGGCCGCGCGGTGAACGGCCAGCCGATCGGCTCACGGAAATACTTCGAGTAATCGAATCCGGCGGCCGTCGCCGTTACGGCGGACAGGCCGGCTGCGAGCAGTCCACACGTGATTCCGAGTGCCTCGCTTCTGCTCATCGCCATTCCTCCCAGACAGTTGCGATTCGCGTTCGCATCGCGTTTCCGTTCTCCATCCGGTGCGTGCCCGAGCTGTCCATAATATGGAGCCAGCCTCTGGATGGCGTCCGCTCTGCGCCCCGCCCGGCGCTACCCGTAGGCCGGCAGATGCCCCGCTCCATCGGCGCGAAATTTGGAGAAGCATTCATGACGCGGACGGGATATGGCCAGTCTTTCATTCATCCCGAGTTGTCCGACCTGCGGGGCGGCATTCCGGAACTACAGCCATCCCTGTTCGGAGTCATCGTCGATCATCCCAAGCATGGCAAACCAGCCCATCACTTTCAACCAGAAAGTACCAGAAAATATCAGATAATGGTCAGATGTTGTCCAGCATAAGGAAGTCAGAATTATTGACTAATACTTGTGGTTCTGGTAGTATTCATGCACGGTTTTCTGAATCAGTTGGTTGAACATTGGCGTTTATCTGCCACATTTCTGGTTCGGAAGCCGATGCCAGGGCTGGCGTTGGGTGCGGGCCGCCCGACTCAGCCGAAGCAGGCTGGTGCACGTTCGAACCAGGTGTGCGGCGGATCAGACGGAGGGGACCGATGCAGTCGCTGAGTGCGACGCGTGATTCATACGAGCGGGTGGAACGCGATCTACGGGAGCAGATTGCGGGCGGGCGATTGGCGGTAGGGGTCCGCATTCTTTCGGAGCGCCGGCTCTGCGCACGCTACGGGCTGAGCCGGGCGGAGGTTCGGGCGGTGATGGAGGGGCTGGTGCGGGCGGGCCTGGTCACGCGCGACGCGCGGCGCGGCACGTTTGTGGCGGATTCGGATGCGGTGCATCATCTGATGCGGGTGGCGCCGCGAACGGTGCTTTTCGGGTACAACCCGAGTTGGGACACGGGGCAGCAGGTGGGCCAACTGATTTCGGAGGAGCTGTACCACGCCTTCGAGACGGCGGCGTTGGCGGACGGTCGGGACGTGATTGTCCAGATCGGCGGCGCCTTCAGGAAGAAGCTCGCGGCCGGGGCTGGCGAGCTGAAGAAGCACGTGTGCGGCATCGTACTGGGCGGCGCGGATATTGACAGTCTGGCCCGGCAGGCGGCGCTCACGGGGTTGCCTTTCGTGGTGTTGCACTCGCCGACGCTGTCGCAGGATGTGAATCTGGTTTCCGCGGACTGGGTGTCCGGCGGCCGGATGGCGGCGCGGCATCTGCTGGCGAACGGGTATCGGCGGCTCACGTTCGTGGCGCCCGTCTTCTCGGGTGAGCCGGCCGTGCAGGACGGATTCCTGCTTCGTCGTCTGGGTGTTCAGCGCGCGCTGGAGGAGGCGAATGTGGTCGGCCCGCTGCCGAGTTGCTACCCGGTGGCGTTGCCGGGCATCGTGGTGGGGGAAGAGGGGCGCGCGGCGCTGCGCGAACACTTCCGCACGATCCCGCCCCCGTTCGGCGTGTGTTCCGGCGCCGACATCGTTGTACCGGCCGTCTACGACGTCTTGCGCGAACTCGGGCTGGCGGTGCCGCGCGATGTCGGCGTAGTCGGTTACGACGGCCAGCCGCTGGCCGAGCATCTCGCCCCGCCGCTGAGCACGATTCACATCGACCTCGATCGGATGGGCGCGCTGGCCTGGCAGCGGCTGCGTCAGTTGATCGAGGGGACCGGTCCGGCCTTTCCGCTGAGGCAACTCATCCCGGTACGCTTGATCGAGCGAGACTCCAGCCGCGGGCCGGCATCCCGGGCGCGGAGCTGAGACTTCCCCAAATCTGCATCCGTGGCTCACGCCGCCGCTTGCGCGGCACGACCATTTCTTGTGCATAGCTGGGCCTCGTGATTGAATAGAGGAGGAGGGCGACGACGCATGGCGACGAACGCGCAGGGCGGGTTGGAGGAGCTGTTCGACCGCGTGCTCAGGCAGCAGGACGCGCTCATGGCGGTAATCGTGGCCATGACGCGCGACTTCGAGGCGGCCGAAGAGATCTACCACAACACGGTGCTTGAGATCACGCGCACCGCCCGGGACCGGTTCGACCCGCGCGGCGACTTTGCGCGCTGGGCGAAAGGGGTCGCCCGGAACATGGTCATGCGGCACTGGGCCAGTCAGAAGCGCCGCCCGGTACCGATGGAGGAGAGCGCGTTGTGCTTGATCGCCGAGATGATGGCGGAGGAACCGGAGCCGGACGCGGAGGCGAGCGCGCGGGAGATGGCGGCGCTGCGCGCGTGCCTGACGAAGCTTTCGCCGCGGCACAGGCGACTGTTCGTGTTGCGGTACGGGCAGGACATGAAGGGGCGTGACCTGGCGGACAAGCTGGGGCTCAGCAGCCAGTCGCTTGGCACGACCTTGCTGCGGATCCGCGGTTTCCTCAGGCGGTGTATCTCGCGGCGGCTGGGTGCGGTCGCGACCTGAGCGCACGTCGTCGCACGTATGGTGGTGTCCGGCCGGCAGGAGTGAGACGGTGGCCTCGAACGTTGAACAGCTGGTGAGCGCCTATCTCGACGGCGAGATTTTGCCGGATGAGTGTGAGGCATTGGGCCGCCTGCTGGCGGCCGAGCCGCGGCTTCGGCGGCGCCTGCACGGCGAACTGCGCCTGCACGTCATGCTGCGTCGGGTTGCGCGTGAGGCGGCCAGCCTGGCCGCCGAACCCGGGCTGCGGCGCCCGCCGTTGCGGCGGGCGTATTCGCGGGTGGTGCGGCGGCGGGTCTCGGTGCCGTGGCGGACACTGAGCATGGCCGCCGCCGTGCTCGTCGCGGTGGGCGTGGTACGGTTCTGGCGCGCGGGCACGCGGCCTGGGCAGGTCGGTTCGGCGGACCAGTTGGGGGCGGTGTCCGCATGCGAGGGGACCGTTTACCTCGTGAGGGGGGCGAGCCGCGTCCCGATCGACGTGCGTCGCGCGTTGCGTTGGGGCGATCGGCTGGAAACCGTGGGGCCTGCCGCGTCCGCTTCGGTCGCATGCGGGGATTGGGGCCGGTTGGAGCTCGGCGCGGACACGCGCCTGACCTTCTGCGCGCGCGATGTCGCCGCGCAGGCGGATGCCGGCGCCGAACGGCGCCTGTCGATTGACGAAGGATTCCTCTCGCTGGCCGTGCTCCGCGGTTCGGGCAGCACGCGCACGCGGGTGCTCACCCCGGGCGGCGACGTGCTCGTGACGGGTACGCAGTTCAGCGTCCTGGCCCGCCGCGGCCGGCCGACGCGTGTGCATGTGACCGAAGGCGCGGTCAAATTGACGGCAGTCGACGGCGGCGTCAGTGAGTCCGTGAGCGCGGGATACTATGCCGATATGGGCCGGACGATCACGCCGGTGCGGCCCCGTGGCGGGCCGGTTCCCGACTGGCTTCTTCGGCTTGGCGAGGAGGCGAACGCGTTTCTGGCGAAAGGCGTTCTCGACGTGACGCTCTACGAGGGCTGGAAAGGAAACGCGGTGGACCGGACGGGCGCGCGCGATTGCACCGTGGCGCTGCGCCGGGCGATCGCGGACGCGCGCGACCACGGGCTCGTCGCGTTCTTTCCGGCGGGCGTTTACAGGGTTTCGGACACGCTCGCGTGCATGAACAGAGCCCGTTGGGACGCGCGCAGGCGCGAGTGGCGGAGCGACGAACAGGGACAGACGACCGTACTCGCCGGCTCGACGCGCGGGCGCAGGCCCGTGATCCGGCTGGCGGACCGGGCCGGCGGTTTCGGCGACCCGGCCAATCCGAAAGCGGTCGTCCAGTTCTGGGCCCAGACTCCCGAGCACCCCAAGCGCCGCGAGCCGCCGCCCGAGACCGTCTCGTTCGCAGACCTGCAAGCGCGCCCGCAGGCCGGCGTGAAGCAGGTGTTTCGCGGGATCGACGTCGAGGTCGGCCGTGCGAATCCCGGGGCGGTGGGGGTCGCGTTTCCCGGCGCACAGGGTTGCTCGCTGGAGGACTGCCGGATCACCGCGTCCGGCGGCTACGCGGGGCTGTGGGGCGTTCCGGGCCATTCGATGGGGGCGGCGAATCTGGAGGTCATCGGGGGCCGGTACGGGATCGTCGTGCCTTCGAGCGCTCTGTGCGCGGTGCTCGCGGGTGTCGTGCTGCGGGACCAGACGGACCTGGCGATTCATATTCCGTCGCAGTGGACCCCGATTACGCTGGTCGGGTTCCGGATCGTGAAAGACAACGCGCCGGCCATCGAATTGCGGCGTAGTCGCCTCGGTACGCCTGAAGGCCTGGTCCTGGTGGACGGGAGTGTGGAGGTCCGGCACGGCGGGGGCACGGCGCTCTCGCATGATGGCCGGGTGGCCTGCTATGTGCGCAACGTGTATTTCAAGGGGGTCGACGACGCGGTCGCCGCGTCTCCGAAGACGGCCGTGCACTGCGCGGGCGAATGGACGAAAGTCGCCGAATACGCGCGCTGCGCCACCGTTCCGGGCAAGGGGGAAGGCGCCAACCTGATCGACGGGCGTGTGAACCAGGACCCGGTTGTGACTGTCGAGCCCCGTGCCGGGCCGCCGCCCGAAGATCTCGTGGTGCGGCACGTCTGGCGCCGCCAACCGTCTTTCGAGGATGCCGACGCCAAAGACGTGACCGACTCCGACATCGGGGCCAAGGGCGACGGGCGAACGGACGACGCGGCGGCGCTGCAGCATGCGATCGACACATACGACAAGGTGTTCCTGCCGAAGGGGACGTACACGATCGGGAAGACTCTGATCCTCGGCAGCCGTACCGCGCTGTTCGGGCCCGCCAAGCAGCACGCCGTGATTCAGCCGGCTGCGACGTGGGACGCGGGGCCCGAGGCGCCGCTGGTCACGACCCGCGACGACCCGGCGGCCGTCACGCACCTGGCGAGCGTCACCTTGCGCAGCCATTCCTTCGAGGACGGCCCTGCAACGAGCAACCTGCTCACCTGGCGCGCCGGGCGGCGGTCGCTCGTCAAATCGCTGGACCTCGCCCCGTACACCTCTTCGGCGCACGGCACACCGCCGTTTCGCGTATGCGGGAACGGGGGCGGACGCTGCTATTTCTGGAACTGCGGGTTCGTCGGCGGCGGGCCCGCGCCCGAATCGTACCGGTTCTTCTCGGTGGAGGGCACGCGCGAGCCCTTCACGTGCTATGGGCTGCAGGCGCGCCAGGGGGCTATCGGTGCGCTGCCGGTCGTCGAGATCCGGAACGCGCGCAACGTGCGGATCTTCGCCGTCAACATGAACAGCGTCAACGAGATGGTGCACATTCGCAAGTCCCGCAATATCCTTGTCGCCGGCTTCGGCGGGCACGCCGGCGGGAAACCGGACACCGCGCATTTCCGGGTGATCGATTCGGAGGACGTGGCGGTCGCGCTCGCCGGCAGCAGTGCGTACGATGCATCGCGCTACGTCGTCTATGAGCAGAACAGCGGCGGCCGCGACGGCTTCCTGCGGCAGGACAAGGCGCTCGGCCTCTACCGCAAGGGGCGGCTCGACGACTCTGCCTGGACCTGGACGCCGCCGCCCGGCGACGAGCGGCCGGCTGCGCGGGAGGACGCCTCAGAGGACGCTTCGCGCCGGGCATCCGCGAATCTTACGGGCTTCTGAGCTCAGAGTCCGGAATGGCGGACGAGAGGGGATTCCCTCAGTAGTGTCTCTCGTCAAAGAGATCCGCGAATGTGATCACATGGTCGAACGAAGATCTCAGGTTTGGCGCGGCCGCATCCTCCGTGGTAACGAGTGCGGTTTCGAACGTATAGTTGCGGCACTTGGAATAGGCATTCTGAAAACGTCGTATCCTACGTTCCACATCCGCAACGGTCCCGGCGTCTACGGACGACTCCGTATACTTGACCTCGCAGATGACGACTCTTGAGTCCCTGCGAATGAACGCGAGATCGATTTGGAATCCCTGGTCGCTTGCGGCGGTGGCGCGATTGAAGAACGCGCCGCTGACGTACTCAATGCGATCGAAGCCCAATATCCTCGCGACAAGGTGACTGTGTCTCCGGCACCATCTTTCAAACGCGAAACCCAGGCTCTGCCGAAAGGACATCATGTTCAACGGGCGAAGTGGATCGTCGAGGAAATCCCCCGCGTCAATGCGCGCGAGGAGTGGTGCCACGAACCGATGATAGAACTGCAGGTAGGCGTCTGAAATGCAATACCGCGCCGCCAAGCTGTCTTGGCCCAAGTATAGCGGCGTGTATTTCTCGACGAAGCCGCACTGTTGCAGATCCGTCAGCAACGCGGACAAGGATCCTCCGCTTCCCATGCCGACTGCCGTACGAATCTGATCCCTCACCGCGTAGCGAGTGCGGCTCAGATACTCGATGATCGCGCGATAGCGGGGGTTCCAACTCAGACTGCTCACGAATATCCTGGCTTGTTCCCGCGAGAAAAACGAAGTGGGCCGAAACGAATTCTCGCAGAGGCCAAACAGCACGGATCGATGGTCCTTCAACACCTTCAGGTATTCCGGAATGCCGCCGACGCTCAATTGCGCCAGCATGGCTTCCCGCGCACCTACACCCATGAACTTGCGTGTCTCGAGAAGGCTGAATTCCTTCAGGTGAATCTCATGACGCGAACGAGCATAGAAAGCTTTGTCCGCCATGAATTCGCCGGTCATGAATGATGGGGCCGATCCGCAGAAGACGATAATCAGCCCCTCTTGCCGCCGCCAACGGTCGTCCCAAAACGGTTTCATCTCAGCCAGGAACTCAGAGCTGTAATTGGACAGCCATTGAATCTCCTCGAAATAAAGCACCATCGAGCGGCGCTTGATCATGGGGTCCAGCAGTTCAAAGAACTCCGTCCAGGAAGAACACTCGATCTTTGCCAGTAGCGGGTTCTCCGCATACTTGGCGAGTCGCCGCAGGCAAAGCCTGATTTGGTACTCGCGTTCGAGGCGGGAGGACCTCCGACGACGACGGTCCGATTGAATCCCCTCGAACTTCAGCACAAAGTCCCGGCGAAAAAACTGCTCGATCAACTCCGTCTTTCCCACCCGCCTGCGCCCGTAGACGACGATGATCGATGCCTCGGAAGTCTCACGGGCCTTGGTCAGTGTTGCCAGTTCTGTCTTGCGTCCGACAAAATTCGGATTCTTTATGATTTCATGCGATTTCATGGGGATTCCGTAAATACAAGTCAGCCAATTATGAGATAATTATTACTAATTGGCTGGAAATGTCAATCGCAATTCAGCCAAATAGCCGTTTTGGGGGGCTGATTGGCGGACGTTCCGGGAGCCAGGGCTGTTTCCTGCGGCAGGCGGTCACGGGCCTTCCGGGGACGGGCGTCAGGGGGCCCGACGTGTCTTTCGGCGCATAAATCGGCGGGCCGACGACCAGTTGGCCGTGGCCGGCGATATCCGCTGGTGCGAGGCGGTCCCACAACCGCTTCACGTGCCACGGTCCGCCCTCTTGGGCGGGCCTTCGCTGCCGGGCAACGTCCCGGCCGCGAGGCAGGCTTTTTTGCGGCTATTTCGATTTTCCTGTCGATGATTGGCGTTCGAGATTGAACTGAACGTAGCGGGGGGGAATCGGCGGCCCGTTCGCCGCGATTCGGCAAGAGGACGGAGCCACGAGGAACGGCGGCACAGGTGACCGCTGTCCGCGGTTAGATCGAGCCAAAGCGTGAATGGATGGAGGTGGATCATGACGCCTATCGCACGGCGCTTCCTCCGCTTCGTCAGCCTCGTCGTTTTTCTGGCCACAGGCGCCTTGGCGACGGCGGCTGTCAAGTGGCATCCCGGCCACTATGTCATGGGGGTTGACAGCCGCATCTACACCAATGCGCACTTCGTCGGGGTCAAGCAGCGGTATCACTGGGGGGAACTTGAGCAGGCGCGGGGCGTTTACGATTTCGGCCCGATCGTGGAGGATCTGCGAACGCTCGAGAGGCACGGCAAGTATCTGGTGCTCGACGTCAGCTGGCAGGCGTGCAACGTATGGGCGCGCAACAGGTTATGCGCCCCCCAATATATCTGGGACGGCGGCGGCGTGGTCGCCCCCTCCAGCGATGGGTGTGCCGCCGCGATTTGGCGGACGTGGGTGGGCGATCGCTACCGCGCGCTGCTCAAGGCCCTTGGGGAACGGTTTGACGGCGAGACACATGTGGCGGGGCTTGTCTTGGGCGAAGAGACAACGCTGGGCATGGAGTCTGACGCCAATCGCTCCAACTTTCCGGCCGCCTTGAAAGCGAACCTTTCGGCGGCGGTGGCCGCCTTCCCGAACACCTGGGTGGTGCGCAAAGGCACGGGCCTGTTCGGGGACCAATCGCTCGTCGACAACTTCATCGAGTACGCGTACCGGAACCGGGGCGGCATCGCGGCCACGGACCTCAAGACCTGGAAGCTGATGCCGTTGCAGAAGAGGAACCCGCAGTACGCCGGGCTGATGGTCCTGACCGTCGACAATCAGCGGCCCAGCACGTCGCCCTCGAGCACGGTGGAAGAGGCATACGATTGGGCCATCGTCTGTCCGACGGGCCTGTGTGCGAACGTCGTGTTCTGGTCGCGGAACGGGAGCGGCGAATGGGACCTGAACAATATCATGGCGGTGGTGAACAAGCGCAACGGCCACATCAATGCCGCTCGCCCGATCAACATCATGGACGCCGGCCATGCGGTCCGGGCCGGGGCTTCCGAGGGCGATGGCGAGGAAAGGCTCGATACGGGCGCGGTCGACCTGAGCAGTTCGGACCTCGAGCTGGTGCGCGATGACGACGGGCCGGGGGCGCAACTGGTGGGGCTTCGGTTCGCCCCCGTGGCCATCCCGCCGGGCTCGACGATCGAAGGGGCTTGGCTCACCTTCAGGGCCGACGAGACGAGTTCCGGCACGGCCGCGCTGGTCATTCAAGGGGAGGCCTCGGACAACGCGGCGCGGTTTGCCGCCTCCGCCCACAACATCAGCGGCCGGTCGCGTACCGCGGCCGCCACGACCTGGAGCCCGGCGAGCTGGTCGCATGTCGGCCTGACGCATCGCACGCCGGACCTCGCGGCGGTGCTTCGGGAGATCGTGGCTCGGCCGGGCTGGCAGTGCTCCAACGCCGTGGCGCTGGTCATTTCCGGCAGCGGCAAGCGGGTCGCCGAATCCTACGACGGCGACGCCGCCGGCGCGCCGACCCTGCACGTCTCGTTCTCCGCGCCGGCCCCGCCGTCCGCGCCCTATTCGGTCTCGGCCGAGGCGCGCTCCGCTTCGACGATCCGGCTGACATGGGGCGAGAGCGGACCGCCGGCGGAGAGCTTCAAGATCGACCGGCGCCAGAGCGGGACGGGCACCTGGGCGCACATCGCGACGCTTCCGGCCGGCCGCACAGCCTACGACGACACCGGGTTGCCGGAAGGGACGAAGTTCTACTACAAGCTCAAGGCGAGCAACGCGCTGGGCGATTCGCCGTACTCCGCCGTGGCCAACGCGACCACGCCGCTCTCGCCGCCCGCCGCGCCGGCCGGCCTCACGGCCCGGGCCGAGTCGTCAAGCGGGATCGTCTTGAGCTGGCAGGATCGGAGCGGGAACGAGGAATCGTTCAAACTCGACCGGCGCCGCAGCGGCACGACAGGCTGGGAGCGGATCGCCACCCTGGCGCCGGACACCACCGGCTACAGCGACACCGGGTTGCCGGCCGCGACCCGGTTTTACTACAAAGTCAAGGCCTGGAACACGGCCGGGAATTCAGATTACTCGGCGGTGGCCGATGCGACGACGCCGGACGGGGTCGGGGAGGGGACCCGCTGGCGTTACCGCAAAGGCACCGCCGAGGCGTCCGACCCGCCCGCGGCGTGGCGTCTGCCGGGCTTCGACGACTCGGGCTGGTCGAGCGGTTCGGCACCGTTCGGCTACGGGGTTGCCCCGTTGGGCACGACACTCGCCGACATGCGCGGCAACTATTCATCCGTCTTCCTCCGTTCAGCATTCAACATTCAGCAAGCGGCACTGTCGTCCGAATTGCGCCTCCGCGCACAGTTCGATGACGGGTTCATTCTTTGGATCAACGGCCGGGAGGTGAGCCGCGTGAACATGGCCGGTGCGTCGGGCAGCGTGGTGCGGTACGACGGGCGCGCCGCGGAGAACGGCAACGGGACTTGGACGGCGAGCCTGACGGGGGGCGCGATGCCCGACCTGCGCGACGGCGACAATGTCATTGCCGTGCAGGTGTTCAACCGCTCACTCTCGGACAGTAGCGATTGCCTTTTCGATATGGCGTTATCCGTGGTTCCCGGTCCGTTGTCTGGCGACGGGGATTCGGACGGCGACGGGTTGCCGGACGAATGGGAGAAACAGCGGCTCGGCGGCACGGCGGCTGCGCCGGGCGAGGATCCCGATCGCGACGGGCTCTCGAATCTGGAGGAATACGTTGCCGGGACGGACCCCGATGAGGCGGGGAGCTGTTTCACGGTCGACGCGCGGGTCAGCGGCGGCGGCGTGGTCGTCTCGTTCCCCGCGGCGGCGGCGGCGGGCGCAGGCTACGAGGGCTGCACGCGACACTATGCGTTGGAGTACCGCACGCTCGCCGACCCGATGCACTGGCAGCCGGTCTCCGGCTACGGCGATTTGGCCGGCAACGGGCAGACGGTGCGCTATGCCGTACCCGCCACTGCGTCCGGCGCGTGCCGCATCTACCGCGCGCGCGTGTGGCTGCAGGCGCCGTGAGCGATCTTGGGCTCGGCACGGCTTCGCCCACAGGGGCGGCATGTGCCCGTCCACGGACCGGGCCTTTTCGGTGAGTCGCTTCCGCCCTGGCGGCCCGCTCACGAGAACGGACACCTTATCTGTGTTGCGCGGTTTTGCTCGTCTGTGTACGATGGCCGGGCGTGTCGGAACCCGGGCGTCCGCCGCTTTCGTCGCAGATGCGGCACGGCAAAGCGCGCGAGGCGCAGGGCTTCTGTCTGCCCGCACGTTCGAGACACGGTCAAATGGAATACACGACTTTCGGCAACACGGGTGTGGAGGTCAGCCGGCTCGGGTTCGGCGGCGCGCCGGCCGGGCTCAAGAACTACCTTGCAGAATACGACCCGCGCGACGGGCAGGCGGCGTGCGCGATCCGCGCAGCCCTGGAGAAGGCCGTCGAGCTGGGCATCACGTACTTCGATTCCGCGCCCGGCTACGGGGACGGCGTGAGCGAACGTGTGTTCGGCGACGTGCTGCACGGGCTGGACGCCGAGGTGTTCGTGGCGACCAAGGTCGGCCCGGGGCGCGCGGGAAAGGCGGCCGCGTCGTTGCGCGAGAGTCTCGGGCGGCTGCGCCGCGAGTATGTCGACCTGCTACAAATCCACGGCGGCTCCTATTCCGACGAGCAGGCCTCGGCGATTCTCGCGCGAGGCGGTATGCTCGAAGAGCTCGAACAGCTCAAGCGCGACGGGCTGGTCCGGTTCGTCGGGTTCACGAGCGAGGACAACAACCCCGCGGTCTACACGTTCATCCGCAGCGGCCGGTTCGACGTCATGCAGATCTGCTACAACCTGATCTTTCAGCATCCGTACGAGCCGAGCCGGCCGTTCGGCAGCCTGTACGAAGCGGAGCGGGCGGGTATGGGCATTGTGACCATGCGCACGCTGACCTCCGGCACATTCCAGCGCTGGGTCCGGCAGGTGAACCCGGCCGACAACTTCGACTACACGGAGCCGCTGATCCAGTTCGTCCTGTCGAACCCGCTCGTGGACGTGGCGTTGATCGGCATGCGCACGCCGGAGATGGTTGTTCGCAATGCGGCGATCTGCGAGAACCGCGCCGGTCGGATCGACCTGTCACGGTTGCACCAGCGCTACGTCGGGGAGGGAGGGGCTGCGCATGGAAAACGTGTTCGCGCGGATGAGCGCTGAGATCGACGATTACGATATCATCGTGATCGGGCACCTGAAATGGAACCGGTATTTCGGCGAGGACCAGAGCAACCCGCCGCGCGGCGACCCGTCCACCTGCACCTCCACGTTGGTTCGGGGCGCGCAGCGTGACGGCACGCCGTTCCGCCTGCTGGTCGACCCGACGCTGCGGCATACGCCGGCCGATTTCTATTTCGACCTGAACCGTCGCACCGGGCTGCGCGAGGGCGACATTACGCACTGCTTCTGCACGCACCAGCATGCGGACCACTGCAAGGCCATGAACTACTTCCCGGCCGCCGAGTGGCTGGCCGCCCCGGCGACGGTTGACGAATTGCGGAACGCTTCGAACGTGGACGCCGCGCGGGTCCGCCCCGTGCAGGGCGAGTTCCTCGCCGGCGTCGTTGCCGTTGCCCTGCCCGGCCACACGCGCTCGCTGCATGGTGTGGCGTTCGTGCACGGCGGCAAGCGGATCGTTGCGGCGAGCGACAGCGTGATGACCAAACACCATTATCGCCACGAGACCACGGAGTACACGAAGGATCCCGACACGGCGGCACGCACGATCCGTTGGCTCAAAGCCGAGTCCGACATCGTGATTGCCGGGCATGACGGGATGATCGTGAACTGGCAGCGAGGAGACGCACCATGCGAATAACGAACTTGTCCGTTGAGGTCCGGCCCCGGCAGCCGTCCGCGAATCCGATCCGGGACGCGCTCCAGACGTTGGGCGGGGCCGGCACCGTTGATGTGAAGTTGGAAACCGATACGGGTGTGACGGGGACCGGCGGGATCTATTTCGGCCGGCTGCCGGGCGCGCCGGACACGCTGGCGGCGCTCATTCGCAACGAGCTCGAGCCGCTCGTGGTCGGGGCGGACCCCGAGAGGGTCCGGCTTCTGCACCAGGAGATGCTGCGCGAGACGGAATACCACGGTTCGTTCGGACTGGCCATGTTCGGGATCGCGGCGGTCGACATCGCCGTATGGGACTGCCTGGGCAAGGCACACGGTGTGCCCTGCTGGAAGCTGTGGGGCGGGCTGCGCGACCGAGTACCCGTCTACGCGATGTGCGGCTGGCTGAACCACGACGAGAGCCGGTTGCGCGACGTCTGCCGGCAGGCAGTGGAACAGGGCTTCAAAGGCGTGAAGATCAAGGTCGGTTGCCCGACGCTCGCCGAGGACGTGCAGCGCGTGAAGATCGCGCGCGAAGCGATCGGCGACGAGATGGACCTGATGGTCGACGCCAACCAGGCGTTGAGCCGCGCGGAGGCGTTGCGCCGCGGGCGCGCGTTCGAGGCGCTCGGCTGCACGTGGTGGGAGGAATCGATCCGGGCGGACGACATCGATGGCTACGCCGAACTGGCCGCCGCGCTGGCCATACCCGTGGCGACCGGCGAGAACCTGTACACGCCCGCGGACTTCGCCCGGTTCCTCAAGCGCGACGCCGTCGACATCGTGCAGCCCGACCTGCGCCGCGCGGGCGGGCCGACCGCCCTGCTCTCGATCGGGCTCATGGCGCACGCGTTCGGGCGGCCCTACGCCTCGCACGGCGGCGGGCCCGTCCAGCTCAACGTCATGGCCTGTCTGCCCAACGCGCTCTACCTCGAGACCGGCCTCCGGAAGGAAGGCTCTCCCATGAAAATCGAGGCCGGGCACGCCCTCGTCCCAAACGGGCCCGGCTTTGGCTGGGGTTGAGCAGGACGGGGGGGAAGACGGACATGATCAAACGACTGAACGGCGTGTGCACCCCTCACGGTGCTCTTGGGGCCCGGTCTCCGAAGAGGGCGCCGAGGTCAAGAACTTATCGAGCAGCATCTCGCTGTATCGATTCGGGCGGATTGCGTGTGTGGTGACAAGCACCAGGAACACATTCTTGCGCGTACCCGTCTTCTGAACGAAAACCTCGCGCTTGGCCCTGAGCTGGCCCGCCAGCTTCTTGTCGATCGAGAAGGGGGCGCTGGCGAATTTCATCTCGCACAGATCGACGCAGTTGTCAGCGCGGTCGATAACCAGATCGATCTGCGTTCCCCTGTCGGCGGAGTCTTCAGGCGTCCAATGCCAACCCGAGACGATTGTGCTTACGGCGCCAATGCCAAGCGCCTCTTTCAACTCCTGTACGTGCTTCAGGCACAGCGATTCGAAACTGAAGCCCGCCCAGACTTCCGACGCGCGCGATGTGCGTTTCTGGAGCCAATAGCCCGTCGCCGACTCCGGCGCATCCGCGATCCACGTCAAATAGAACCGGACGTATTCGTCGCTGAGTCGGTAGAGCGCGTCGCGTGCGCGCTTTCCCACCTGCGGGGTCTTCGAAACGAAGCCTGCCTCCTCCAGTTCGACCAGGGCCCGACTCACCCCTCCGCCCGACGCGACCCTCACGCCGCGGAGCAGATTGCGGCGCGTCACGCCCTGGCGGGTTCGAGCCAATGCATGCACGATACGTATGTGGAGATCGGGATGTTCGAACAGCGAGGCGAAGAGCCGGGCATATTCCTGATGCAGAATGCCGCTCCTGTGAAAGCACAGCTCGTCGACAACCTGGGGCACCGATAGGCCTTTGCGTACTTGTCGCAGGTAGTGCGGTATCCCGCCCAGACACATGTACAGCTCAACAAGGTCCTTACGAACCAGTCCCACGCCCCTGCCGGCCAGGAAGGCTTCCGTCTCTCGCAACGTAAATGGCATGAGCCTGATCTGGGCCGTGACACGGTTGTGAAGACCGCCCTTATGAAAGATCAGCCGTCGTATCATCCAGGCGGCTGCCGAACCGCAGACGACGAGAATGAGGTCCCGTTGTCGGCTCCCCCAGGTGTTCCAAAAATGATCCAGGGCCTGCAGAAAGCCGGATCTTCTGCCGGCAAGCCATGGGAGTTCGTCAAAGAACACAACCGTCTTCCCCTGTGAAGGACGCCGGCTGAGCGCATGGCGAAGCGCAGTCAACGCTTGTTGCCAGGAGCCAGGTCTTGGATCGGGCGAATTCCCCAATTGCTCGGAGAAGGCCGTCGTGAAGTTCGCCAGCTGGGCTTTCAGCGGCGCGTCCTTCTGACCCGTGAGCTCGAAATAGGTGCCTTCCGTCTCGAAGAACTCCCGAATAAGAAGCGGCAGGTGAAGTCTCCCAAGGTCTATATTCGTGACACGGGATTACTGCATTGGCACCTCGGCATCGAGTCCATGGCCGCACTGCGTGCGCACCCGCGATATGGGGCGAGTTGGGAGGGCTTCGCTCTGGATCAGGTCCTGATTCGGCTCGGCGCCCGCAACGCCTACTATTGGGCCACTCAGCGTGGAGCCGAACTCGATCTTCTCGTCCTTTCGCGGGGTAAGCGTTGGGGGTTTGAGTTCAAGTGCAGTGATGCGCCTGCGATGACGAAATCGATGCACACGGCCCTCGCCGATCTGTCGCTGGATCGTCTCTGGGTGCTGCATCCCGGGCGGGACAGCTACCCGCTGCACAAGCGGGTCCAGGCCATGCCGCTTGTTGAGTTGGAGCAGGCAACGCGCCGCATCGCTGGGCGTAATGCGGCGGAGCCATGAACCGGGATGCGCTCCAGACGCTGGGCGAGCCCGTCCAACTCAGCATCGTTCGTAGTACGAGGTGCGCAGGTTGGCGGAAGTGATGACGCGGCGGATCAAACCGCGCTGCTCCAGCGCGGCGAGGTCGCGCGAGGCCGTGTGCACCGCGCACGCGAACAGGAGTGAGACTTTCTTGGGCGTCAGGCGTTTGTGCACGGCAAACAACTCAAGAAGGCGGTCGCGCCGGTCTTCCGTGCCCGGCTTGACGCCACCGGGCAGGACGGGGACGGGAGCCGGCAGGGGCTCGGATGTCGGAACGGTCGCGCCGGGCGAGGGGCTTGCCGTCGGCCCCTGCGCGGGATCAAGCCAGGCGGCGTCGAGCACCGGGGTGTCCCCGGCAAAGACCGCAATCCGCTCGATCCGATTTCGCAGATCCCTGACGTTTCCCGGGTAATCATAGTCTTGGAGTTTTCGGATCAGCTCGTGTGTCAGCCCGACCTCGAATTCCTCGTAGAACTGGGACAGGAAGAAGCGTGCCAGGGGAAGAATGTCTTCCCGGCGTTCACGCAAGGGCGATATATCAATCCGCAGGCGGGCCAGCCGGTAGAACAGGTCGCCGCGAAACCGGTTCTCGCCGACCGCTTGCTCCAGCGGCTGGTTCGTCGTGGCGATGATGCGCGCCTGGCACTTGCGTGCCCGGCTGCTGCCCACCGGCCGCACTTCGCCGTTCTCCAGAACGCGGAGCAGCCGGGCCTGCGATTCCAGGGGCAATGCCTGGACTTCGTCGAGCAGCACGGTGCCCTTCTTCGCCGCCAGGAAGACGCCGGTGTGGTCGCGTGTCGCGCCGGAGAAGGCCCCGCGTACGTGGCCGAACAGCTCCGACTCGATCAGGAACCCACTCAGCGCGGCGCAGTTGATCGGCAACAGCGGCGCGGCCGCGCGCGGCCCCTCGCGATGCAGCAGCGTGGCGACCACTTCCTTGCCCGTGCCGGTTTCGCCCGTGATCAGCACGGGCGCCGGCTCGCCCGCGAAACGGACAATCTGACCGCGGATCCTCTCCAGCGCAGGCGATACGCCGACCAGTTGTACGTCGGCCGAATGCCATTCCAGACCGGACCGACGCGCCGGGGCCCGCGCCGGTTCGGTCGCGAGAGCCGCCGGTGCCGGCGACGGCCCGCCGGGCGCCAGCAATCGCGCTGTCTGATAGGCCGTGAGTTCGGAGGCCCAGCGCAGTCGTTCCGCGGCCAGCGAGGGGAACCGTGGGTCGAGCAGCCTGCCCATGTGGCGCCGGGCCTCCGCCTCGTTCCCCTCGCTCAGGCACAGGCGCGCCCAGGCCGCGGCATAGCGCCAGTCTCGCACGTCCGGGTCCAGCCGCTGCAACGTGACGCGTGCCGCCCGCGACCGTCCGGAAATGAGGGCTTCCTGTGCAAGAAGGAACAGGGCTTTGTTCTTCTCGAGCGGACGCAACGAGGCAAACGCCAGAGTCTCCCCAACGTGCCGGCGCAATGCGGCCCCGTCACCGCGCGCCAGGGCGAAGGTAGCCTGCAGCACCGAAAGGACGGCTGGATTTCTCGCCGCGACACGGTGGCCCGGCGATGCCGCCGCGCCGTGCTCCGCCGCAAGCGCCTCCGCCTCCTCGATCCGGCCCAGCCCGATCAGCAACCGGATCCGTGGTTCCCAGCCCCAGGTGAGGGGAATCCACTGCTTCGAAGAGGAGATGGCGCGATCCGAGCACGCCAACGCCTTGGCCAATTCCCCCGCTTCCAGCCATAAGTCCGCTTCCGCCATCAGCATACGCGGGTGCCGCGGACGGCCGGGCAGACGTTCACAATACTCGTCCAGGTGTTCTTGGGCCTCAGCCAACAGACCGCTTCTGGCCTCGTAGTGAATGCGATGCGCCCACCAGTCTGCGGGCCAGGCTTGGTCGGCCGGCAGATCCTTACATCGGGTCCCGTGCGTTGCCAGCGCCAGATCCGGGCGATCCTGGAAGTACCACGCATTGCACTCCATCCGTGCAAACGCCAGACTGTATCGAGCGCTACCTGTCTCCCGTGCGATCGTCCGGCCGCGCTCCAGGACCCGCAGCTCGTCTCTCAGCAGCCCCATTTCCAGCGCCGCGCCCGCCGCTCTGGCGAGCATTTCCATGTAGTCGTCCGGATCGGCCGGAGCCCCGCGTCTCAGCGCCTCGTCCAACAAGCTGCGAGTCTTCTCCATGTCCGACCCGCCCCCATCGCCGTATTCCGGCCGATCATCCGCCTTTCGCTTCTTTCTCATGCCTCTCCATCGCAACTCACACTTACACGGTGCCCGCATATTACCGGCAAAATGAAGGCAAATATTCCGATAAGAGTCAAGTTCGGAGTGAGGGACGATATCGGAAGACGTGGAGTTCATGAGCGTTCTCTGACGGAATGGAGAGTCTTGCGCTCGATTTCAATGTTGGCACGAATACTGCTCTACAGTTCGCGGGATGTGAGTCGGACGGCGGCTGACGGTCGGAGCCCGTCCGGTTGGGTCTTCGTGGTTTAGATCAAACAGAGAAGGGGGCGGCAGATGAATCTGAGTTCGGCAAGGCGCGTTTTCTCTCGAATCGCCCTGATCGTCGCGGTTGGCAGTGCCGTGGCGGCGGGTCCTGCCTACGGGCTTGAGGGCCTGAAAGTGGACTCGAGCGGGCATTTCCTGGTCACCGCCGACGGGCGGCCGTTCGTATGGCAGGGCGACACGTTGTGGGGCATGCTCAGCCTGGGTCCGGCGGACATCGACTTCTATCTCGACACGCGCAAGGCACAGGGTTTCAACGTGGTTCAGATGATGGCGCACCGGACGGACTATGCGGGTAACAAGCCGTGCTCTCAGACGAACCCCGTGAAACTGAACGAGGCGCACTGGAGCTACATTGACCAGATTGTGGCCAAGGCCGCGGCCCGCGACATGGTTATCTGCATGTTCCTGATGTGGGGTTCGAACGCCGACACGATGTTCCCGAATCCCTACAACAACAATTATCAATACGGCCGGCTGGTGGGCGAACGCTACGCGACGAACAACAACGTGTTGTTCGCGGGCAGCGGCGAGTATCACAAGATCGTCGCGCCCGACGATGGGACCGTGTTCATGACGCCGGAACAGGTGACGCTGATCGCGCGGATCGGCGAAGGGCTCGAGGCCGGGCACGGCGGAGAGCGGCTCAACACGCTGCACCCGAATGCGGCCGGCGCGAAACATTCGACAGGGTCCAGTTCGCAGTACTACCAGTCCAGCCCATGGCTGGATTTCAACATGATCCAGACCTGGGGCCACCCCGACCACGACATCACCGTGGTCAATGCCGACTACAACAAGTCGCCGGCCAAGCCGACGCTGAACGGGGAGCCGGGCTATGAAGACCGGCATCTCAGAAATTACCCGGACGCCGGCATCATGGACGGCTGGCACTGCCGTGTGGAAGCCTACTGGGCGTTATTTTCCGGCGCGTTCGGGCACACCTACGGGAATTCCTTCGTCTACTTCACCTCGTCGACCTGGAAGACGCACATGAATTCGACCGGTGCGGACGACATGCGGCACTGGCGCCGGCTGCTCGAATCCCGGCCCGTGCTCATTCGCCGGCCCTACAATGCCATGATCACCTCCTCGCTGGGCTCGAAATTGGGCGACGCGACCAGGGAGCCCGGCGACTACCGGGTCGCTACCCGCGCTTCGGACGGCAGCTATGCGTTCGTCTACTCCGCGCGCGGCAAGGGGTTCACGATCGACATGAGCAGGATCTCCGGCAGCCAGGCGAACGCCTGGTGGTACAATCCGCGCAACGGCACGTGCTACGACAACTCCGGCAACGCGGTTACGGCGCCCTTCGCCACGTACGGCACGAGCGGGACCCGGACATTCAATCCGCCCGGCCCGGAGGGCGTGGACTTGGACTGGGTCTTGGTCCTGGACGACGCATCGCGAGGCTTCGATATCCCGGGCGGCGGCGCCCCCCCGACGGAGCCCGCGATCGCCGTGAGCACAACCTCGATCTCGACGACTTGTGTCCAAGGCAAGGATGCGCCGGACGCGACCTTCCAGGTCTGGAACGGGGGCACGGGCACGCTCGCCTATCGCGTGGTGGAGTCGACGAGCAAGTTCTCGATCGCGCCGGCGACCGGCAGTTCGACGGGCAGCGTCCAGAAGCGCACCCACACAATCGATTTCGCTACCAGTGGGTTGGCCGTTGGCACCTACGACCGCAGCTTCACGGTGGAAGACAACGGTTCGGGCGCGGGGAACGGACCGGTTGCGGTTGCGGTCGAGATCACGGTCACGCCGGGGGCGCCCGACGTGCCGAGCGGTATTACGGCGACGCCGCTGTCGAGTTCCGAGATTCGGCTCTCATGGAACGATGTCGAGAACGAAACCCAGTACAAGTTGCGCCGCAGTGCGGACGGGACGGACTGGTATGTCCTGCCTGAGGTCATGCTCGCGGCCGACACCACGAGTTGGACGGACACAGGCCTGGCCCCCCACACGACGCGCTATTATAAGATCAAGGCGTGGGGCGAAGCCGCCAACTCCGACTACACCGACCCGGTCAGCGCGACGACTGAAGCGGCGGTACCCGTGTCCAAGGGCGCGACATGGTCGTACCGCGAAGGCTCCGCCGAAGCGTCCGAGCCCGCCGGCGCATGGCGCAGGCTGAGCTTCGATGCCACACGCTGGCCGACCGGTCCCGCGCCGTTCGGCTACGGCGACGGGCCCTACGGCACGGTGCTGGATATCAGGGGGCGCCACACCTGCATATTTCTGCGCCGCCTCTTCACCGTCGCGCGACCCGCCGCGGTCAGCGCCCTTGGCCTCTGGACGCTCTACGACGACGGATTCGTCATCTGGATCAACGGAAAAGAGGTCGCACGCCACAACGTGGCCGGCGCGCCCGGCGCCGCATCACCGGTCGATGCCTCCGCCACCACCGGCGTGCCGGACGGCACCGAATGGACAAAGACCCTGGCCGGTGCGGAGCTGCCCGTGCTGGCGGCCACGAACGTGCTCGCCATCCAGGTCTTCAATGTCGATCTGTCGAGCAGCGACCTCACGCTCGATGCCGAACTGACCGCCACGTACGACCCGCCGCCCGGCACGGACGCCGACGGCGACGGCTTGCCCGACGACTGGGAAGCCGTCTATCTGTCCGACTTGGCCGACCCGTCCGACCAGTCCGACAGCGCCGACCCCGACGGTGACGGGCTATCCAACTATGAGGAGTGGGTCGCGGGCACCGACCCAATGGCGACGCCCGCCGAAGCCGCACGGGACGAAGGCGGCTTAATGGTTGATGTTGAAAGGCGCGACGGGCAAGTGCTCGTCTCCTTCCCCGCCAGGCCCGCCACCGGCGCAGGCTACACGGGATTGACGCGCCACTACGGTCTCCAGATATGCCTCGACCCTGCGGGAGAGCTCTGGAGCGAGGTGGCCGGGTATGTTGATATGACGGCCGCGATGTCCGAAACCGTCGTCTACGTCGTGCCCGGCTCCCGGAACGGGGCGCAATTCCGTGCCAAGGTCTGGCTGGAGTAAACCGTTCGGCAAGAGACAACGAACAAGGAGCGAAAGAGCGAATGAGAGACGATAAACCGAACATCCTGTTGATCATGACCGACCAGATGACGCCGATGATGCTGGGCGCCTACGGAAGCACGGTCGCCAAGACGCCCAACATCGACCGCCTCGCGCGCGAAGGCATTCTGTTCGCCAACGCCTACACCTCGTGCCCGATCTGCGCGCCGGCACGCATGTCGTTGCTGACGGGCAAGTATGTCTCCAACATCAACAGCAACGACAACACCTCGATCCTGCCCTCCGACGAGCCCACGCACAACCACTATCTCGCCATTGCCGGCTACGAGGCGGTGCTCTCCGGCAAACTGCACGCGATCGGGCCGGACCAGCTGCACGGGTTCACCGCGCGGCTAACCACCGATGTGTACCCGGCCGACTTCAACTGGCTGGGCAACTGCCGGCCCGAACCGGGCGAATTCGCCGCCGCGCACAAGTTCCCGAACGCCGTGGACTACGTGACCGAGGGCGTCGGCGTGCGGCAGTGGAGCCTGCAACTCGACTTCGACGAGGAAACGCACTGGCGCGCACTCGAGTTCCTCAGGCGCAAGCGTTCGCAACCCTCCGGTACGTTGCAGAAGCCGATCCCGCCGCGCGACGAGAAGCCGTTCTTCCTCCAGGTCGCCTATCAGCACCCGCACGAGCCGTTCCATTGCTTGCAGAAGCATTGGGACCTGTACGAGAATGTTGACATCCCCATCCCGGAGTATCCCGAGAACCTCGATGCGCACCACACGGCCATGGATCGCGACCTGGCCAAGAAACACGGGACGGCCGAAGTGGACCTGATGAACCCCGACAGCCTGCGCAACCTGCACCGCGCCTACCTCGCCTGCATCTCCTACTGCGACGAGAAGGTCGGCGAGCTGCTCGAGGCGCTCGAAGACTACGGGCTGGCCGACGACACGATCATCATCTTCAGCACCGATCACGGCGACATGCTGGGCCACCGGGGCATGGTGCAGAAGCGGGCGTTCTACGAATACTCGGCGAGGATCCCGCTCGTCTTCCGTTTCCCCGCAAATTTCCCCATGGGCACGCCGGGCACGGTGTGTTCGGATCCGGTTTCCATCGTGGATATCTGCCCCACCATGCTGGAACTGGCGCGCATCAGGGACTACCTCCCCATGGACGGCCGCTCCCTGGTTCCGCAGCTTCAGGGCAAGAGCGATCCGGGTCGCCATGTGTATTGCGAGAACCACTCCGAGAGCGTCACCGGCACCTGTTTCATGGTGCGACGGGGACGATACAAGTACAACTATATCTACCAGCGTGAAGCGCAACTATTCGATCTGGAAGCGGACCCCGAAGAATGGGACAATCTCCGCGGCCGTCTCGAATACCGCGAGATCGAGGACGAGTTGAAAGCCCTGATCCTGACCAAGTTCGATCCCGACAGGATCGACCGCGAGCTGACCGAGAACATCGCCAAGCGCAAGGTGCTCAAGAAGGCGCTCGACGCGGCCGGCGGACCGAACTGGGCCTATCAGCCCTTCTTCGACGCCGCCGCTCAGTACTGGCGCATAGGATAGCCCGGCCGTCGTGAGCCGCAGAGCTGCAGCGGAAGACAGAGAATTCTCGAGTGTCCGAGAGGTCGGAAGTCAGAGGCCCGTATCACCGTCTCTCGAAATCCGACTCGAGTTCCGCATCGGGAAGGACGATTTGATCCGGAGCGCCGGGTTTGACGGCCGCGCCCCAGGCGCTGAGCACCTCCCGGTTTCGGGTCGCGACCGAGGTCTCGCGACAGGCGTAGACCGGGTCCCAATCGGCGATCAGCCGCTCGTGCAGTTCGGACCGGACCGATCCAAAGGCGCGATCAGCGCTCAAATCACGGCGTTCGTCCGGATCGGCGTCCATGTCGAACAGGGCGCAGTCCGTCTGCCTGCCCCCGCTGTACCTGGCCCAGTACTTCCATTGCGCGGTCCGGATCATTCGCGACGCCGTGTCGATGCGGCCGCCCAATTCGCTGAAGGTCTCCCGGATCGGCGGGGTCTGTTCGCCGCGCAGCAGGCTCCAAAGCGACCGCCCGTCGGCATCCCAGTCCAAGTCGGAGCCGGCGATGTCGCGGAAGGTGGGCCCGAGATCGAGGAGGTTCACGAGCTCCGGGCACGCGCGCCCCGCTCCGACAGAGCCGGGCAACCGCGCGATCAGCGGTATCCCGACGCTCGCCTCGTAGTAGTTGCTCTTCCAGAACAGACCGTGTTCGCCCGCGCTCTCGCCGTGATCCGCGCAGTAGATCACGAGCGTGTTCGGGGCCAGGCCCGTTTCCTCGAGGCAATCGAGGATCCGACCCACGTTCTGGTCCGCCACCTCGCACAACGCATAGTACGCGGCGCGGCAGACCCTGACGCGCTCCGGATCGAGCCGGTCCGGGAACAGGCCATTGCGTTCCCGCGCCGCCGTGACGCTCGCCGGTTGGCGTTCCTCGACGTCGGGCACGTCGACACGTTCGTGGTAGTACGCAAAGAGATCCGGCGGGGCAATGAACGGCGGGTGCGGCAGGAGCCAGCCGACCGTCGCCGCGAACGGTCTCGCCTGATCGCCCGCCGCATGAGCGCGCAGATAGGCGCAGGCCGTCGTCGTGACCTGCTCGTCGAACCACTGGAACGACGTCGTGCCGGTGCCCGCCCATTCCAACGAGGTCCGCGTTGCCCATGAGGTCTGGTGCGGGAAGTACTTGTAGCGCGGCTCCGGGCGGCTCGCGCCAGGATGCGCGGCGGCGAATTCACCGATTGGCCGCGTCTGGAAGCCGTGCCGCTGGTCCGGGCCGGCGAAATGCATACGGCCGATCAGCGCGGTTTCGTAGCCTGCCGCACCCAGCACGTGCGCCCAGGTCGGAATGCTGTCCGGCAAGGCGTGTACATTTGTCCAGACGCGGTTCCGGATCGGATAGCGCCCGGTCATGAAGCTCATCCGGCTCGGCACGCAGACCGGGGCCGGGCAATACGCGCGCGTGAAGCGCATGCCCTCCGCCGCCAGCCGGTCCAGATTCGGAGTTCGCACGATTTCGTTGCCGCAGCAGCCGACGAAACGCTTGTTGTGCTGATCGGCCATGATCACCAGGATGTTCGGTCTGTCCGCCATCGCGTGTTGCCTCCATTGTCGAGAGATCAGAAGTCGGGGGGAGCATCATGCCCCCGGGAAGATGTGTCTACCTCTGATCTCCGGCCTGCGGCCCCCGGGTTTCAGACAGATCCCACGCCACACTACCGCAAGTACCGGGCCTACTCACTTCGGCCGCTTGAGGTGACGGCCGAAGAACGCCAGAACCCATTCTTTCATCTTCTCGGCCGGGTATCCGCGGGCGCCGTGTTCGGCGCCTTGAAGGACCTTCAACTCCGACGCGACCCCGGCTTTGCACAACGCGGCGTGGAGCAGCTGACTCTGACTCAACGGGACCGCCCGGTCGCGGTCGCCGTGCAGAAGCAGAAACGGCGGGTCGTTCTCGTCCACGTAGGAGATCGGGTTCGCAACGGCCACCTTCTCCTTGTGCTCCTGAATCGGGCCGCCGATGAGCTGCGACTCGGGCGACTTCGCTCGGTTGTGACCCCCGCCCATTTGCAGGAAGTCGGTCGGGCCCCACATGTCGCAGACCGCCTGCACGCGACTCGATTGCTCGAAATGACCGCCCACCTTGCCCTCCAACTCCCCGACCCCGGCACTCGTGCCAAGCAACGCCGCCAGATGCCCGCCCGCCGAACCGCCGCCCACTCCCAGCCGGCCCGCGTCGTAGCCGTAGGCCGCCGCGTGCGCGCGCAGCCAACGGATCGCCGCCTTGCAGTCGTGGATCTGGGCCGGGAAGAGTGCCTCCTGGCTGAGCCGGTACTGAATCCCCGCCAAGGCGTAACCATGCTCCAGCATCCCGCGCACGCGCGCCACGTTCCTCTTGCCTTTGCGCCACCCGCCGCCGTGAATCCACACGATCAACGGCGGGTTCGCGACGCCCTTCGGAATGTGGAGATCCAACCGCAGGGAAAGATCCCCGACACGCGCGTATTCGATGTCCGGGTGGGTCACCACGTCGGCCTCCGCCCCGGCGGCGGTCCGGACCATGGCCAACGACGCGAATACCGAACAGGCCAAGACCGAGCTTATCAAACCTACATTGTGCATGCTTCCTCCTTCGAAGGCAGAACCGTGAATTTGCCCGGGTGAACCCTGAGCGGATCAGCGTTTGCGCGAACACCCGTTACCTGCCCGAGCACGCCGCACGAGAGCCGTGCGTTTCGATCTCCCGATGTGGCGCGCCACGCGTTTCTCCGATGTGCTCTTACCGTACCACATGTCCGGCTGCTCCGCAGCCCTGCACGGCGGTAGAAGTCGGCAAATCCGTTGTATCGCCGGTGAAAGGCACCAACGTGCCGCCAGCATCCATGCGGCAAGCATAGTAGCATGACGGCTCAAAGCAAGCTTGCGGCAACCGACCATACCGCAGGTTTTCCGGAATCTACAACGCCGGGGACTGGCGCGTATGGGTCCAGTTTGTCAGGATAGCCCCAGGCCGGGGCGCGAGGGGCCGTCGGAAGCATCCGCCCGCACGGCCGTATGGAATCAGGCTCGGTGTGCAACAAGAGGAGGTCCCAATGAACGGATCCACGGAGGCAAGACTCGCGGGAGGGCTGCCGGCGGCGGCCGCCTTGCTCAGGCGTTTGGCCATCATCGCCGGGACGGCCTTGGCCTTGGCCCGGTCGACCGGCGCGGAGACGCCGGCCGAACGGGCCCGTTGAACATTCTCGCCATTGCCAACAGCCAGATCAAGGCCAACGGGGGAAGCCTCGTTCCGCTGGAAGGCTATGCGGACAGCCTGGGCGTGAGCATGGTCTCGTCCAGGGTCGACGCGCTGCCCCATGCCGGCAAAAACCGCGCAAACATGGCGCGCTATGCCGACGACCCCGCGATCGTGAGAGCGATACAGGCGAAACGCTACGACTATGTGTTGGTCACAAGCCGCAACAGCGTGTGGGATCGCGAAGGCGAACAGGAAGTCTTCGACGGGGTCGCGCGACTGCACGATATCGTGGTGGACGCAGGCGCCGAACTGGCGCTCTGGGAGGCGGGAAAGACCGAGTTTGGGGTGAACGTCTGGATGGCCGACAAGGTGCACGGCGCGGTCCTGGCTCAGCATGCGACGGGCGCTCTGATGTTCGCCTTTCTGACTGGGCGCGACCCGACCGGCAGCGCGTATCGCGGGAGCACACAGGAAACCACGGTACCCGCGGCTCAGGCGATATGGGCGCAGCACGCCGCCGCACGCTTGCTGAAGGCCGAACGCGAGAGTGGTTTCCTGCCTTGACGGCAAGACATGGAAGGTCGGTTCGAGTTTCGACAGCATCAAGCAACTGCAGGACGATGCCCGGAAGTACCCTCACGTCCGAGCCTACCAGAATCCCCAGAATGACATCTTTGTCGACGAGCCGCAGAAGGACTGCAACGGCAAGTGGCTGGTCCTCTCCGAGAAAACCGCGTCTGAGTTTTCCGGCGTGCAGTACTTCTTTGCAGCCAGGGTCTACGACAAGATCGGTGTGCCGATCGGCCTGCTCGATACCTCACGCGGCGCGCAGCCGATCGAGAGCTACCTGCCCAACCGGGACGTGATGCTCGCGAAGCATCCCGAACTCAGAGACTCCTACGACGCCTATTCCGATTTCAGACGGCGTACGGGCCGGGTAGGCAAGACCAAGCGCGCGTTCAACGCGCTAGTCGCTCCGATTGCCGGTTACACGATTCGTGGCATGCTCTGGTACCAAGGTGAATCCAACGGCCCGCGCAAGCAGCATTACGGCACGATCTTTCCGATCGCGATCAAGACTTGGCGGGAACTCTGGGGCCAAGGCGAATTCCCTCTGTTCTTCGTGCAGTTGCATGCGACGCCGGGCTGTGTCATGGAACAACCGGGCCTTTACGGCAACAAGGCGGTCATGCGCGAGCACCAGTTGAACACGCTGCGCCGCGCGCCAAACACCGCTATGGCGGTCGCTGTCGATACGGGCTACACCGGGCCCGAGACGAGAGTATTGCCCGGGCATCCCCCGAACAAACGGCCCGTCGGCGAGCGGCTCGCGGCGCTCTCGCTGAACAGGGTTTATGGATTCACCGATATTGCCTGCCAGGGGCCGCTCTACGCGTCGCACGAGCGCGCCGCCGATCGTATCATCGTCCGCTTCCACCACATCAATGCCGGGCTCGTGGCGAAGGGCGAGACACTGACCGGGTTCGAAATCCGCGATGCGAACGGCAAATGGCATTCAGCCGACGCCGAGATCCGCGGCGAGACCGTCGCCGTCACCGCCCCAAGCGTAGAGTGTCCCGATGCCGTCCGTTACGGCTGGGCGAATCCGTATCTGGCAAATCTCTACGACGGCGCCGGGTTCCCCGCCGCCACGTTCAGGACCGATAGCGAGGAGGTCCACAGTATGCATCGCGCGACGCCTTGCGGCCGGATCACGAACGCGGAGCGGGTCCACCCGCCGGCCGATGCCGGTTTCTGTACACGGAGGGCGTGCAGTCGTATCGCCGGCGGAACGCATGGTTCAAGTGACTGGAGTCCGTGAAGCCCCAGCGCAGCGCGATGGCCTTTACGGGGCACCGGGTGCGAACGAGTTCCCTCGCGGCGGATTCGAGCCGGTGTCGCATGGAGAAGATGGCGAAACTGACGCCGAGTACCGACCGGAACATCGAACCCAACGTTCGCACGGACACGCGGCAATGCCCGGCGGCCTCTTCCTCGGTGATATGGCGCTGCTCGACGAACAGCTTCGACAGCGCGCGGTTCACGCACCCGATGGCGGACAACGGCGGGTCGGCGGCATCCGCCGGAGGCTGCCAGTTCCTGTGGATGACCGCCAGCAGTTCGAGGAGCTTTGCCCGGAGCCAAAGCCAGTCGTGGGCCGCGTTGCCGGCAAACTCGAGGAAAGGACCGGTCTTCCCGTGGCGCCGCTCTTGCGGCTTCGCGCGCACCGCGGCGCACAAATCGTTGGCAATGGCCATAATCCCGTTTCTCGTTTCAGGTGTCGTCCGCGGACGGGCCGAGGGCCGGACCGTGAAGGGGGCGAGCAGGTTCACCCCCGGCGCTTCGGGAAAGCGGCAGGGCATGAGCATGTCGGGCAGAAAGCCCATCAGAAGCAGCCGCGTGTCGTCCGCCATGATCCGCCATCCGTGCGGCTCGTACATGCCGGCAAACCATATGCCGCCGGCATCCAAGTCGAACCGCCAGTTCTCATGGAAATTGCGGATCCTGCCGGTGAGTACAATCCCGATCTCCAGGTTGTGGTGCATGTGCCGCTGGGGTTCTCCCCTTGACAGGGTCGAGCAGCGCAGGTGCATGGGATTGGCGGTGTGCAGGGCGCGCTGAGGCGCCACGTTGAGATCTGTTGCCATGCGGCAAGCATAGCAGCATGACGGCTTAGAGCAAGCTCGCGGCATTCGGTGCGATACCGCCGCTTTTCCGGAATCTACAACGTCTTGGACTGGCCGGCATGGGGCCGGTGTGTCAGGATAACCCCAGGCCGCGGCGTGACGGGCTGTCGGAAGCGTCCGTCCACGCGGTCGTATCGAATCGGGCTTGCAGCAAGAGGAGGTCCCGATGAACGGATCAAGGGAGGCAAGACTCGCGGGAGGGCTGCCGGCGGGGGCCGTCTTGCTCGGGGGTTTGATCATGATCGCCGTGACGGCACTTGCCTTGGCCGGGCCGACCGGCGCTGAGACGCCGGCCGATCCGGCCGGACTCGGCTACATCGTCGTCACGGCGGCGCCCTACAACGCGGATCCGACCGGCGCCGCCGACGCCACGGCAGCCATCCAGAAGGCGATCGAGGACGCCTACGAGCAGGGCCGGGCAGTGCTTGTCCCGAGCGGCGCCTACACGATCAGCGACACGCTGCGGCTCTATGAGTGGCGGAATTGGGCTCGAGGCCAAGAGCGCCCGTCCACACCCGGCCGCGGACGGCACAATCTGTTCGGTTCGCGCTCGGGCGGCCTGCGGCCTGTGGTCAAACTGCGCGCGGGCGCCGCCGGGTTCGGCGACCCGTCGTTGCCGCGGCCCATGATCGCGTATCGCAAGTTCAAGGCCTTGAACAAGGATGCGGTCCGCTATGCCGTGCCCGTCAATCCGCTTGGCAGTCCGGCCAATTTCGCTTCCTCCGAGGCCGCCACCTTCGGCAATGTGCTGCACGGCATCGATTTCGACTGCAACGGCAACGCCGGCGCTATCGGTGTGACCTGTCCGGGCGCGCAGAGCTGCACGTTGATGGATGTGAAGGTGATCGCCACAGGCGCCTATGCTGGCTTCTACCGTATGCCGGGCGCCGACAGCATCAGCGGCAACATCGAGGTGCAGGGCGGCCGCTACGGCGTGATCGTCGGGGTCAACGAAATCCCCGGTTCCGCCACGGGCGGCGGCGACGGTTCCACGATTGTGGGGGCGCGGTTGCTCGACCAGACGCATGCCGCGTATTGGACCGGAGACTTCGGCGTGGGCCGGCTGGTGGGGTTTCATGTCCGCAAGGGCACTGCCGGCTCGTGGCTGAAACAGTCGGGCGGCTCGTCGGCCAAGGGGTCGGCCGTGCTCCTGGACGGCGTGGTGGAGGTGCGAGGCGTCGCCGCCGGGTCGGTGGCGCTCGCCAATGCGGCCGGCAAGAATTTGTATGTGCGCAACGTCTTCGTCGCAGGAACCGACAAGCTGATCCGTAGCGGCGAGTTCCTTCCCTGCACCGGCACGGGCGCGTGGAAGAGGATCGCGGAATACGCTTTCAACGACCAGACGAACGTAGATGGGAATTCCGATCCCACGGTTTTTCCCTCGTACAGAGCCGGCTCCAGGTTCGAGAGCCGGACGCTGATCGACGGCGTGCTCGGCGCCGCCGCCGAGCCGATCCCTGCCGCCAAGGCGGTGGTGAACGATGCCCCGGCGCCGGCGTCGACCGACGAAATGGTGAACCGTCACGTCGTGCCGAACCTGCCGATGTTCAGCGATGGCCCGTTCATCAACGTTGCCGCCGGCGGCTACCGCGCCACGCCGGACGACGGGACTGACGACCGCGCCCAGATCCAGCGGGCGATCGATGACGCCCGCGCGGCCGGCCACAATCGCGTCGTGATTCCCAAGGGTGTCTTTCATATCGGCAGCCCCGGCTTGATGCTGCACAAAGACACCCGGCTCATGGGCGCCGGGCAATCGGTCACGACGCTGCGGTGGCACGACGGCTGGCTGCCCACGACACAGGTGTATCTCGTCAACACGGCCGACGACGCAGCGGCCACCACGTTCCTCGGCTACCTGACCCTCCTGGCGCCGACCACCCCGAACATCCCGCTCGCACACGATTTCGTCGGCCATTACCACTGGCGGGCCGGGCGGCATTCGATGACGGCGGCACTGGACCTGAATCTCATGATGAGGACATCCAAGGTCAAGGGCCAACCCACAACCTTTGTCGAGTTCTCGGGGGCAGGCGGCGGGCGTCATTTCAAGCTGTGCAACCCGTACAACACGGCAATGAGCGGCAATTATCATGCCGATTCGCGCGTGCTGGTCGTCAAGGGTACGACGGAGCCGCTGTGGCTCTATGGCGTGAACATGGAATTCTCGAAACGCGGCTCGCCTTACATGGCGACGAACATCGAGATCGTGAACGCGCGCAATGTGCGCATCATCGGCCCGAAGCGGGAGGGAGTGAGCCCGACGGCGATCATCACCGACAGCGCCAATGTCGCCATACTCGCTTCGGGCGGGATGCGAGGTCCGGTCCGGGTGGGCGGCGGATACCTGGAAATCACCGGCACAAGCCACGGCATCCTCGCCGCGTGCTTCAACACGCAAACAGCCGGACGCGGCGGCCCGCCCGCACCTAACGGCCCCGCGATGATCCGGGAAGCGATGGCCGGCCGTCGCCCCGTCGCCATTCCCTGGCCGACCATGGTGTCGCTCTACAAACGCGGCGAACTCGACGACGAGGCAATGAGCATCGGGAGGGCTTCCGATTGAAACCACGGCGAGCAACGCCAGAGCACCGCGGGAGATCGGGATGAGACCTGAATCCGTCCAACGGTTGTCCACATGCGCAAAAACCGCACTTCTCGCGCTTTTCGGCTCGTGCGCGGCATGGCGCACGGCTGCCGTGCCGGCTGCGCCCCGGGCTGCCGCCGACCCGGCCGGCCCGACCGGCGCGGTCCATATCCTGTTCATCGGGAACAGCTTCACGTTTCGGAACAACCTGCCGGATCTGGTTCGCCGGATGGCGGCCACCGGCAATCCCGCCAGACCGGTCAAGGTGACGGCGGTCACCTATGGGGGCAGGACGCTGAAGGACCACTGGACCTATCGTTCGCAGGACTGGGTGCGGCTGCCCGCGCTGACCGGCGACGAGCTGAAGCGGGCGATAGACGAATTGCGGACGGAGGCGGAGGCGCACCCGACAGACACCTTCTACGGCAGGTCGATCCGGCGTCACGAGAAGCTGCGCGGACAACTGAATGCGAAGCATCCCGCCTGGGATTACGTCGTGCTCCAATCCTGGCGGGACACGGCCGGGGGCCTCGACTCGGCCTATGCCGAATATGCGCGCCGGTTCGCGGAGCTGGCGAAGCGCGGCGGCGCGCGGGTGGTGCTCTATGACACGGCGCCGGAATTCCAGAATGCCAAGCCGTTGACCGGCGCCCCGCCCGACGGACCCGCGCTGGAGCGGGCCCGCGTGATGGCCCGGCTGGCGGCCTCGCTCGATGCGCGGGTGGTGCCGATGCCCCTGGTTGCGCGGCGTTGTCAAGCCGCCCGGCCGGACGTGACGCTGCGCTATGTCAAGGACTCCCATCCGAACCAGACCATGGCCTACCTGACGGCCGCGACGTTCTACGCCGTGCTGTTCGGGCAAAGCCCCGAGGGCCTGCCGGTGAACGAGGTCACGGACACGAAAGTCACCGATCGCGAACATCCCGAGCTGGACCCGGACGGGGGGCCACAACGCAAGGTGCTGGATGACGACCTGCGCGCGGCGCTCCAACGCATCGTGGCGCAAGCGCTGGACGAGTTCCGCCGCATGGCCGCGGAATGACGCGGGATGCATGGGACGCTGGTCCTCGGCTATCGCACTTCCGACGTGAGCCGTCTTCTCATCAGGCGTATATGAGCTCTTCGGCGCGCAGGATGCGATAGAAATGACCGCCGCGGATCACATTTTCCGTCGCCTCCTGTCTGACGATCAGGACCCGCTGGATGGCCCGCTTCGGGAAGCACTCGCTCAGGACGTCGGCTTTCCTCTCCACCTCGTCGATGACCTCGACACCGACAGGACGCCGGCTGTACTTCATGTCGCACAGGGTGATGACGTTGTCGTCACGGGCAAACAGCAAGTCCACCTGCGCGCCACGCGTGTCTTTGCCGGGCGGCTGGAAAAACGGTCCCACCCGGTAGGCGATCCCCGCAAAACCCAACAGCCGCGCGATTTCAACAGCATGCTGCACGCATAGACGCTCGAACGCACGACCCAGCCAATCGTGAAACGCGCCCGTCTGAGACAGGGCCGAGAAGAGTTGCTCCGGCACACCCGTGCCTAGACGTTCCTTGTTCGGCTCGATGAAGTCGAGCCCCACCTCCTGCACGAGTTGTCCCCGAAACAAGCCGCGCGGGTGCCTCGCCAGCGTCCGCATGATCCGGGCGAAGTCCGGGTTGCGTCCAAAATGGTTCGTGAAGACGCGGTCATACTCCGAAACGAAGAACCCATCCGAATCGAAGGCCAGCGCACCCATCCCGATGCGCACTAAGTACTGCCCGGCGCAAATACGCTAACGTATGGTGCGAGCGCCATGGGTGCCAGAGCAAGGCGTGCGAGGCGGCGCATACCTG